>CAYZQM010000059.1:11786-29112 GCA_964480175.1 uncultured Sandaracinaceae bacterium
TCGATGGCCCGCGGATCGTGACCGTGAAGCGCCCCGACGGAACCTCGGTCGCCACGCCGGAGAGCCGCGCCGAAGAGCCGTCGTTCGCGCCGTCGATCTCGCTGGAGACCGTCGGCGAGCGCGACTTCCGCGCCGCGGTGCTGCGGCCCCGCAACTACGTCGAGGGGCTGCGCTATCCCGTGCTGCTCTACGTGTACGCGGGACCGACGACGCGGATGGTGCTCGCCGATCGGGATCGCTGGCTGCTCCCGCAGTGGTTCGCCGATCACGGCTTCATCGTCGTGAGCGCCGACGGACGCGGCACGCCGGGTCGCGGTCGCGACTGGGAGCGCGTCATCGACGGCGACTTCGCGACCATCGCGCTCGAGGATCAGGTCGCGGCGCTCACCGCGCTCGGCGCGGCGCACCCCGAGATGGACATGGATCGCGTCGCCGTCTACGGCTGGTCGTTCGGCGGCTACTTCAGCGCGATGGCGACGATCCGAAGGCCCGACGTGTTCCGCGCGGGCATCGCGGGCGCGCCCGTCACCGAGTGGCGCGACTACGACACCCACTACACCGAGCGCTATGTCGGCCTCCCCGAAGACGACGGCGCGGAGGGCGCGTACTCGGTGAGCTCGGTCCTGACGTACGCGGCCGAAGCGGAAGGGGATCGACGTCCGCTCTTGATCGTGCACGGCACGGCCGACGACAACGTGTACTTCTCCCACGCGGTTCGGCTCTGCGACACGATGTTCCGCGCCGGTCGCCCGTTCGAGCTCCTGCCGCTGACCAACATGACCCACATGGCCTCGGAGCCTGCGGTCGCCGCGCGCCTCAACGAGCGGATGATCGGCTTCTTCGAGGAGCACCTCGTCCGGCGCTGAGCCTCAGCGGGTCGGGGCGTCGAACGGTTGCTCCGGCCACTGCAGCGCGGGATCGAAGCGCGGGTGCTCGCTCGGGACGATCGCCCCCTTGGCGATCGCATCGATCACGAACGGCAGCAGGCGATGCTCCACGGTCTGGATGCGCGCGTGCAGGATCGCCGCGTCGTCGGTCGCATGCACCGGCACCGCGCCTTGCGCGAGGATCGGTCCGGTGTCGACGCCGGCGTCGACGAGATGAACCGTGCAGCCGCTGATGCGCACGCCCTTGGCGACGGCTTGCGCTGGTCCGTCGGTGCCGGGGAACGAGGGCAAGAGCGCGGGGTGCACGTTCACGATGCGGTGCGGGAAGCGCGCGAGCATCGAGGCGCCGACGATCCGCATGAACCCCGCGAGCACCACCAGCTCGGGCGTGTGTTCGTGCACCGCATCGGCGAGCGCGGCGTCCCACGCGGCCCGATCGGCGTGCGCCTTGGGTGAGACGATCGCGGTGGGGATGCCCCGCGCCGCTGCGAACGCGAGCGCCTCGGCGCTCGCTCGATCCGAGATCACCGCCGCGATCGAGGCGACGCAACGCCCTTCGTCGATGACGGCCGCGATGGCCTTCAGGTTGGAACCGCGACCGGAGCAGAGGACGACGAGCTTCACGCGGCGTTTCTAGCCGAGGTCGCCGGCGCGAACCACGCGCCTCAGATGGGAGCCCGTCGCGCGCGACGGAGCTGATAGGCTGCCGCGTGTGAGTCGCGAAGGTTCGGGCAGGCCGAGGAGGCCCACGCCGTCGAAGGGCAGTGACCGGAGGACCCCCGCGGCCGGGGAAGGCCACCACGAGGTCCCCGCCGAATCGGCGCACTTCCTCGCGTCGATCCTCGATCACGTCGCGCAGCCGGTGTTCGTGAAGGATCGCGAGTTCCGCTACGTGATGGTGAACCGCGCGTTCGAGAACCTGCTCGGACACCCGCGCACGGCGGTGCTCGGGCAGACCGACTACGAGTACTTCCCCAAGAGCGAGGCCGACTTCTTCCGCGAGGTCGACACCGACGTCTTCAGGAGCGGCCGTGCGGCGGTCATCCCCGAGGAGCCCGCGACGGACGCCCTCGGCAACGTGCGGAAGCTGCGCACCATCAAGAGCCCGATCCGAGATCGCGATGGGACCGTGACCCACGTGGTCGGGGTGATCACCGACCTGGGGCAGGTCCGCGCCGCCGAGGAGGAGCTCCGCAGGGCGCGAGAGAGCGCCGACGGCGCCGACGGTGCCGTGTCCATCGAGTCCGCGCACCAGGCGCTCCTGCGCAAGGAGCGGCTCGCGGTGCTGGGTCAGCTCGCGGGCGGCCTGGCGCACCAGATCCGCAACCCGCTCGCGGCGATCTCCACCGCAGCCGCGATCCTGCTCAAGCGCCTGGACCTCACCCAGGACCCCGACGTGCAGCAGGCCCTCGTCGCGATCCGCGAGGAGGTGCGCGAGGCCAACCGCATCATCACGGATCTCTTGGACTACGCCCGCATCAAGCCCGCGAGCAAGGAGCGCATCTCCGTGCGCGATCTCTTGGACGCGGTGATCGAGCAGCTGCACGTGCCCGAGAGCGTCGCCGTAGAGCGGGAGGACGACGAAGGGCTCGAGGTCCTCGCCGACACGCGGCAGCTGCGCGACGCCGTGGGCAACCTCGCGCGCAACGCGCTCGAGGCGATGCCCAACGGCGGCAAGGTGCGCCTCAGCGCGCAGGCCGACGGTGCCGACGTGGTGATCGCGGTGGAGGACTCCGGACCGGGCCTGCGCCGCGACGTGATCAGCCGCCTCTTCGAGCCGCTGGTGACGAGCAAGCCGCTCGGCCTCGGCCTCGGCCTGACGCTGGCGCGCGCGCTGGTCGAGAACCAAGGGGGCGCGCTCCGGGCTGGCACCAGCCGCGGCGGCGGCGCGCGCTTCGAGGTGCGGCTCGCGCGCGCCACGGACTGACGCGGTCGCCCGATCGAGGCGCCGATTTCTTTACCGCGTCCCCGCGCGCTTCGATGCTCGGCCCGTGCGCCCCGTCCTCACGTTCGCCTTCGTCGTCGCCCTCCACGCTTCAGCCGCAGCAGCGCAGGACTGCGTGCACGACGACGCGCTCGCGCGCGCCGCGGCCGAGCTGGTCGCGCGCGGTCGCACCCCGACCGCGCCGGAGATCCTCGAGGCCGCGAGGGTCGAAGGATCCGACGCGCCGACCGTGCACGGCCTGCGGGTCCGGGGCGAGACGGGCGCTGCGCAGGTGGACGCGTGGATCGCGCGGATGACCGTCGATGGGAGCCCGCTCGCGTGCGCCCACGCCGACACCGACGAGGGCGCGCTCTGGCTCGCGGCGCCGCGCCTCGGCGGCATCACCGTGCTCTCGACCGATCCGGTGCGGGTGCGCGCGAGCTTCGTGGTGTCCACGGGCGCGGCCGTGCTCTACGTGCTCGACGGCCGCGGTGAGACCACGGCGTACGAGGTCGCCGGGTCCCCGACCGAGATCGAGCTACCCGAGGGCCTGGTCGCGCCGCTCGCGCTGCAGCTCGTCGCCGCGCGCCCCGAGGGCCCGCGCCCCGTGGCCGAGCGCACGATCGGTGAGGTGCTCGATTCCGCCCCGCTCGCGGAGGGCGCGAGTCTCGAGAGCGCGATCGGGGCCCTGCGCCACCGCGCCGAGGTCTCGCCGCTCCGGAGCAGTCACCTCCTCGCGCGCCTCGCGCAGCGGCACGCGGAGGCGGTGTGCCGCGAAGGCCGCGTGGCGCACGTCCTCGACGAGGGGGACGCGGAGCGGCGCCTGATGCGCGAAGGCGTCGAGGCGCGCCACGTCGGCGAGGTGGTCGCGCGAGGCCGCGACGAGGCCGCTGCGTGGCACGCGCTGGTGAGCAGTCCGTCGCACCGCGGCGCGCTCTCCGATCGCCGCTTCACCGACGCGGGCCTGGGTCGCGCGAGCGACGCGTCGGGGCGGAGCTGCGTCGTCGTGCTGCTCGCGGCGTGGCCGCGTCGCGTCCGCTGACCGGCGGCTCGGCTCGGAGGCTCGACCTGCGGCTACGCGCGGCGGGGCCTGGCGGTCCAGCTCGCCTTGCCGTCGGCGCGCGTCGGGCTCGCGCTGCGCGGGAGGTGGATCGAGACGCGGGTCCCTTCGCCGAGCTCGCTCTCGAGCTCGATGCTCCCGCCGTGCTCGCGCACGATCCCGTGGGCCACGGAGAGGCCGAGCCCCGTGCCCTCGCCCGCCGCCTTGGTGGTGAAGTAGGGCTCGAAGACGTGGCCGAGCGCGTCCGGCGCGATGCCGCTCCCGTGATCGCGCACGTGGATGCTCGAGGTCGCGCTCGCAGCCTCGACCGTCACTTCGATCGTTCCCCCGCGCGCCGAGGCTTGCAGCGCGTTCATCACGAGGTTGGTCAGCGCTTGCTGCATCTCGACCGCGTCGATCGTCAACGCGACGGGCTCGCTCGGCGGGACCAGCACCAGATCGACGCCCTGCTTGCTCGCGAGCGGCCGCAGGATGTCGAGCGTCTCGTCGGCCCATCGCTGCGCATCGACCGCCTGCCGCTTGCCCGTCGGGCGTCGCGCGAAGTCGAGCAGGCGCCGCACGATCGCGGACACGCGATCGACGTCGTCCACGATCTTCTGGCCCGTCTCTTCGACCCGGGCCTGCGCGACCTCTCCTTGCGCGAGCAGCTGCGCGCGCACCCGCACCGCGGACAGCGGCGTCCCGATCTGGTGCGCGACCTCGGAGCTGATCTCGCCGACCACCCGCAGCCGGTCGGCGTGGCGCAGCTGCTCGAGGATGGCGACGCGCGCGCCCTGCGCCTCGTGCAGGCGCGCCTGGGTCTGCGCGAGCGCGGCGGTCATCCCGTTGAGCTCGCGCGCTAGAACCCCGATCTCGTCGCTGCCCACCGACGCGCGCGCGCTGAGATCGCCCTCGCCCACCCTGCGCGCCAGCGCCCCGAGCGCGCCGAGGGGACGCGCCACGAGCACGGTGCCCAGCGCGAGCATCACGAGCGTGCACACCAGCGCGAGCGCGAGCGCCGCGAGCGCGGCGCGCACGTACGACGCGACCACCAGCGCGTCCTCGTCGGACAGCGGCTCGATCACCCGGAGGGAGCTCGGCGTTCCGTCGCGATCGAAGATGGGCGCGTGGGTCACCAGCACCCGCTCGCCGTCCACGACCTCGATGCGCGAGTGCGTGTGCACGTCGGGCGGCGTCGACTCGAGCCAGGTGATCTCGAGGCGAGGGTCGCGCTCGTTGAGGTCCTCGACCAGCTCGCGGGCGCGGCTCGGCCCCTCGCGCGCGGCGAGGTGCTCGATCGCTTCGGACACGACCCGCGACATCGTGTCGTGATCCCGGGTGATGTCTCGCTCGTACGCCGCGACCTCCGCGCGAGCCCGGAGAAAGCCGCTCGCCGAGAGCACGACGAACATCGCGAGGCCGACGGCGGCCGTGAGCTTGGAGGTCAGGCGCATGCGTTCGCGGAGCTTGGCGCGCCGGACCGAGCGACGCCCCCGCTGTGATTCACCCCGCCGCCGCGCGCGGCGCGCCCCGATCGGTCAGCACGAGGGAGACGATCCGCCTGAGCTCGCTCGCGTCGAACGGCTTCGCGATCACGCAGAGGCAGTCGAGCTGGTAGGCGTTGAAGAAGACCCAGTCCTCCGGGTAGGCGGTGAGCAGGATGGTCCGCGGGCGCTGCGCCCGACGCAGCACGCTGAACGCGCCCTCGCCCGGCATGCGCACGTCGCTCACGAGCAGGTCGTACGGGGTGCCCTCGCGCGCCGCGGTGTCCAGCGCGCGGGAGAGGGCGTCGCCGTCTGCCACCGTGGTGACGTGATGGCCCGCGTGGGCGAGCAGGTGCTCGATCACCTCGCGCGCCGAGGCGTCGTCCTCGGCCACCAAGATGCGGGCCCTGGGCACGCTCATCGCCGCGCCCGCGCGTCCACCCGGCGATCGCGCGCCATGGAGGTCTCGTCGGTACCGCTCGCCCACTCCTCGCCCATCGTGCTCACCGACATGCGACCGGCATCGACGCCCGAGTCCGTCAGGTAGCCGCGCACCGCGCGCGCGCGTCGGTCGCCGAGCGAGAGGTTGTACTCCTCGGTGCCTCGCTCGTCGGCGCCGCCCACCAGGATCACGCTCTGCTCGGGGCGGGCGCGGAGACACGCCGCGTCGTTCGCGAGCGCGGAGCGCGCGCCGCCGTCGAGATCGTTCGAGTCGAACGAGAAGTACACGCTCTCGAGCGTGCAAGCGCTCGTCTCACCCCCGGCGCTCGCCGACGTGCTCGCGGAGCTCGCGCGGCGATCGGCGCTGTCGCTGGTGCGCGCGGGCGTGGTGGTGGCCGTGCTCGTCGCGGGGCCGCCACAAGCGGTGAGCGCGAGCACGAGGAAGGGGACGGTGCGGACGGTTGCGGACGTGAACATGACGGGTGCCTCCTGCGACGGCCCGACCGGGCGCGACGCGAGACGCCCCCTGAGCACTCGGCGTGCCAGCGTCGTGCGAGCGCTTGCGTCGCCCGGGCATCGGAGACACGACGCTGCGGTGACTGAACGCGGCACCGTCTTGGTCGTCGACGACGACGCCTCCGCGCGCGAGGTCCTGGCCGAGGCGCTCACCCTGCGGGGCTTTCGCGTCGAGACGGCGGCCTCGGGCGAGCTCGCCGCGCAGCGCCTGGACACCGACGCCGCGACCCTGGACGCGGTGCTCACGGATCTGCGGATGGGCGCGCTGTCGGGCTTCGATCTGGTGCAGCGGGCGCACAAGGCCGCGCCCAATCTCCCCGTCGTGGTGATCACCGCCTTCGGCTCGATCGAGCTCGCGGTGGACGCCGTGAAGCGGGGCGCCTGGGACTTCCTCACCAAGCCGTACGATCTGGAGGTCGTCATCCTCGCGCTGGATCGGGCGGTGACCCAGGCGAGGACGACGCGCGAGCTCACCCAGCTTCGCGAGCAGGTCGCCCCGGGCGGACGCCTCGTCAGCAAGAGCACCGCGATGCGCTCGATCCTGAGCCAAGTCAGCCGCGTCGCGGGGACCGACGCGACCGTGCTGATCACCGGCGAGAGCGGCACCGGCAAGGAGCTGATCGCGCGGACGCTGCACGAGCAGAGCCCCAGAAAAGACGGCCCCTTCGTGGCGATCAACTGCGCCGCGCTGCCCGAGGCCCTCCTCGAGAGCGAGCTCTTCGGTCACGCCAAGGGCTCGTTCACGGACGCGCGCAGCGCGCGGCCTGGGCTCTTCTTGAGCGCGAGCAAGGGCACGCTCTTCCTCGACGAGATCGGCGAGATGCCGCTCGCGATGCAGGCCAAGCTGCTGCGGGCGTTGGAGGAGCGCACCGTGCGCCCGGTCGGCGCGGACAAGGCGGTGCCGTTCGACGTGCGCCTGGTCGCCGCGACCCACCGCGATCTCGAGGCGGACGTCGAGGCCAAGCGCTTCCGCCAAGACCTGTTCTTCCGCCTGCAGGTCGTCGATCTGCACCTGCCGCCCCTGCGCGCCCGGGGATCCGACGTCCTCCTCTTGGCGACCCACTTCTTGCGGAGCGCGGCGCGACGCTTCGGCCGGCAAGAGCCCACGCTGGGCGCCGACGTCGCGAACGCGCTCTTGCGCTACCCGTGGCCCGGCAACGTGCGGGAGCTGGAGAACACGCTCGAGCGCGCGGTCGCGCTGCAGGTCGGCGGCGCGCTCGCGGTCGAGGATCTCCCCGAGCGGGTGCAGAAGGCGCTGCGGGAGCGGCCCAGCACGCTGTCACCCGCCGAGGAGCTCGAGCCGCTCGAGGCCGTCGAGCGAAGGCACGTGCTGCGGGTGATCGAGGCCGTGGAGGGCAACAAGAAGCTCGCGGCGGAGATCCTCGGGCTCGATCGCAGCACGCTGTACCGCAAGCTCGAGCGCTGGTCCGACGGCTGATCGGCTGTCGCGTTCCGCGAGCGTGTCGCGCACTGCAACACTCGAGGGCGATGGCAGGCGCGCGAGGCGCCTGTCGCACGGCCGGCACGCGACGTGCTCAGCGCCGCGCGTGATCGACCGGTCGTATCGGAGCCCACTCCCCTGCCACGCCCTCCTCGGCGTGGCTGCACTCGCGCTCGGCTGCGGCGCCCACACGGGCGGCGCGGAGGAGCCGCACGCCACCGAGAGCGCCGAGGCGCCGATCCCCGCCGAGGGACACGTGGTGCTGCGCGAGCCCTCACGCGCGTTCATCGAGGTGGAGACCATCGCGGCGAGCCGCGAGGTGCTCGAGCTCCGCTTGCCCGCGCGCGTCGTGTTCCGCGAGGAGGCCCTCGCGCGGATCGGCGCGCCCGTCGCCGGCCGGGTGATGGAGGTGCACGTGAGCGTCGGCGATCACGTCGTCCCCGGACAGGCGCTCATCACCCTGCGCAGCCCCGAGGCCGCCGCGAGCCGGGCCTCGCTCGCGAGCGGCACCGCCTCGCTGAGCGCCGCGCGCCGCGCCGTCGAGCGCGTGCACCGGATGATGGGCGACGGCGTCGGCACCGAGCGCGAGCTCGTCGAGGCGGAGGCGCGCGTCGCAGAGCTCGAGGCGGACGTCGCGCGCGCTCGCGCCACGGTCGGGCTCCTGGGCTCGGGCGGCGGCGCGACGCTGGTGCTGCGCTCGCCGCTCGAGGGCATCGTGCTCTCGCGCAGCGCGACGCCCGGCGGCGCGGTGGCCGAGGGCGAGGGACCGCTCGTCGAGGTCGGTGATCCGGGTCGCTCGTGGATCGAGGCGGATCTCTACGAGCGCGATCTCGACTTGGTGCACGACGGAGAGGCCGTGCGGGTCTCGCTGCTCTCGCACGCCGAGCCCGCGTTCGGCGACGTGGTCCGCGTCGGCGCGGTCGTCGATCCCGTCACCCGCGCCGCGCCGATCCGGATCGAGCTCGACGAGCTGCTCCCCACGCTCCGCCCCGGCATGGTCGCTTGGGCGTACGTCGCGGTGGACGACGCCGGCATCACCGTGCCCACCCGCAGCGTGCTCGTCGTCGATGGCCGCAGCTACGCGGTCTTCGTCGAGGAGGAGAGCGGTGAGTTCGTGCGGCGCCCCGTCGAGATCGGCTCGAGCATCGGCGAGCGCATCCAGATCCGCAGCGGCTTGATGCCGGGCGATCGCGTGGTCGTGCGCGGCGCGCTGCTCCTCGACGGAGCGGCCGACTTCCTTCTGTAGGCCCCCTCGGCCTGCTCGTTCGCGGCGGATCGTGATCCGCTTCGCGCCCCCAGCGGGCGCGGTGTCCGGCTGGGCGTGACGGCGCGCCCTTCGCGCCCACCCGGACCTCGCGCCCAGACAACCCGACGAGCGGCCTCGCGCCGCGCCGCGGAGGTACGTCTTGCTCGAGTCGTTGGTTCGCTTCTGTGTGCAGCGCAGGCTGCTGGTCGTCGTCGTCACCGCGGCGGTCGCCGCGTACGGCTTCACCGCTTACCGCCGCACCCCCGTCGAGGCCTTCCCCGACGTCACCAACCTGCAGGTGAACGTGGTCGCTCAGCTACCCGGTCTCGCGCCGCCCGAGATCGAGCGGCAGGTGACCGTGCCCCTCGAGCGCGCGCTCAACGGCACGCCCCATCTCTTGCGCATGCGCAGCGAGAGCCTCTTCGGCCTCTCGCTCGTGTACCTCACGTTCGAGGACGGCGCCGATCCGTTCGAGGCGCGCACCCGCGTCTCCGAGCGCATCGCCACCGCGGAGCTGCCCGACGGCGTCGTCCCCGAGCTCGGCCCCGAGGCCACGCCGCTGGGGCAGATCTTCCAGTACCACGTG
Source organism: uncultured Sandaracinaceae bacterium (assembly GCA_964480175.1). Classification (GTDB taxonomy): domain Bacteria; phylum Myxococcota_A; class Polyangia; order Polyangiales; family Sandaracinaceae; genus CAYZQM01. The sequence goes on from CAYZQM010000059.1 coordinate 21,351, forward strand.
GTGAGCGATCGCCACGACCTGCACGCGATCCGCTCCGAGCAGGAGTGGGTCATCGGCCCCTACTTGCGGCGCACCCCGGGCGTCGCGGACGTCGTCACCCGCGGCGGCTTTCTGCGTGAGGTGCACGTCGAGGTCGACCCCGCGCGCATGCGCCGCTTCGATCTGGATCTCGAGGACGTGAGCGAAGCGGTCGAGCGCGCGAGCCGCAACGTCGGCGGCGGCATGCTCCCCGTGGGCGAGCAGCAGCTGGTCATCCGCAGCGTGGGTGCGTTCAGCGAGCTCTCCGAGGTGCGATCGGTGCTCGTCGCGGAGGTGAGCGGGACGCCGGTGCGCCTCTCGGACGTCGCGACCGTCCTGCTCTCCCACACCCCGCGGCAGGGCGCGGTGGGCCACGATCACGATCGCGACGTGGTCGAGGGCGTGGTGTACCTGCGACGCGGCGAGAACCCCTCGGTGGTGCTCGACGGAATCCACCAGCGCGTCGACGAGCTCAACGACGGGATGCTCCCCGAGGGCATGCACCTCGTGCCCTTCTACGATCGGAGCCGGCTCGTCGACCTCACGCTGTCGACCGTGCACCACAGCCTGCTCGAGGGCGCGCTCTTGGTGATCGGCCTCGTCTGGCTCTTCATCCGCAGCTTCAAGGCCTCGCTCGTCGTCGGCATCGTCATCCCGCTCTCGGTGCTGGTCGCGTTCATCGGCCTCGATCTCGTGGGCCTGCCCGCGAACCTCATCTCGATGGGCGCGATCGACTTCGGCATCCTCGTCGACGGCGCCGTCATCCTCGCCGAGAACGTGGTCCACCACCTGCGGCACGGTCCCCACCGCAGCGAGGCCGACGTCGAGCGGGTGATCACCAAGGCGGGCGTCGAGGTCGCGCGCCCGACGCTCTTCGCGATGGCGATCATCATCGCCGCGCTCGTGCCCGTCTTCAGCCTGGAGAGCGTCGAAGGGCGCATCTTCCGCCCGCTCGCGCTCACCTACACCTTCGCGCTGATCGGCGCGCTGATCTTCGCGCTCACCACCGTCCCCGCGCTCGCGACCTACGCGCTGAAGCGCGGCGGCGTCGGCGCCGAGCCGCAGTGGATCGAGTCCATCCGCCGCGGCTACGAGCGGGTGCTCGGCGTGCTGCTTCGGGTGCCTCAGCTCGCGATCGCGATCGTGGTGTTGCTGCTCGGCGGTGCCGCGCTCGCAGCGCCTCAGCTCGGCAGCGAGTTCCTCCCCGATCTCGACGAGGGCGATCTCCTGGTCTTCGTCGAGCTGCCGACGAGCACGTCGCTCAGCAACGGCCAAGACATCCTCGCGGCGCTGCGCGAGCGGGTGCTCACCGTGCCCGAGGTGAGCGAGGTGGAGACCCAGCAGGGCCGCCCCGAAGACGGCACCGACAACGAGAGCGTGAACATGGCGGAGATGCCCATCCGTCTGCGTCCCCGCAGCGAGTGGCGCGAGGGCATGACGACCGAGGGGCTCATCGAGGAGGTGCGCGCGCTGCTCGACGAGGTGCCCGGCGTCCGGTTCACGTTCTCGCAGCCGATGCGCGACAACGTCGAGGAGGCGATGAGCGGGGTGCGCGGCAAGGTGGTGCTCAAGATCTACGGCGAGGATCTCGAGGTGATGCGCGCCACGCTGATGCAGGCCCTCGAGGTGCTCGGCGACATCGACGGCATCGTCGACCTGTCGCTCTACCGAGATCGGAGCGTGCCGCAGCTCGAGATCCATCCGGACCGCGACGCGCTCGCCCGCGCGGGCGTCGACATCGCGGCGTTCCAGGCGACGGTCGAGACCGCGCTCGGCGGACGGGTGCTCGGCGAGGTCTGGGAGAACGGTCGCTCGGTGCCGATTCGATTGCGCATGGCCCGCGCCGAGCGGAGCGACCCATCGCACGTCGCGGACCTGCCCATCGCGATCGAGGGCGGCTCGTTCTTGCCGCTCTCGGCCATCGCCGAGGTCGGCGTCACCCCGGGCCGCGCGTCGATCAACCGCGAGAACGGCGTCCGCTCGCTCGCGCTCAAGTTCAACGTCGAGGGGCGCGATCTCGGCTCGGTGATCAGCGAGGCGATGGCGGCGGTGCACGAGCACGTCCCGGCGCCCGAGGGCCACTACATGGTCTGGGCCGGCGAGTTCGAGAACCAGGCGCGCGCGGTCGAGCGCCTCTCGGTGGTCGTGCCCATCTCGCTGCTGCTGGTGCTCGCGCTGCTCTTTGGCGCGCTGGGCTCGATCCGTCCCGCGGCCTCCGTGTTGGTGGTCGCGCCCATCGCCGCGACCGGCGGCGTCTTCACGCTGCTCTTCTCCGGCGTGCACCTCTCGGTGAGCGCCGCGATCGGGTTCATCGCGCTGCTCGGTCAGGTGAGCCTCGCGGCGCTCTTGGTGCTCGGCGCGATCGAGACCCGACGCGCCGCGGGGATGCCGACCGTCCGCGCGATCCGCGAGGGCGCCTCCGAGCGCTTCCGCGCCGTCGTGCTCACCGCGCTGCTCGCGATGCTCGGGCTGATGCCGATGGCCACCTCCAGCGGCGTCGGCAGCGAGACCCAGCGCCCGTTCGCGCTCGTGTTGATCGGCGGCCTCGCCACCACGCTCGTCGTCGTGCTGTTCGTGCTGCCCGTGCTCTACGCGTTCGTCGCTGGCGGCAACGGCGGGCAGCCCGAGGGCGATCCTCCGACCGATGCGTCGGCGAAGGACGAGTCGGCGAAGGGCGAGGCGTCGAAGGACGGCGCGGGCGCGATCGCGGGCGCCGTCCTGCTCGCGCTCGCCGCGCTCTCTGCGCCCTCGATCGCGCACGCGCAGGCGCTGCCCGAGCGCATCACCCTGGACGAGGCGATCGAGCGGGCCCAGCGCAGCCCGACGGTGCACGTCGCCGAGGCGCGCGCGGCCGTGGCCCGCGCGGGCACCCACCACGCAGGCGACTACGAGAACCTCCGCTTCGGCTGGCAGGGCTGGTTCACGATCGACGGCTTCAACGACGCGTGGAACGGCTACCAGCACACGTTCGAGATCGGGATCCCGCTCGCGATCGGCGATCCGATGAGCGCCCGCAGCCGCGCGGCCGATCTCGAGGCCGATGCGGCGGAGGCGCGCGTGGGCGTGACCCGACACGAGGTCGCCCGCGCGGTGGCCGAGGCCTTCTTCGCCGCGCTCGCCGCCGCGACGGAGGCGGAGGAGATCCAGCGCACGGTCGAGGCGCTGGAGGCGCTGCTCGCGATCGTGAACGCGCGCGCGGGCGCCGGCGATCGAAGTCGCTACGACGTGCTGCGCGTCGAGCTCGAGGTCGCCCGCGCTCGAGCCGATCAGCTGGCGGCCACCACCCGCGCGACGTCGGCCGCGCGCGCGCTCGGCGCGTTGCTCGGCGAGCCGGGCTGGGCGCCGATCCCCCGCGCCTCGCTCGAGACGTCGCTCGTCGGCGAAGGCAGCGACGACGCGAGCGTCGATCGGCTCCCGGCGCACGTGGCCGCCGAGCGCGCGGTCGAGGCGCGCCGCGCGGACGTCGAGCGCGAGCGGCGCGAGGCGATCCCGATCCCCACGCTCGGCCTGGGCTACGGCTTCGCCACCGACGCCTACGCCAGCGCGCTCATGGTGAGCCTGGACATTCCCCTTCCGGTCTTCGATCAGAACGGCCGCGCGATCGACGTCGCGATCGCCGAGGCCGCCGCCGGGGAAGACGAGCTCTCCGCGATCGACACGCTCGCGCGGGCGCGTCTGTCGCGCGCGCGCGCCGACGTCGAGCAGCTTCGCGCGGATCTCTCGCGCTTCGACGCCGAGGTGCTGGAGCGGAGCGCGCCGCTGCGCGCGATGACCGAGGCGGCATATCGCGCGGGCGCGGGCAGCGTGCTCGAGCTGGTCGACGCGGCGCGGACCGCGCAAGGGATCGCGCTCGATCGCGTCGCGCGTCTGAGCGCCCTGCGCGCCGCGGAGCTCGAGCTGCTCGACGCGCGCGGCGAGCTGCTGCGCTAGCGAACGGAATTGGGGCGCAGGCCGAGCGAGTCGAGCGCATCGCGCAGCTCGTCGAAGCTCTGCACCCTCAGGCCCACCCCGAACGCGATCGTCGAGGCCACCATGCGCGCCGCGTGCATGCGTCCCACGAGGATCACGTTGCGGCCCTGGATCGAGCGGAAGGCCTCGAACCACTTGCTGCCTGCACCGACGGCGGCGGGATCGAAGCCGCCGAGCGACGAACAGTCGACGACCCACACCGGCACCTCGGAGCAGCGCGCGAGCACGGCACGAAACTGCGGCAGGCTGTCGTGGGGCAGCTGGTGAGAGATGTGGCCCACCATCGTGGTGATGACCGTCTTGGGCCCGAGCTGCGCCGACTCGAGGCTGCCAAGCGTCCCTCGGTTCGGTGTCGCGCGCGGCATGGGACACGCACAATTGATCGGCGACGGACAAAGATCCATGCGGAAAAGTTGTGGTCTCAGCGGCCCTGCATACAGGCTCCAGGCCAGGAGGATCGCCCATGAAGAACGCGAGGTCTGTATCTCCATCGCTGCGCACCTGGAAGGGAGACCAGCTGCCCACCCGAACCGCCATCGCCGAGGCGCTCTGGGTTCCATTTCCGTTCGCATCGAACCCGCATGCGGCGGCCGCGCACGAGCACACGCGCCTCTGGCTCGAGCGCTTCAGCGTGCACGCCGAGTCGAAGTGGATGGAGCGCGCGCATCGGGCGCGCATGGCCTGGTTCGTCGCGGGCTTCTATCCCGAAGCCGGCCTCGACGAGCTGTGCTTGGCGTCCGACTACATCCACTGGGCGTTCGGGCTGGACGACACCGGTGACGAGAGCGCGGTCGGCCATCGGCCCGAGCGACTGCTCGAGCTCTTCGATCAGTTCGAAGACGTCTTCCTCGGGCAGGGGACACCGACGCATCCCTCCGCGCTCGCGCTGGCGGACATCGTCGAGCGGCTCTCGCGGATCGCCACCGCCGAGCAGATGCGAGCGTTCCACGAGGGCAACCGGGCGTACTTCGGCGCCATGCTGTGGGAGGCGAACAACCGCCACGGCAACTTGATCCCCGAGGAGGGCATGTATCGGATGCTGCGGCCCGCCGCGGGTGCCGCGCCGCCGTTCTTCGCACTCATCGAGCCGATGGAGAAGATCGCGCTCTCCGAAGCGGCGCGCGAGTGCGTGCCGCTGCTCACGATGGCTCGCTTGGCGGGCGAGATCATGTGCTGGATCAACGACGTGCTCTCCTACGAGAAGGAGCGCGCCCAGGGTGACGTGCACAACCTCGCGTTCGTCTACGAGCACCACCGCGGGCTCTCGCCAGCGCGCGCGCTCGCGGAGGCGGTCGGCTTCAGCAACGCGTCGGTCGCCGACTTCCTCGAGCAGCAAGAGCAGATCCCCTCGTTCGGAGGCGCTCAGGACGCCGAGGTGAAGCGGTACGTCGCGACCCTGCGATCGATGATCCGCGTCACCCTGGATTGGACGCTCGGCTCACCGCGCTACAGCGAGACGGACTGATCGATCGACTGCCGCGGTATCCTCCGCGGCCATGGATCGCACTCTCTTCTCCGAAGAGCACCAGCTCTTCCGCAAGGCCTTCAAGCAGTTCCTCGAGCGCGAGGTCAAGCCGCACTACCCGGCGTGGCGCGAGGCGGGCTGCGTCGATCGCGAGGCGTGGCGCAAGGCCGGCGCCGCCGGCTTTCTCTGCCCCTGGCTGGAAGAGAAGTACGGCGGCTCCGGCGGCGACTTCTTGCACTCGGTCGTGATCATGGAGGAGATGGCGCGGAGCTACGATCCGGGCTTCGCGATCGCGCTGCACTCCGACGTCGTCGTCCCGTATCTGCACAGCTTCGGCAGCGAGGAGCAGAAGCAGCGCTGGCTCCCCGGCTGCGCCAGCGGCGAGTACGTCACCGCGGTCGCGATGACCGAGCCCGGTACCGGATCCGATCTCGCCGCCATCGCCACCACCGCGCGCAAGGACGGCGACCACTACGTGCTGAACGGCGCCAAGACGTTCATCTCCAATGGTCAGCTCTGCGATCTGTGTGTCGTCGTCGCCAAGACGGACGACGCCCCCGGGGACCCCCACCGCTCACTCTCGCTCTTCGTCGTCGAGGCGAACACGCCGGGCTTTCACAAGGGCAAGCTGCTCGAGAAGATGGGCTTGGCCGCGCAGGACACGAGCGAGCTGTCGTTCCAGGACTGTCGCGTCCCGGCCGCGAACCTGCTCGGCGCCTCGGGCGGCGCGTTCATCATGCTGATGCAGAAGCTCCAGCAGGAGCGCCTCGTCGTCGCGCTCGGCAGCCAGAGCGCGGCGGAGCAAGTGCTGGAGGACACCGTGCGCTACGCCCAGGAGCGCAAGGCGTTCGGCAAGCCGATCAGCAAGTTCCAGAACACCCAGTTCAAGCTCGCCGAGTGCGCGACGGAGCTCGAGGTAGGCCGCGCCTTCATCGATCGGCTCACCGCCGAGCACGTGGCGGGCAAGTACCTGGTGAAGGAGTGCTCGATGGCCAAGCTCTGGCAGACCGAGATGGCCCAGCGGGTGATCGACACGTGCCTGCAGGTCTTCGGCGGCTACGGCTACATGCTCGAGTACCCCGTGACCCGCGCCTACATGGACGCGCGCGTCCAGCGCATCTACGCGGGCACCAACGAGATCATGAAGATCATCATCGCCAAGCAGATGGGCCTCTAGGCCACCGAGTCGCTCGCGAACGGTCAGCGAGGCCGAAACACCACCACTTCACGCGGCGCCGCGGGCGGCACCGGGCGCGGCGCCATCGACCAGGCGATCCGCGCGAGCTCAGCAGCGAGGATCATCCCCTCGATGCCACGCACCGGCGACCGATCCTGCTCGCCGCCGAGCTTCGACAGCGTGAGCGTCGTCGTCCCTCGACGCGCCTCGGCGCGCTCGCGCCTCGCTTGCTCGGTGTCTGACATCGCAGCGCAGTGTACCCGGACGCGCTCGCATTCGCTTTCCTTGCTACAAGCGGCGGATGCGGCTGGCAGCAGGCACCCACTTCTTTCTCCCCACGCTCCCCGTCCACGTGATGGACGCGCCGAGCGCGGGACCGACCGCGGTGATCGAGGCGGGGATCCACGGGGACGAGATCGCGGGGGTGCACGCGCTCGAGGAGCTGCTGGAGAGCGGCCTTCGTCCCGAGCGCGGTCGCTTGATCGTGATCCCGCGGATGAACCCCGCCGCCTGTCGGGCGCGGCAGCGGATGACGCCGCCCGTCGGGAGCTGGGCGGGGCTCGATCTCAACCGATCGTTCCCTGGCGATCCCGAGGCGCCCGAGCTGGAGAAGCAGCTCGCCCACCGCTTCATGCAGCTGATGAAGGACGAGAAGCCGGATCTGGTGTGCACCCTGCACGAGAGCCACAAGCGCTACGACCCCGACGTCAGGCCCTCGTTCGGGCAGACCATCGTCTACGGCGTCGACGCCCGCCCACCCATCGTCGATCGCACGGTTGCCGCGCTCAACGACGAGCTCGAGCACGAGAGCGAGCGCTGGGCCCCGCTGTTCTATCCCGTCGCGACCTCGTCGACCGAGGTCATCGTGGCCGCCACGGGATGCGTGGGCCTGTGCATCGAGACCTGGATGGGCTTTCTCGAGCGTCGGCGCATCGACATGCAGCGGCGCGTGGTCGAGCTGCTGCTGCGCGACGTCGGCGTGTGTCGGGCCTGACCTGGGTGTGCCGCCTCACGCGCGGTGCTGCCGAGCGCGCGAGCGCACCCTCGCGAACGACCCCGTGCAACCACTGCGCGGCGTTGGTTTGACCGCTCGGGCGCCACAGCGGTACATCGAAGGCCATGGATGCCGCCGA
>CAYZQM010000060.1:0-28759 GCA_964480175.1 uncultured Sandaracinaceae bacterium
GCGTCCTCGGGCGCGGAGCCGCCGCAGGCGGACGAGAGAGCGATGAGGAGCGCCGCAGCGGATCGAGAGGTCGGAGCCATGGGCGCATGCTCCGTCACCCGCGCCGCGAGCGCAACGGGGCGCGAACGTCACGCGAAGCCGAGGCAGCCGCGCCAGACGTGCGGTAGCTTCCACCGATGCGCACCCTCATCCGCGGAGCTCGCATCATCGACGGCACGGGGGCGACGTCGCAGCAGGGTGACGTGCTCGTCGAAGACGGATGGATCCGCGCGATCGGCGGGCCGACCACGCCCGCCGACGAGGTGATCGACGCAGCCGGCGCGGTGCTCGCACCGGGCTTCATCGACATGCACTCGCACTCGGACTTCACCCTCCCCGGCGATCCGGAGGCGCGGCCGAAGGTGATGCAAGGCGTGACCACCGAGGTCGTCGGCAACTGCGGGCTCGGCATCAGCCCGGCGAACGCGACGGTCGAGCGCTTCTACGAGCATCTGTCGCCCATGATCTTCGGCGAGGCGGGCGGCGGCTGCTTTCGGGATCTGAAAGCGCAGCGCGAGGCGCTCGAGGCCAAGAAGGTGAGCGTGAACGTCGCCCCGCTGGTCCCCCACGGCAACGTGCGCTGCGCGCTGATGGGGCTCGAGGAGCGCGCGCCGAGCAGCGCCGAGCTCGACGGGATGCGGCAGCTCGTCGGCGAGGCGATGCAGCAAGGCGCGTTCGGTCTCTCGACCGGTCTGGTCTATCCGCCCGGTGCGTACGCCGAGACCGACGAGATCATCGAGCTCGCGCGCGTCGCCGCGGCGTCCGGCGGTATCTACGCGACCCACATGCGCGACGAAGGGGCGCGCTTGATCCAGTCGGTGGAGGAGACGCTGCGCATCGGCCGCGCGTCGGGCGCGTCGGTGCAGATCTCCCATCACAAGGCGGGCGGTCAGTTCAACTGGGGCAAGGTGAAGACCACCCTGAAGATGGTGGAGGACGCCCGCGCCGAGGGGCTGAACGTGCACAGCGACGTCTACCCGTACGCCGCGGGCTCGACGGTGCTGAGCGCGATGTTCGTGCCGCTGTGGGCCTTCGAGGGGTCACAAGACAAGCTCCTTCTGCGCCTGAAGGATCCCGCCACGCGCGAGCGCATCAAGGCCGACGCGAACGAGCGCTTCATGAAGTTCGCGCAGCTGCCCGGCGTGCTCGACCGCATCTTCCCCAAGAGGTTGATCTTGCCGATCATCCTGCGCGAGCTGAGCAAGGTGGTGGTGGTGAGCTCCGCCAAGCGCCACCCCGAGTACGAGGGCAAGAGCCTCTACGCGATCCGCAAGCTGCGAAAGCAGCCCCTCTTCGACATGATCTTGGATCTCTTGGTCGAAGAACACCTCGCGGTCGCCGCCATCGCGCACGTGATGAGCGAGGACGACGTCTCCACCGTGCTCGCGCACCCGACGACGATGCTGGGCACCGACGGCTTCCCCCAGCGCGAAGGCAAGCCGCATCCCCGCACGTTCGGCACCTACCCCCGGGTGCTCGAGCACTACGTGAAGGACCAGAAGCTGCTCTCGCTGGAGACCGCGATCCACAAGTGCAGCGGTCTTCCCGCGCGCAAGCTCGGCCTGAAGGACCGCGGCGTCATCCGAGAAGACGCGCGCGCCGATCTGGTGCTCTTTCACCCCGATCAGGTGCACGACCGCGCGAGCTTCGCCGATCCCCGCAACGCCCCCGAGGGCTTCCGCTTCGTGATGGTCAACGGCGCCTTCACGATGCGCGAAGGCCAACACACCGGCGCCCGCCCCGGCCACGTGCTGTCGCGCGCCTGATCGTCACTCGTCGGGATCCAAGCGTGAGCGAACTTCGCGCTCCACGGCACCCGTGACGCCGAGCTCGATGAGCGCCTGACATGCGGGTTCGATGACGTGTTGGTACGCGCTGGGGCCCACGGGCCGACGCGCAGCCGCGAGGAGCAACGCTTCGACGTCCCGCCGGCACGAGGGCTCACGCCGCGCGACGTCGTAGAGCGCGACGATCGCGGCGGTGCACGCCCAGTCCACGGGGCCGTCGAGCACGTCGCACAGCGCGGTCCTTCGATTCGACGAGCGCCACTCGCCGTCCTCGAGCGCGCTCAGCAGGAGCGCTGCCGCGACCTGCGTCCGGAACGCCCAATCCCACGGCATCAAGTAGGGTGGCGCGGCCCCCGGGTGCACCATGCACGCGAGCAGTTCGCGATCGTCGGACGGCCCGAGGCCGCGGACCCGTGCGCGCGCTCGCTCCGACCAAGCCGCCAACCCGAAGGGCCGGATCGCGAGCGCGCTCACCTCCTGCGCCACCCCCGCGCTGGGCGGCTCGAGCGCAGGCTCCGGCTCGAGCCCGTCGTACCGCCAGAGAACGCGCGCCATCGATCGGGTGGGCTCGCGCGGGTCGGGTTCGTCGATGCCGGTCGTCTCGATCTCGAACGCTTCGTACCCGGGCAGGCGCCGAATCGCGAGCAGGAGACTCGGCGCTTCGAGCGCGGTGCACGCGGCCTGCGCCGTCGTCCAGCCACGCTCCAGGCTGCTCTCGATCGCGCGCAGCGTCGCGTCCTGACGCGGGGGAAGCTGCCAGCGGAGCGGCTCGCGGGGCGGCCGGCGCGGGGGGGACTCGGGCTTGCCCTCGAGGAGCGCGACAATCGACGGGCTCTCCGCCTTTCGCGCGTAGTCCACCGGCAGCTTGTCGAATGCGTCACGCGGTGCGGGGTCGGCGCCCTGCGCGAGCAACCACGCGACGATGTCGGTCTGACCGCTCGCCGCCGCGCTCCGGAGCGGCGTGCCGCCCTGCCGGTTGAGCGGATCAATCGCGGCGCCCCGCTCGACGAGCCGCTGCACGCGCTCGAGCGGCCCGATCATCGCGGCGATGTGCAGCGCCGTCGCGCCGCCCTCCCCGACCGGCTCCAGCGAGGCGTTCGCCGCGAGCAGCTGCTCGACCACCTCTTCGTGCTGCTTCGCGAGCGCGGTCGTCAGCGCGGTCCCCAGACGGGCATCCGCGTGATCGATGTCCGCGCCTGCGGCGAGGAGCGGGCCTACCGCTTCGGAGACGTCTTCGAGCGCGGCGACGAGCAGCGGTGGCATGTCGTCGAGCGCGGCCTCGTTCGGATCGGAGCCGGAGCGGAGCAACCCCTCCAGCGACTCGAGGTCGCGCTCGACGATCGCTCGGCCGAGTGGTCGGATCACGCGGCGTCGCTCCGTTGGCATCGGGCGCGGAGCCGCTCGGGGCGGCGTGGGCTTTGCGGAGAGCGCGTGCCAGAGCATCGCGACGAGGACGACCCCGAACCCGACCGCGATCAGCGTACCCACGGCGAGCCTTCTATCAGACGAGGCCGTGTGGCGTCGCGGCAGACATACCGAAAGCGCGGCGCGGTCAGCTCGCTTCGCGGCCGTCGTAGAGCTCGTCGACCACGAGATGCGCGTCGTGCAGGCCGATCGCCAGCGTCTGCCCCGCGCCTGCTTCGCTGAGGCGCCAGCCCTCTCCGTCGCGCACGAACACCTCGACGCGCTCCTGGCGCGAGTCGACGAGCACGTACGAGCGGAGCGACGGCATGCGCCGGTAGTGCTGCCATTTGTCACCGCGGTCACTCGCCTCGGTGCCTTCCGAGAGCACCTCGACCAAGAGCGTGGGGTTGGTCACCGCTTGCGCGTCCTCGGCGTCACGCTCGCTCGGTCCGCACACGACGGTCACGTCGGGATAGGTGCTACGGCCCGTCGCCGTGACGCGCACGCGCAGATCCGACGAGTAGACCCGGCAGCCGTGCGCCTTCAACGCGGTGCTCAGGGCTGTGATGACCTCACCCGCGAGGCGCGCGTGCTCGGGCGTGCCGCCCGCCATGGCGTAGACCTCACCGTTCACCCACTCGTGCTTGCCCTCGGCCGACGCCTCGAACGCGAGGTAGGCCGCGTAGGTCATCCGGCCAGCGGGGATCGCGCTCGACATCGGCCGACAGCCTACCATCGACGCCGAGGTCTGCAGGCGCCGGGACGAGCGCGGCCGAGGCGCGCGGGCCTTCGCCACCGGGGCGCGCTAAGCCGCGAGCGTGCGAATCGATACGTTCCTCAGCAGCATCGCGGGACAGGCGCTCGAAGAGGTGACCGGCCAGGCCGCCAACCCGCTCTTGAAGGCCACCACCGATCCCAAGCACGGCGACTACCAGGTGAACGGCGCGCTGCCGCTCGCGAAGGCGCTCAAGAAGAACCCGCGCGAGCTGGCCGAGCCGCTCGCCAAGGCGCTCGCCGCGCACCCCGCGATCGAAAAGGCCGAGGTCGCGGGCCCGGGCTTCGTGAACCTGACCCTTTCGTCGAGCTTCCTCGGCGAGACGCTCGCCGCGATGGCGCGCGATCCCCGCGACGGAGTGCCCTCGGTCGAGAAGCCCACGCGCACCGTGGTCGACTACTCCGGTCCCAACATCGCCAAGCAGATGCACGTCGGGCACCTGCGCTCGACGATCATCGGCCACGCCATCGTCGAGACCCTCGCGTTCGTCGGCGACGACGTCGTGCGCGACAACCACGTGGGCGACTGGGGCACCCAGTACGGCGTGCTCATCGCGGGCCTCAGCCACTTCGGTGGGGATCCCAAGACGCTCGATCTCGCGGGCCTCGAGGCCATCTACAAGCAGGCCTCGCAGCTCCTCAAGGACGACCCGGCGTTCGGCGATCGGGCGCGCGCCGAGCTCGCCAAGCTGCAGAGCGGCGACGCCGAGAACCGCGCGCTCTGGGAGCGCTTCGTCGCCATCACCCGCGCCGAGCTCGACAAGGTCTACGAGCGCCTCGGGGTCTCGTTCGACACGTGGTACGGCGAGTCGTTCTACGAGCCGATGCTCCCGGGCGTCGTCGAGAAGCTCGAGACGATGGGCCTCGCTCGCCGGGACCAGGGCGCGCTCTGCATCTTCTTCGGCGACGAGATCTGGGCGGACGCGCCCCCCAAGCTGCGCAAGCAAGAGCAGCCGTTCATCGTGCAGAAGAAGGACGGCGCGTTCCTCTACTCGACCACCGACATCGCGACGCTGCTGCACCGCGCGGGCGACGTGAAGGCGCTGAAGGCGATCTACGTCGTCGACAGCCGCCAGGGCCTGCACTTCGAGGAGCTCTTCGCGGTCAGCAAGAAGCTGGGCATCGCGGTCGAGTGCACCCACGTGGGCTTCGGCACCATCCTCGGCCCCGACGGAAAGCCGCTCAAGACGCGCGACGCGAGCGGCAAGACCATCACGCTCATGTCGCTGCTCGAAGAGGCCGAAGCCCGCTCGCTCACGCTCATGAAGGAGACCGGCGTGGATCTCCCCGAGGCCGAGCTGAACGACGTCGCCCGCAAGGTCGGGGTCGGCGCGGTGAAGTACGCGGACCTGCGCCAGAACCGGATGAGCGACTACCAGTTCGACTTCGACAAGATGATCGAGCTCAAGGGCAACTCCGGCCCGTACATCCAGTACGCCGGAGCGCGCGCCGGCTCGATCTTCCGCAAGGGCGACATCGATCGCGCATCGGTCGGCGCGAACGCCGCGCTGCTCGAGGATCCGGCGGAGCGCTCGCTCGCCAAGCAGCTGTTGCGCTTCCCCGACGTCGTCCACAACGCGGCGACGGACCTCTATCCACACTACGTGACCGATCACCTCTACGGCGTCGCGCGCGAGCTCAGCTCGTTCTACGAGCGCTGCCCCGTGCTCAAGTCGGAGGGCGCGACCAAGGACAGCCGCCTCACGCTGGTCGCGGTCGCGCAGGCCCAGATCGAGCGGGGCCTGCGTCTTCTGGGCATCGAGCCCATCGAGCGCATGTGATCCCGGCCGCGCTCCAGGGTCTCGAGGTCGAGCTCTTCGCGACGGCAGCCCGCGGCACCGAGGTCGCGCTGCGCGACGAGCTGAAGGAGCTGCGCTTCTTTCAGCCCAAGGCCGATCGAGGGGGCGCGCGCTTCCGAGGCAAGCTCGAGCACGCGTTCCTCGCGTGCCTCGAGAGCCGCATCGCGATGCGGATCTTGATCCCGCTGACCTCGTTCGAGGCGTACGACGAGCGCAGCTACTACGACGGCTTTCGCAGCGTCGACTGGGCGCCGCTCTTCGGTCCCGACACCACGCTCGCGGTGAGCGCCGTGAGCCGGGACAGCGCGCTCACCCACACGAACTACCTGGCGCAGAAGGCCAAGGACGCGATCGTCGATCAGCTCCGCGATCGGCGCGGCACCCGCCCCTTCGTGGACAAGGCCGATCCCGACGTCGCCATCTTCGTCCACCTCAAGAAGGACGAGGCCAAGGTCTACCTCGACGCGAGCGGCCGCTCGCTGCACGAGCGCGGCTACCGCCAGGCGATCGGCATGGCCCCGCTGAAAGAGACGCTCGCCGCCGCGATGCTGCGTCTGTCGGGCTGGGACCGGCAGCGCACCCTGCTCGATCCGATGTGCGGTGCCGGGACGATCCCGATCGAGGCGGATCTCTGGGCCCGCGACGTCGCGCCCGGGCTGCTGCGCGAGAAGTTCGGGATCGAGCGTTGGCCACTCGTCGACGAGACGCTGCGCGAGAAGTTCGCGGGCTACCGCGAGGCGGCCAAGGCGCGCATTCGCACGGACGGCCCCGAGATCCTGGCGAGCGATCTCGATCCGCTCGCGGTCCGCGCGGCGACGGGGAACGCGGGTCGCGCGAGCGCCCACGTGAAGCCCGTCGTCGCCGACATGGGCCACCGCACCTTCCCCACTGGCGGCGTCGTCGTCACCAACCCGCCGTACGGCGTGCGCCTCGAGCAAGACGCGTGGGTGCTGCCGACGCTGCGCGAGCAGGTCAGCCACGCGCGGCCGATGCGGGTGGGGATCTTGTTGCCGGACGACAGCGATCCCTCGGCGATCCCCCGCAGCGCGACGCTGCACCCGGTGACCAACGGCGACATCGAGTGCTCGTTCGCCGTGTTCGACGTGGGGTGACGGGCGCGTCAGCCAGCGGCGCATGGAGTGGGTGCCTCGGTGGGGTGCATTCGGGTAGGCTTCCGCTCGGGGGCCAAGGCGCCCGCCCATCACCGAGTCGACTCCGCTCCTTCTCCGCCGCTCTGCTGAAGCGCACCCCGAACAGGTCACCGTCGAACCCCACGTGTCCGCCGAACCCAAGACCACTGGTGATCCCCTCCTCGGGCGTGTGCTCGACGGACGCTTCCGCATCATCGCGCCGATCGCGCGGGGCGGGATGGGCGCGGTCTACAAGGCGGAGCAGGCGCCGCTCGGTCGGCTCGTCGCGCTGAAGGTGCTGGCACCGCGGGGTGACGAGGCAGGCAACGCCGAGTTCCGCAGGCGCTTTCTCCTCGAGGCCTCGACCTCGGCGAAGCTCACCCACCCCAACACGGTGCGGGTCTTCGACTACGGTCAGACCGAGGACGGCTTCTTCTTCATCGCGATGGAGCTGCTCGAGGGAAAGACCCTCAAGCAGATGATCGCGGAGACGGGCGCGCTCGATCCCGCGCGCGCGATCGACGTTGCCAAGCAGGTCTGCCGCTCGCTGCGCGAAGCGCATCAGAAGGGCGTCATCCACCGCGACATCAAGCCCGGCAACGTGATGCTGGTGGATCGCGGCGGCGAAGAGGCGGCGAAGGTGCTCGACTTCGGCCTCGCCAAGGACGTGTCCGCGACGCCGGGCATGGACGACGACGCGACCCAGACCGGCGTGTTCCTCGGCTCGCCCAAATACGTCTCGCCCGAGCAAGTGCAGGGCGAGGCGATCGACGCGCGCAGCGACATCTACGCGCTCGGTGTCGTGCTCTACGAGATGCTGTCGGGTCACCCGCCGTTTGCCCACGAGCAGCCGATGCAGGTGCTCATGGCGCACGTGCGCGACGCCCCGCCCAAGCTCGAGGCGCCCGCCGGCCGTGAGCCCATCCCGCCGCAGCTCGAGCACATCGTCCTGCGCTGCCTCGCCAAGAGCGCAGACGATCGCTTCCCGGACATGGAGGCGCTCCTGCTCGCGCTGAAGGAGTGGCAGGGCACCGACTCGGTCAGCGGCGATCTCGCGCTCTCGATCTCCTCCGACCGATTGGGCCAGAGCGGCGACGCGCGCTCCGGCGTCCACTACGTCTCCGAGCCCATCCCTCAAGACACTCCGTCCGCGGGCTTGCAGCGAGAGCTCCCCGCGCCGCCTGCGGCCGTCGCGGAGTCGAGCAACGCGACGTCGCTCGAGATGGCGTCGTCGGGCCGCGCGAGCGGCGTGCTCGTGGCCGGGGTGATCGCGGTGCTGATCGCGATCGGTGGCGGGGCGTTCTACCTGAGCCAGGCGCCCGCGACACCGCACGCGGCGCCGCCCCCGGCGATCCCAGTCGCGCCCACGACCTCGACGGCCGAGGCTGCCGCGCCAGCGGTCGAGGTGCCAGCGCCCATCGTCGAAGCGCCCGCCGAGCCGCCGCCCATCCGCACGGTCATGCTCTCGCTGCGCTCGGTGCCCAGCGGCGCGAGCGTACGCATCGGTGACCGCACGTATGGCCCGACACCGACCGAGATCGAGCTCACCGGCGAGCTCGCCGAGCCCGGGACCGAGCTCGAGCTCGTCCTGTCGCGCGCAGGCTACCGAGACGCCACCGAGCACGTGACCGTGAACGAAGGGGACGCGCCGCTCAGCCTCGAGAGCCGCCTCGTCCGCGCGGGCGGCGGCGCGCGCGCCGGGGGCGGCACCGCGAGCGAAGAAGAGTCGGTGGGCGGCCCGGTGCACGTCGACGGCTACCGCGACTCGCCGTACTGACGCGACCTCAGCTCAGCCTCCATTTCGCGCTGGGTCCTGCTGCGGCCGGCGCTTTCGGCCGAAACGCGGCTTACGTCCTTCCTCCTCGTTGCGGCGTACCTCTGGTACGCCTCACTGCGGAGGTGCGGGCGCGCTCGCGTTTCGACTCGAAATCGACGCCCTCGCGACGGACCCAGCGCGAAATGGAGGCTCAGACCTGACCGAGGCGGGGGTCCTTCGGGCCTTCGACTGACTGCACCGCGACGCCGTGCTGCTGCAAGTAGGCGACGCCGTTCTCGCCCGCGTAGCCGCCGTCGACGATGAGCACCTTGGCGATGCCGGCGTGGTGGATGAGCTTGGCGCAGAGGACGCACGGCTCCCCGGTGACGATCAGCCACGCCCCCGCGCACGCGACGCCGGTCGCGGCGGCGTTGCAGATCACGTTCATCTCCGCGTGGTGGCAGCCCACCTCCATGCGGGTGCCCGACTTCACCCCGAGGGTGTCGCGCAAGCACTCCTCGCCGCCGCAGAGCGCGCCGCCGCCCCGCGGTCCGCCGTTGTAGCCGTCCATCAGCACGACGTTGCGGTTCGGATCCAAGAGGAGGGCGCCGAACTTTCGCCTCGGGCAGTTGCTGGCCTTGGCGAGCGCGAGACACTGCTCGATGCGGATGGCGACGTGCTTGTCCTTCATGGCGACGCGAAGGCTCGCACGTCCGGGGCGAATCTTCGACCACTCACGCGGCTCACGCAGGGGTCTTCGCGCCGGCCTTCACCCACGCCGAGAGCGCGGGCGACATCACCCCGCTGCGCTCGAGGCCCGGCACGATCACCTCGGCGAGCACGTCGAGCAGCGCCTCTTCGATGGCGCCCGCCTCCGGCACGCCGAAGGGCGAGAGCTCGACGTCGCGGTTCAGCTGCAAGAGACGCCACTCACGCAGGTTCGACACGGCGAGCGCGTGCACCCACCGCGAGAGCTGCTGGCGCTGCGTCGGACTGCACGTCTCGAGATACGCCCAGCCGATGCGCGCGTGATCGATCTCGTCCGAGAGCAGCTCGGAGATCGCGGCCTTGGCCAGCGGGCTCTCTGCGACGTCGCGCGAGAGCGAGAGGTACGCGCTCGCGAACGTCTCGTTGAACGCGCACTGGCCGAGCACCCAGAGCATGCGGCGCTCGGCGTCGTCGCTCGCGCTCAGATGCTGCGGGTGCTCGAACGGGAGCTCGGGCGGCGGCGGCAGATCGGGGTTGTTCGCGTAGCGGCGCGCCATCTCCAGGCAGAGCGCCGCGTGGCGATGCTCGTCGTCGACCGCACGCTCGGCGATCGAGCACAAGCCCCGATCGGCGCCGAGCGCGACCAAGCTGCGGTGCACCACGCCGAACGAGTCCGCGACCCGCGCCTCCGTCGCGGCCTGGGTGAACCAGATGCGAGCGAGCGTCTCGCGTCGTGCGATGGGGAGCGCCTCGAGCTCGGCCGTCGCGTCACCGAGGGGCCGCTTGGTGATCGCGCCTCCCCACCGGCCGTCCGGTCGCGGCGGCAGAAAGCTCACGACCGCTCCGTCGACGCGGCGCGCGGCGTCGGCCATCCCGCGATGAAACTCATCAGAAGCGGTCCTCGGGGCGACCGATGCAGCACTCGGGTCCGGTGTCCTCGACGAAGATGCCCCCGCAGCAGAGCGCGAAGCCCGAGGGCTCGATGGTGCAGCTCTGCGCCTTGGTGGTGGGCCAGCCCCGCTCGCAGAAGACGAGCCCCGCGTCGCCCTCGAGCACCGCCGCGTCCGGAGCATCGGCGCCCGCATCGCGCCCGGCGTCGCTGCCTGCGTCGGGCGCAGCCGCATCGAGCGGTCCGGCGTCGTCGACCGGCGGCGCATCGGGTGAGGGCGCGCCCGCGTCGGGCTCGCTCGGGTGGCTCTCGGCGCAGCCCGAGGTCACGCCCTCGAGCAGCATCGAGCTGGAGAACACCAAGGTCCGAAGGAGGCGGTGTGCCATGACGACGCTCAAGATGACCGCGCGCCAGCGTCCAGTGAATCAACATCATCCTGACGTGATCGTGTAGCGCTCGTTGACGATGCATCCGCGCCCACAGTCGAGCTGGCCGGAGGCATGGCAGGGGCGCTGCCCCGTTCGGGTGCTACACCCACCGCCCCCGTGGATGCTCGCGAGCTCGACTTCGACCTCCCTCCGGAGCTGATCGCCCAGACGCCCCCCGAGGCGCGCGATGGCGGACGCCTGCTCGTGCTCGACGCGGACACGGGCGCCATCGAGCACAGCGCGATCGCGCGCTTGCCGCAGGCGCTTCAGCCCTCGCTCTTCATCGTCAACGACACCCGGGTCCTGCCCGCGCGCATCTTCACCACCAAGCCCACCGGCGGCCGCATCGAGCTGCTCCTGATCGAGCGCCTGTCGAGCCGGGCGAGCGACGGCGTTCAGACCGAGCTGTGGTCGGCGCTCGCGCGGGGCACCAAGTCGCTGCGCCTCGGGATGCCGCTGCGGGTGATCACCCCCGCGGGTGACGGGACGGAGATGACGGCGACGATCCGCGCGCTGCGCGATGGCGGCGTCGTCGAGCTCGCGCTGTCGAGCGCCGACGTGCGGGCGTCCATCCACGCCGCGGGCAGCATGCCTTTACCTCCGTACATCAAGCGCGAGGTCAGCGCGTCGGATCGCGAGCGCTACCAGACGGTCTTCGCGGCGGAGGAAGGCTCGGTCGCCGCGCCGACGGCGGGGCTGCACTTCACCAGCGAGCTCTTGGCCGCGATGGGCAGCGCGGGCCATCAGGTGGCGAAGATCACGCTGCACGTCGGCCCCGGCACCTTCGCGCCGCTGCGCGCCGATCAGCTCGCCGATCACGTGATGCACGAGGAGGCGTTCGTGCTCCCCGAGGAGACGGCCGAAGCCATCGCGCGCGCGAAGGCGGCGCGCCGACCGGTCGTTGCGGTGGGAACGACGGTCACCCGGGTGCTCGAGAGCCAGGCGATCGACGGCGGTGTGCGCGCCGGCGCCGGGCGCACCGCGATCTTCTTGTATCCCCCGTACACCTTCCGCGTGGTCGACGCGCTCGTCACCAACTTCCACCTGCCTCGCTCGACCTTGCTCGCGCTGGTGATGGCGTTCGGTGGCGTCGAGCCCGTTCGCGCGGCCTACGCTGCCGCGGTGCGCGAGCGCTATCGCTTCTTCAGCTACGGCGACGCCATGCTCGTGCGCCCGTCCCGGACCGCGCGATGAGGACGGAGGGCTTCTCCTTCACCGAGACCGCGCGCGACGGGCATGCCCGTACCGGCGTGATGACGACGCCGCGCGCCGTGGTGCACACGCCCGTCTTCATGCCGGTGGGCACCCTCGCGACGGTCAAGTCGCAGACCCCATCGGAGATCGAGGCGACGGGCGCGCGCATCATCCTCGCGAACACCTACCACCTCTGGGTGCGCCCCGGGCCCGAGGTGATCGACACGATGGGCGGCGTGCCGAAGTTCATGGGCTGGCCGCACGCGATGCTCACCGACAGCGGCGGCTTTCAGGTCTTCTCGCTCGCCGCGCTGCGCCAGATCGACGACGACGGCGTCACGTTCCGCTCCCACCTCGACGGTCGCAAGCTCCGCCTCACGCCCGAGGAGTCGATGCGGATCCAGCGCGCGCTCGGGGCCGACGTCGCGATGGCGTTCGACGAGTGCCCGCCCGGCGGCGCCGAGCTGCCGGTGCTCGAGGCCGCGATGCGCCGCACCACCGCGTGGGCCCGCCGCTGCTTGCTCTCGCCGTGGCGCGAGGGCCAGGCGCGCTTCGGCATCGTCCAGGGCGGCACGAACACCGCGCTTCGGCTGCGGCACCTCGAGGAGATCGCCGGTATGTCCGCGGGCGGCCGCGAGTTCGATGGCATCGCGCTCGGTGGCTTCTCGGTCGGCGAGCCGATCGAGGAGATGCACCGCGCGTTCGGCGAGATCGTGCACCACCTGCCAGAGGACCGGCCCCGCTACGTGATGGGGATCGGCACCCCCTTCGACCTGCTCGAGGCGATGGGCGCAGGCGTCGATCTCTTCGACTGCGTGCTGCCGAGCCGCAACGCGCGCAACGGTCAGGCGCTGACCTGGACCGGACGGGTCAACCTCAAGCAGGCGCGCCACAAGGTGGACGAGTCACCGCTCGATGCGCGCTGCCGCTGCTCGACGTGCACGACCTACAGCCGCGCGTACCTGCATCACCTCATCCGCGCCGACGAGATGCTCGGCGCCCGCCTGGTGACCCACCACAACCTCTTCTTCTACGGCGCGCTGTGCGCGGCGGCGCGCGCCGCCATCGCCGAGGGCCGCTATTCGGCGTTCGCGAAGGAAGCGGCGAGCGCGATGCGCGACGGCGACGAGATCGGCCGTAACGAGACCCCGCCCAAGACCGCCAAGGCGCGGCGCGCGGAGAAGCGCGCCTTGGCGCGCGAGGCGAGCGGCCCCACAGAGCCCACCCACGACGCCCCAGCCGGGCAACGAGAGATGCAGGACATGAAAGCGATGAAGCTCCTCCTGAACCGACGCTCGGTGAGCAAGCTCGACGAGCCCGCGCCCAGCGCCGAGGTGATCGATCGGGTGATGGAGGCCGCGCTGCGCTCCCCCGATCACGGCGCGCTGCGCCCCTGGAAGGTCCTCTCCATCGAGGGCAAGGCGCGCAAGAAGTTCGGCGAGGTCCTCGCCGAGGCCTACCGGCGACAGAAGCCCGACGCGGGCGAGGACGATCTCGAGAGCGCCGCCAAGAAGGCGATGCGCGCGCCGCTGATCTTGATCGTCGCCGCCGAGCTGAAGCCGAGCAGCAAGATCCCCGAGATCGAGCAGGTGCTCTCGGCGGGCGCCGTCGCGCAGACGCTCCTCATCGCGCTGCAGGCCGAGGGCTTCGGCGCGGTGTGGAAGACGGGCGCGCCCGCCTACGATCCCTACGTGAAGGAGCGCCTCGGCATGAAGTCGAGCGATCACATCGTCGCGATCCTCTACGTCGGCACGCCGAAGGAAGAGCCCGCGGAGCAGAAGCGGCCGAATGTGAAGGACGTGCTCAGCCCCTGGGAGGGCTGAGCGGCGCGCGTCAGAACACCACTTCGACGACGGTCGTCACGCCCGCGCCGTAGAACTGCGAGGTCCCAGTCGACTCGGTCGCGATCGTCGCGGCGCCGGTCATGCGATCGATCCGCAGGAGCTGCCCGGTCAGGGTGAAGCCGTAGAGATCGCGACCCCAGTAGCCGAGGCCGAAGAGGTTCTGGTAGCCGCACGCCCCGAGCACGATCACGGTCGCGTTCCCGCTGGCATCGAAGAGCAGCTGCGCCACGACGTCGCTCTCGAAGTCGGGGCGCTTCAGCGTGGCGTAGGTTCCGAGGCCCGCGACGGAGACGATGTCGCCGCTGGACTGCCAGCCATCGGGGTAGCTCCCGATGCGCGTGGTGCGCGCCGTGGCGGGATCGACGCGGTAGAGGACGCCCGCGTTGGTGGCGCCGATCATCACCTCGGCGTCGGCCGAGAGCATGCCGCGCACGACGAAGGTGAGCGCGTAGAGGATCTCTCCCGAGGGCAGATCGAAGTCGGCCACCTCGGTGACCCCAGCGGTCTCGGGGTCCACGCGGAAGAGCGTGTCCGCGCTCGCGGTGTACACGTCGCCTTCGGCGTTCACCGCGAGGTCGAGCATGCTCGGCGGATCCTCGCCGCCCGGGAGCAGGAAGAGCCCGACCTCACTCACCGTGTTCGTGTAGGGCGAGAACGTGTAGAGCGTGTCCGACGAGTGCGCGTAGATGAGCACGTCGTCCAGAGGCGGCCCCGTGTCGGGCCGCATCGTGTCGGTCGCGACGTCGGGGAGCGGAACGTCGGGCAGCGCCACGCTCGCGTCGTCGCCTCCCTGCTCGGGACAGCCGGAGATCACGAGCAGCAGCGAGCACAGGAACGGAGCGAGGGAAAGCGAGCGCATCGGGCCGGTGTAGCTCGATTCGAACCAGGCAGCAGTCCCGAACGCCTTTGGGGTACCCTCCGGCGGCGATGGCCCAGGGCGACATCCGACTCGAGGATCACTGGCCCTTGATCGTGGTGACCTTCGAGGGGTCCGCGTCCAAGGCGTCCTTCGAACGCTACCTCGCGCAGATGGAGGTGTACCTCTCCCGCGGGGAGCGCCACGGCTACCTACTCGACGCGCGCGAGGGCGCGATGCTCGGAGCCGAGGAGCGCACCGCGCAGGCCGCTTGGCTCAAGCGACACAAGCAGGCGCTCGTGCAGTACAGCATCGGCTCGGCGCTCGTCATCCGCTCCGCGGCCGCGCGCTTCATCGTCGCGGCCATCTACTTGCTCCAAGCGCCCGTCGCCCCGACGGAGTCGTTCGGCACGATCGACGAAGCCCACGCGTGGCTGAACCAGCTCTTCACCAAAGAGGGCCTGCGGGTCCCGCCGCGCAGCAAGCTCCCTCGGTGACCACTACTTCACGCGCTTCTTGATGCGCTCCGCGGCGGCCTCCCAGCCCGCGTCCAGCGGATGCCCCGGCGCGTCGAGATCGATGATCACCGGTGCGTGGTCCGACGGCGTCGGCTTGCCCTTGCGCGCCTCTCGATCGATCTCGGCCCACTTCACCCGCGACGCCACGCTCGCGCTCACGAGCAAGAGATCGATCCGCATGCCCATGTTCTTGTGGAACATGCCTGCGCGGTAGTCGTACCAGCTGTACCGCTGCGGCTCGGGGCGCAGCGTGCGGTACGCATCGCTCAGGCCCCACGCGAGCAGCTCGCCCAGCGCCTCGCGCTCTCGCGCCGAGACGTGCGTGCCGCCGTGCACCGCGGCCGGATCCCACACGTCCTCGTCGGCGGGCGCGATGTTGTAGTCGCCGCCGACCACGAGCGGCTGGCTGGGATCGCACGCCTCGTCGAGCCAGCGCCTCAGGCGCGCGAGCCAGCCGAGCTTGGCCTCGTAGAACGGCGAGCTGAGCGTGCGTCCGTTGGGCACGTAGAGGCTGGCGACCCGCACCCCGCCGCACGTCGCGGCGATCATGCGCGCCTCGCGCAGCACGTCCACGCTCTCGTCGTCTCCGTCGGCGAGCGGCTCGAACGTGTCGCCGAACGCGCGCACCACGTCCTCGATGCCGACCTTGCTCGCGATGGCGACGCCGTTCCAGCGGCCCTGCCCGTGGTGCACCACCTCGTAGCCCGCCGCGCGGAACGCATCGATGGGCATGCCGTCGTCGGGCAGCTTGGTCTCCTGCATCAAGAGCACGTCGGGCCGCGCCCGATCGAGCCAGCCGACCACACGTTCCAGCCGAGCGCCCAGAGAGTTCACGTTCCACGTCGCGATGCGCACGCCGCGTTCTACGGCGTGGGCGCGGCGCGGGCCATCACCCCGAGCGCACGGCGCCCGGTGCTAGGATGGCGCGTGCTTCCGCCCCGGCCGAACGCCCTGCCCTTCCTCGTCGCCATCTCCTGGTTCGACGCCGATCCGCTCGCGCTGCCGCCCGAGGAGATGCTCGCGCGCTACGAGCGGGGCTGGCGACACCTCGACGTCCTGGCCGCGCTCGGCGACGAAGAGCGGGCCTACGTGCGGGCGCTGGTGTCCGTCTACGGGAGCTTCCTCGATGTTCCGACGTGAACCGCACCGCGCGCTCGAGCCTGTCCTCGCTGCGCTCGATGGCGCCGCGCTCGAACGCTTCGAGGTGGCGCTCGGCGGTGCAACGCGCATCGCGCTTCAGTTCGGCGAGGTCCGCGTCTCTCGCGACATCGATCTGCTCTGCTCGAGCGCGAAGGGGTGGGCCGCGCTGCGCACCGCGGTCGCGGAGCTGGGGTACCGCGCGCTGTTCTCCGACCCGAGTGCGATGGGGCTACCTCGGCCGCCTACCGCCGACCAGTACGGCGTGCGGTTCGCCGTGGTGTCGTCGGACGCGAGCGTGAAGGTCGAGATCATTCGCGAGGCCCGGTTCGCGCTCGGCGATGCCGTACGCACTCCGTTCTGCGCGCTGCCGTGTCTCTCGATCGGAGACGTGTTCACGGAGAAGGTGCTGGCGAACGCGGATCGCGGCGCCGACCCCAGCCAGTTCGACCGGGACGTGCTGGATCTCGCCGTCCTTCGGATCGCGTGCGGGCCGATCCCGGCCGAGTCCTACGCCACGGCCGAGCGGGCGTATGGGCCCTCGGCGCGGACGGCGTTGATACGATCGGTCGACGTGCTCCGCCGCGATCCCCATCGACTGACGCGCGCCATGCGCGCGCTCCGGGTCGATGACGAAGCGCTCGTCGAGAGGGGTCTGGCGATGCTCGTGAGCGACCTCGGGCTGCCACCCGTCGATCCGTAGGTCGGCGACGGAAGCGAAGACGCCGGCGTCCCGTGAGGGAGCCGGCGTCTCGTGCCGCGCGTCGCGCTGCGATCAGAGGTTCTCGTTCGCGTGGTCCCAGTTCACCAGGTTCCACCAGGCCTCGATGTACTTGGGCCGCGCGTTCCGGTAGTCGATGTAGTACGCGTGCTCCCACACGTCGCAGGTGAGGATCGGGGTCTTGCCCTGCGCGAGCGGGCAGCCCGCGTCGTGCGAGTCGATCACCTCGAGGCCCGCGTCGGTCTTCACCAGCCACGCCCAGCCCGAGCCGAAGTGACCGCTCGCCACCGCGCTGAACTTCGACTTGAAGTCACCGAAGCTGCCGAAGCTCTTGTCGATCGCCTCCTTGATCGCGCCGGTGGGCTCACCGCCGCCGCCGGGCTTGAGCGAGTTCCAGTAGAACGTGTGGTTCCAGACCTGCGCCGCGTTGTTGAAGACCTTGCCCTGCGCGGTGCGCACGAGCTCCTCGATCGACTTGCCGGCGATCGAGGGATCGTCCTTGGCGAAGGTGTTCAGGTTGTTCACGTAGGCCGCGTGGTGCTTGCCGTGATGGAACTCGAGGGTCTCGGCGGAGAGGTGCGGGGCGAGCGCGTCCTTGGCGTAGGGCAGCTCGGGCAGGGTGAACGTCATCGGGTCCTCCAGATCGTCGTCTTGATGGGGCGAGAGAAAGCGTCTCGCCGTGGGCTCGGGAGCCTAGGGCAACGCGCGACAAATACCACCCCGAAGTCTTCGCGCGTCGAACGAAGGCTCAGGAGTCGCCCGCCAACGTCTCTTGGGTCTCGCTCACCAGGGTCGGCGCGGTCCCGCTCACCGCGGCCGCGCGGCTCGCGCCCTCCTTCAGGGCGAGCCCGCTCAGATCGCCCAGCGCCTCGAGCGCGTCGTCGAGCGCGTCCATGGTCTCCGGGCGCTCCTTGGGATCTTTGGCGAGCGTCGCGCGGACGAGCGCGACCAGCGCGGGCGGCGCGACCCACGGCATGGCCATGCCGACGTCCGGGATCGGATCGCCGACGTGCGCCGCGAGCACGCGCGCGATCGGCTGCTCGCCGTACGGTGCGCTGCCGGTGAGCGCGAAGTAGAGCACCGAGCCCAGCGCGTAGACGTCGCTGCGCAGATCGATCGCCTGGCCCATGCACTGCTCGGGTGGCATGAACGCGGGCGTGCCGACGACCATCCCTTCGTGCGTCAGCGTCGCGTCCACCTGATCGACGAGCTTGGCGATCCCGAAGTCGAGCACCTTCACGAAGTCCTGCTCGCCGCCCAGATCGCACACGAAGAGGTTCTCCGGCTTGATGTCGCGGTGGATGAGGCCCTTGCCGTGCGCTTCGGCGATCGCGCGCGCCGCTTGTCGCACCAAGTGCACGGCGCGCGCGGGGTGCAGCGGCCCTTCGCTGCGCACCAGCGCCGCCAGCGTCCGCCCGCTCAGCAGCTCCATCGCGTAGTAGTAGAGGCCGTCGTCGGTCTGCCCCGCGTCGAACACGCGCACGGTGTGCGGGTGGCTGAGGTCGGTCATCGCGTCGATCTCGCGATCGAAGCGCGTGAGCGCGGAGCCCTTCGCGAGATCCCCGCGCATGATCTTCACCGCGACGTGCTTGCGCAGCGCCGGGTGGTAGGCGCGCCACACCTCGCCCATACCGCCCTCGCCGAGCTTCTCGTCCAGCCGGTAGCGGCCCACCACCCGCGTGGCGAAGAGGCGCTGCTTGAGCGTCCACGTCGTGTCGCCGCCGACCGCGAGGATGCCCGCCGTCATCAGCGTGAGCACCGACTGCATCGCGAAGCCGCCGAGCGCCTCGCTCTGCGCGAACTGCGCCGCGATGTCGGGCGACACCAGCGCGCCGAGCGCGAGGGCGAGCGGATAGCCGAGCGCGCTCGCGAGCATGCCGGTCAGCCCGCGGCGCAACGGCAGCGGACGGCCGACCGCACGCACGCAGAGGACCGCGGCGACACCGTGCCCTGCGGGGCTCGCGATCCCGCCCCACGCGACCGCGTAGATCCCCAGCGCGAACGTCGCGGCAAAGTAGAGCACCCCCATCATCCACTCGAACGCGCGGTCGCTCGGGAGCGGCTGGGCGCGGAGGCGAACGAACACTGCGAGCGCGATGGCCAAGAAGCCGAAGCGGACCGTGAGCAGCACCCAGAGCGGCGCCGAGCCGCCGGTGCCGACGATCAGATCGCTCAGGGTGCCGATCGCCCAGAGCCCCGTGCCCACGCCGACGATGGTGCGGGTTCGACCGACGGCCTCGCGGAGCTCGAGGCTCGCGCCCGCGTTCTGCTCACCCCCCGTCGTGACCTGCGAGAAACGCGCCGGGCTCCGCGACATCCGCGCACGCGTGCCCGTCTTGAGACCGGTCTCGCTCACCGAGCGCGAGCTTACAACGGCTGGCGCGCGCCGCCGTCACCCACGTCGCTCGGCGACTACCCGCAGACCCATCGCACGCAGCGCAGACCCTCGCGGCAGGGCCGGGAGCGACAGGGCTCGCCTGCCTCGCCGACGTCGATGCACACGGACCATCTGTCGGAGCACTCGAGGTCGGGACCACACGCGGCGTCCTCCCCGCAGCGATCGCCGACGGCGCCGTAGCGCCAACACACCCCGGACGACTGGCAGTAATGGTCTTCCGGGCAGACCCCCAACACGGCTTCACCACAGCTCGCGCCGGGGGCGAGCTCGGGCTCGCAGAGACCGCGCGGACTGCAGGTCAGCGAGGGCGCACAGCGACCGAGGAGCGCGCCGCCACACGCCTCGCCGGCCTCGCGCAGCGGACCGCACGTTCCGGTCAAGCAGATCAGCCCGCCGGTGCGGCACCCCGGGCCGCACACCAGCGGCGCGTCGCAGTCGCGGTCGCCCCCGCACTCATCACCCTCGCGACCCGGCACGCACGCGCCGTCGTGACATGCGGCCCCGAAGCACGGAGGCCCCGTGACGCTGCACGTTTCGCCGAGCATCGGGCGCAGGGTGCAGGTGCCGTCGACGCAGCGCGAGACGTCCCACGGACAGCCCGCGTCGCTGACGCACCCGCAGCCGATGGGCGCCGTCGAGTCGCAGGGAACGCCCACGCAAGCAGCCGCGCAGGAGCGCTCCGGGGTGCAGCAGTCGCCCGAGGGCGAAGGATCGCGCGGCGCGCACCCGCCGTCGACGCACGAGAGCCACGGCCCGCAGTCCGAGCCGAGGCACGCGGCACCGCTCGCCGGCGGCACGGCGCATCGTCCGTCGAGGCACGCGAGCGGTGACTCGCACGCCGTCGAGCACGACTCGCCCGCGCTCGGGAGCGCGCACACGCCATCGCGACACACGTAGACGGTCCCGGGACACGCACCGCGATCGCAGGGCACCCCAATCGAACCTTCGGACACCATCAGACAGACCTGGGCCGCGTCCCACGCGGCGTCGCAGCTCGGTGCGTCTTCGAGGGCGGTCACACACGCACGCGCGACGCGGGCGTCGATCGGGCGATCGGCGCTGCCGGCTCGGAGCGCAGCGAACGCTGGGTGGCAGTACGACTGGGCGAGCGGCCACGCACAACGGAGCGCGCGCTCGCACACCAGCGCGCTCGCCACCGCGCGGAAGGTGGCGGGATCGAGCTCGCCCTCCGGCACGATCACCGGAGGCATCGAGCACGCGACGCCCGCATCGGAACCAGGGCCGCACGTCGGTCCCGCGGGCGTGACCATCGGACAGCATCCGACGAGGGCCCCGATCAGGACCGCTGCGCCACTGCGGGTCAGCGATGCATCCACGCCCGATGCTCAGCAACAACCACGCCGCGCGAGGAACCATGGCGAGTACGGCCTCGTGAGTGGACCGAGACGCCGAGCTCCGACCCGCTCGGGTGTGAGGCCTCGGCACACCCGTGAGCTCGTCGGTGCGCGCAGGGCACGGCGCGATGGGCAGGCCCGGTGGCGAAACGCGCGGCTACTTCGCGCGCATGCGGTTGCCCTTGGGGAAGTGCTCGACCTCGGCGAGGCCGAGCACCTCGAGGACCGGTGGGACGTACATCCCGAAGCGGCCGCGCAGGCCCTTCTTGATCCCGTAGAAGCCGCCGACCGGGTTCTTCGGTGAGCGTCCCCAGGCCTCGACGGTCCCTTCGGCGGCGGGCTTCTGCTCGTCGGCGCTGCCGAGGAGCATCCAGTCGCCGTGCTTCTTCAGCATCGCGTGCAGGTCCTCGATGCAGCGGAGGTGGTAGCGGAGCTGGGTCTTGCCGACCTGACACACGAGCGCGGGCGGATCCGCCTCCGGCTCGCGATGGATCTCGAGCTCGCCGCTCAGCGTCGGGGTCTGCAGCTGCCAGGGATCGCCCGCCACGCCGCTTCCCTTCACCTTCTTCGGGACGCCTGCGGTCGGCTTCGACGTCTCTGCCTTCGTCGACCCGGCCTTCTTCGACGCTGCTTTGCTCTTCGTGTCTGCCGTCTTCGAGTCTGCCTTCTTGGTCGCCATGATCAGCCTTTCTCCGCGCGGGCCTTGAGGCACGCGGCGAACTCGTCGAACGCCGGCGAGAGGTCGGGGATGGACTTGGTGATCATCCCGCTGAACAGACCATCGAAGATCTCCTCCATCGAGAACTCCACCTGCCCATCGCCGACCGGCGTGAGCGAGAACGTGCGCTCGCCTTGAAGAGGAAGCCGATGGGCATGCCGCCGGTCCACACCATCTTGCGGGGCGCATCGAGCGTAGAGACCTTCACGGGGAAGGCGCGGTCGGGCGAGATCTTGGCGTGCACGGTCACCTTCGCGCCCAGCGCGATCGCACCTTCGACCTTGGTCACGGTGCTGTTCCAGCTCGGGTAGCTCGGCGCGTCGGAGAGGATCGCCCAGACGGCCTCGGGGCTGGCTTGGATGGTGGTCCGCGTCGCGAATCGCTTCATGACCGCGGTGGTAACAGATGTGTTACCATCGATCAACCATGACGCCCATCATGCGGCCGCGCGCCACGCGGCGAAGACGAGCTCCCACGATCGCTCGTAGGCGCCCGCGCGCTTGGGATAGGCCTCGGCGCTCAGGGGCCCGGGGCCGTGTGTGAGCGACACCCGAGTGCCTTCGCCCTCCGGCGTGAGCACGATCTCCACCGAGGTCGGCATGTCGGGTCCGGTCCCGGGATACCAGTCGAGGACCAGGCGGCGCGGCGGATCGAAGATGCGCACCACCCCGAGCTCGACCTCGGATCCGTCGCGCGCGCGCTCGAAGAAGCGACCGCTCGCCTCCATGCGGATCGTGCTCTCGGGATCCTTCGTGTGGCGCCGCTCGGGCGGCCACCATGCGCCGGCCTCTTCGGTGAGGAGCTGGAACGCGCGGGCCGGCCCGCACACCAAGAAGAGCTGCTTCTCGATCACGACGACCTCTTCTTCTTGCCCTGGTCGGCCTCGGCCTGCGCCAGCGCCTCGAGGCGACCCAGCGCCACGTCCCAGAAGCTGTCCAAGAACGACTGCACGGCGCGGAAGCCCTGCACCCGCACCGCGTAGAGGTTGCGCGCGCCCTCGGCGCGCAGCTCGACGAGCCCCGCGTCCTCGAGCACCCGGAGGTGACGCGAGATCGCCGGTCGGGTCACCGGGAAGCGCTCGGCGATCGCGCCGACCGAGAGCGGCCGCGGCCTGAGCGCGAGGAGGATGTCGCGTCGAATGGGACTACCGAGCGCGTCGAGGGCGTGCATGGAGGTAACGCTGACGTTACCTCATGAGCCCGCGCTCGGCAGCCCGCGCGGCGTGACGGTTCGGGGCCACCGCCCGCGACGGCCCCGGTACGCGACCGGGATCGCCCGGCCGTGTACGCTGCGCCCGATGCGTTGGTCGGTTCTCTGCTGGTTCCTCCTCGTCGCGCCCGCCGCGGCGCGCGCCGACGCCATCATGCCCGTCGAAGGCGACTGTCCGCCCGGTCTCGAGCGAGCGATCCGCGGTCACGCCGAGGCGTGTGTTCCTTCCGCCTGCCGCACGGGACACGACTGCCCGAGCGGGTCCAGCTGCGAAGCGCTCTTCGAGTGCTGGGCCTCCCGCGAGGTCTCGGGCGGTGGACGAGCGGGCAGCGACGAGCCGCGCACGGCCGAGCTACCGATCGGCCCCTGCTCGGACGAGGGTCACCACTGCACCGAGGGGGTGTGCCGGGAGCGCCGCCAGTGCGAGCCGACCGAGTCGACGGCCGCGTGGGATCCGGTCGGGCGGCGCTGGACCCGAGCTCGCTACGTCGCCCCGAGCGCGTGCAGCGTCGGAGCGCGACACGCCGGCTCGCCGTGGCCGCTCTTGGCGCTGCTGTCGCTCGCGCTGGTGCTGCGGAGCCGCCGTTGACGCCCGATCCCCACGCGACGCCCAAGCGCGACACGCTCTATCTGCAGGTGCTCGCTGCGATCGCCGCGGGCGTGATCGTCGGCGTCGTCGCCCCCGACTTCGCGAGCTCGCTCAAGCCGCTCGGCGACACGTTCGTCCGCATCATCAAGATGCTGATCGCGCCGATCATCTTCCTCACGGTGGGCTTGGGGATCGCGTCGGTGGGGGATCTGAAGCGGGTGGGACGCGTCGGCCTGAAGGCGCTGCTCTACTTCGAGGTGATGTCGACGCTGGCGTTGGTGATCGGCCTGGTGATGGTCCACCTCATCCAGCCGGGCGCAGGGATCGACGCCGACCCGAGCACGCTGGACGCGGGCGCGCTCGAGAGCACCACCCACGGCCGGGAGAACACGACGTTCGTCGAGCACCTCACCGGGATCGTCCCGCACGGCTTCGTGAGCGCGTTCACCGACGACGAGATCCTCCAGGTGCTCTTCGTCGCCATCCTCTTCGGGCTCGCGCTCGCATCCGCAGGCCCGCGCGCCAAGCCGGTGCTGAGCGGGATGGAGGCGCTCAGCGTCGTGTTCTTCCGCGTGGTCGCGCTGGTCATGCGCCTCGCCCCCATCGGGGCGTTCGGCGCGATGGCCTACACGGTCGGCCACTTCGGCTTCGAGTCGCTGGGCAACCTCGCGAAGCTGATGATGGGCTTCTACGCGACCGCGCTGCTCTTCGTGATCGTGGTGCTCGGGCTGGTGCTTCGATCGATCGGGCTCTCGATCTTCCAGGTGCTCCGCTACATCCGCGCCGAGCTCTTGATCGTGCTCGGCACCAGCTCGAGCGAGTCGGTGCTGCCCCAGCTCATGGACAAGCTCGAGGGTCTCGGATGCGGACCCAGCGTCGTGCGCCTCGTCGTGCCCACGGGCTACTCCTTCAACCTCGACGGCACGAGCATCTACCTGACGATGGCCGCCGTGTTCGTGGCCCAGGCGACGAACACCGAGCTGACGTGGACCCAAGAGGCTGCGCTCCTCGGGGTGCTGCTCCTGACGAGCAAGGGCGCGGCGGCGGTGACGGGCGGAGGGTTCGTGACGCTCGCGGCGACGCTCCAGTCGACGCGCACCGTGCCGGTCGCGGGGCTCTCGCTGCTCTTGGGGATCGATCGCTTCATGTCGGAGGCGCGCGCGCTCACCAACCTCGTGGGCAACACCGTCGCGACGCTGGTGGTCGCGCACTGGGAAGGCGAGCTCGACGTGGTGCGCGCCAAGCGCTTGCTCGCGCAGGGCGCCGAGGCCGCAGAAGCGCCCCGACGGGACGGCGAGAGCACGAGCGAAGCGGCCGGCGCCAGCGCGCCAGCAAAGGCCGACGAAGCCGCTCGCGTGGACCCGGATCGCGGGGACGTCGCATGAGCGGGAAGCCTCCGAGGAGGCTCGGATGTCGTTCGGTGCACGTGGACGCTCGATGCTCTCTCCTCTCCTCCGCGTGGCTCGTGGTGATCGCGACGATCGCCCAGCCCGCGGCGCCTGCGCGCGCGCAGGTCACGACGGACTCGGTCGCCGCGCAGCTGCGCGATGGCGATCCCGCGGCCGCGCGCGCGGCGCTGATGACGCTGCGGCCGCTCACGGGCGAGCAGAGCTACTTGCTCGGCCGCCTCTGGGAGCTCGAGAGCGATCCGGCGCAAGCGCTCATCGCGTTCGCTGCGGTCGATCCAACGTCGCTGCCGCCCGAGGTGGCCGATGATCTGCGCGTCCGCCGCGGGCGGCTGGAGCTGGCGACGGGGGACGCCGACGCCGCGGAGGCGACGCTCGGGGCGATGGTCCACCCCGACCGGGTGAGCCGCGCGCTCCTGGCCGAGTGTGCTGCGGCGCGCGGTGCGCTGGAGCTGGCCGAGCGACGCCTGCGCGCCTCGATCGCGGAAGAGCGCGACGACACGGACGGCTTCGCGCTGCAGCTCCTCCTGGCGGAGGTGCTCGTCGCGGCGCACCGCGAGGACGACGCGATCGAGACGCTGCGTGCGCTGGTGATCGCGCGCCCCGAGCACGTGGACGACGCCAGCGCGTGGGCTGCCGCACGTGGGATCGCAGGAAGAGAGATGGAGCTGTCGCTCACCGATCGGCTCGCCCGCATCGAGCGGCTCTCGGAGCGTCATCAGCACGAGCGCGCGCTCACCGAGTGCGCTGGGCTCACCCTGCCCGAGTCCGGCGCCGAGCGGGCCGAGGCGCTGCACGTCGTGGGCATGGCGCACTACCGCGCGCGCCGCGAAGACGAAGCGCACACGCTCTTGGGCGAGGCCGCGCGGCTCGGCGGTCCGCACGAAGCCGAAGACGCGTTCCATGCGGCGCGCGCCCTGCACCGACGCCGCGCCGATCGCGAGGGTGTGCGGCTGCTCCGCGCTTTTCTACGCGCGCACCCCGGCCATCGGCTCGCCCGCGAGGCGGAGTATCTCGCCGCCGCCACCGAGCTCGACCTCGATCCTCGACGCGGACGTCGCTCGCTCGCCGCGTTCATCACGCACCATCCGACGGGCGACTACGCGCGCGAAGCGAGCTTCCGGCTCGCGATGGACGCGTTCGATCGCCGACGCTGGGACGACGCGGATCGTCGGCTGAGCACGCTCGAAGGCAGTGACGATGGTCTCGAGCGCCTCCGCATCCGCTACTGGCGCGCGCGCGTCCTAGAAGAGCGGGGCCGCTGGCCCCTCGCACGCGCGGCGTTCGTATCGCTCATCGCGTCGAGCCCGCTGCACTACTACGCGCTCTCGGCGCGGCAGCGCCTTCTCTCGCACGACGAGCCGGACCCGTCGCCGTTCCCCGAGCGGGAGGTGACCGCGACGCCCGAGGCCAGCATCACGTGGCCAGAGGCCGCGACGTTCTACCGCGCGCTCGGGCTCGATCGCGACGCGGCGCAGGTGCTGCGAAGGAGCGAGCGTGAGCTGCGGCGCGCGCACGGCCTGCGCGCCGTCGTCGAGACGTACGCGAGCGTCGGAGACCACGAGCGCGCCTACCGCCTCGTCGCGAGCAACGATCTCTTGGAGGCGCCGCTGACCGACGAGACCGCGTGGGCGTGGCGCGCGGCCTACCCCGCGGCGTTCGAGCGGTCGGTGCGCGCGTCGGCGACGGAGATGGACATCGAACCAGAGCTCATCTGGGCGGTGATGCGCCAGGAGAGCGCGTACGCGCCCGGGGTCGTGTCGATCTCCGATGCGATCGGCCTGATGCAGATGCTTCCGAGCACGGGCGCACGCGTCGCCGAGCGGCTCGGGGTCCCCTTCCGACGAGCGCTGCTCTTCGATCCCCGCTTCAACATCCGCTTCGGCGCGCGCTACCTCGCGACGCTCATCGAGCTCGTCGGCGTGCCCGCGGCCTTCGCCGCGTACAACGCGGGCGAGCATCGGGTCGAGCAGTGGTGGGCCGCACCCGCGTGCCGCGGCGAGTGGGCGATGGACCGCTTCGTCGACTGGATTCCCTTCTCCCAGACGCGCGGCTACGTGCGGCGGGTGACGAGCCACTACCTGCGCTACCGATACCTCCGCGATCCCAGCGCCGGCTGGCCCGACGTCACGCTCGCCGAGACGGCGAGCGGAGGCCGCGCCTGCGAACGCCCCTGATCGATCGAGGAGCGAAGCGACGAGCCCGTGCCAGGAGCGAAGCGACGAGCCCGTGCCCGATCTCGAACGTGAACGTGAACCTGAACGTACCTGAACGTGGTCGTGAACGTGAACGAAACCGCCGATCACACGGCTGATCAGAAAACGGCCGTTCACGACCACGACCACGATCACGACCACGTTCACGTTTGGAGATCTCGCGCGTGAACGACACCGACGATCACGCCGCCGATCAAACGAGCGTTCACGATCACGACCACGTTCACGTTTGGAGATCTCGAGCGTGAACGACACCGACGATCACGTGGCCTCGAGCCGGGCTTTCACGACCACGACCGTGTAACGGAATCAGCTCATGCCGGCGGCGCTCGGCGGCGCGATGCCGTCGGGCGGCGCGACCGCGTGCGAGAGCGCGACGACCTCGACGAGCACGGCGCGGTAGATGTGATCGAAGGCCGACAGATCGGGCTCGGCGCCCGCCTGCTCGAGCGCTTGCTCGATGTGGTGCTGCACGAAGTGCAGCAGCGGCGGCTGGGTCATCGCGACGACGTCGTCGGACTCCATCATCTCGGCCGGGTCGTCCTTGCGGAGCTCCTCGTCGGCGTCGAGCGTGTCGATCGCCATCTGCAGCGCGTCCTCGTCGACCGGCCCGAGGCGCGTGGGGAACGCCTCGCGGAAAGCCATGTGCACGGTGACGATCAAGAAGTAGCCGACCGACTGCGCCAGATCGTCGTCCCGCTCGGCGACCGCCTCGGCGAGGTAGCGCGCCATCACGGGCTGCAGGCGATCCATCTCGCGGTACGCCGCGTCGAGCGCGGTCTGGAGCTGGGTGTCGGTGCCGCCCTCGTCGCTGTCGTCGCCCAGGGCCTCTTCCACCGACGCGATGGCGTTCTCGTCGACCACCGCCCACTTCGGTACCGGCCTCAGCGCCGCCTTGCGCACCAGGAACATTCGGCGCCGAGCATGTCGATCACACCCCGCGAGAGCAAGCGTCTCGTGCGATCGCGTCCTTGGTCAGAAGCACGGAGTCAGGAGCAGGGCGGGATGGTGAAGCGCACCACGTCCTGACACCAGTTGGGATCGCCCGCGGCGCCCAGGCACGAGGCGCCGTTGCCCCGGCCCACGAAGCGCCCGCTGAGCACCGTGGTCTCGCCGCAGGCGCGCACGGTGATGCGGTAGTCGATCGGCGCGCCGCCGACGCAGCTCTCGTAGTGCGCCACGCGAACGTTGTAGGTGCCCGCCGGCGCGCGCCCCGCGGGCCAGAACACGTGCTCGCTGTTGACGCCCATGTTGCCGGAGCACGCCGCGTTCGCGTCGAGATCCAAGTGACCGCCGGAGCCGATCGTCGTGTTGCCGTAGTACACGGTCGAGCCCGAGGGATCGGACACGTAGAGATCGAGATCGGTGGGGACGCTCATCGAGAGCGTGACCTCCACGTCGCCGGTGCCGAGCCCCAAGAGGTTGAGCGGCCTCGTCACGTACGGCGAGACGTGCCCCGTCGAGTCGCGCGCCGCGATGCGCAGCGTCCCAGGAAACGGCACCCCCGGTGCGATCGGCGAGCCGTCGGGCCGGATGGCCGCGCCCATCGTGAAGCGCACGGTCGCTCCGTCGGAGCCCGGGGCCGCGACGGAGCCGAACTCGGTCATCACCCGCGCGGGCAGGACGAAGTGACCGCGGTAGCCGTCGAACGCGACGAGGTAGTCGGTGACGTCGGTGCCGCCGCTCCCATCGCGCGCCAGCACGGACGCCTGCGACGGAGAGCCCGGCACCACGTCGAGCGGCCGACCGACGGCTTCGCCCGGCGCGTGCGAGCAGCTCGGCGCCATCGCGAGGCTGGTGGAGGGCGCGGCCGCGGTGTCGTACGCGGCGCCGAGCACGATCCACGGCGAGTCGCCCGGGCGCGGCAGGCGGGTGCCCGGCGTC
>CAYZQM010000061.1:0-2331 GCA_964480175.1 uncultured Sandaracinaceae bacterium
CCATCTCAGACTCCGTGGTTTCTGCAACGCCGAACGAGCTCGGGTGCGAAGCACCCCCCGCCGGGGCGCGGCTCGCCGGTCAAGGTTCGCGGAGCGACCGAGGAGCGAAATCGATGGAGCCGTAGTCCAGCTCTGTCGATTTCGCGGAGCGGCGGCCGAAGGCCGACCTTTACCGGCGAGTCGCGCCCCGGCACGCTGGGAATCACCGAGCGCTCCTCTGCTCCCCGGAGGTACGGACCTGCAGCCGCCGATCACAGATGTGCATGAGCGGTCTCGGCGGCGGAGCAGGGCGGGCACGGGCGCGGGCGCGGGTACGGGCACGGCGCTCTCGGAGATCAGCTCACGTCCCGTCGGGCTCCGGTCCCGGTGCCGAGTCCGGTTCCGGTTCCGGTTCCGGGTCCGGGTCCGGGTCCGGCTCCGGCTACCGTCGCCGTTGCCCTCGCGCCTACCTTCGCGAGTCCGGGGTCTGCCCAGAGCTGCGGGCTGCGAGGCTCACGCGCGGGCCTGGGCCTCGAGCGAGATCGCCGTCGCCGCCGTCGCTCGATTCACCGTGTCGAGCACACTCTCGTCTTCGGCCTCGTGGCCCATCAGCGTTCCGGCGAGCGTCTCGTCGAAGACCTGAAAGGACGGCTCATCGACCACCACGATGCGTACCTCCCGCAGGCGACCGCCCAGCTCGGCGTGGGTGCGGAGCGCGGTCGCGATCGTGTCGGCCGACGAGGCGAGCGAGACGCGTCCGCGGCCCGTGCCGATCGCGGGCAGCGCGATCGAGCGAAAGGTCCGCTCCTCCGCCATCCACAGCGCTCGCATCAGCGCCCGCGCGATGCAGCTCACCTCGTTCCACGCGCCGACCGCGTGTAGCACCGCGCGGCAGGGCAGCGTGCCCGCGCTGGTCTCGATGCACGCGCCCAGCGCCTGCGCGCCGTAGCGCGTCGCCTCGTGCTCGATCACCTCACCGCCCGCGCGCTTGAGCGCGAGGCCCACGCCTTGGTCCATGCGCATCTCCGAGTACGCGCTGGAGATCACCCCGTCGACCTTGGCCTCCGCGAGGTTGCCCACCTCGACGCTGACCCGCATGCCTCCGATCACGTAGCTCCCCGGCGAGAGGCGCGCGCAGGCGAGCGCGGGGCGGGAGCCGAGCACGAGCGAGCGGAGCTGCCCAGCGAGGTGCCGCGCGCTCGCGGGCCGTGCGCTCGGATCCTTGGCCATCGCGCTGCGCAGCAGGTGCTGAAAGAACGCCTCCTCGGGCGAGCTCGGCGATGAAAACGCGGGATCGACGTCGCCGCGCGCGAGCGAGCCGCTGTCGGCCCAGGGCGGCGCGCCGTAGCGCAGCGCGTACGCCGTCGCGCCCAGCGAGAACACGTCGGCGCGCCGGTCGGTCCCCGTGCCCATCAGCTGCTCGGGCGCCATGAAGAGCGGGGTGCCCGCAGGACCGAACGCGCGCTGCTCGCGCGGCGCGACGGCGATCCCGAAGTCGCCTACGCGCACCCTCAGCGACGCGTCGCAGAAGAGGTTGGCGGGCTTGATGTCGCGGTGCACCACGCCGAGCTGGTGCGCGGCGTGAAGGCCCTCGGCGGCTTGGGCGACGAGATCCGCGACCATCCACAGCGGCATCGGGCGCCCGAGCGCGGCGCGGCGGCGAGCGTCGAGCTCACCGAGGTCGAGGCCATCGACGTACTCCTCGACCAAGCACGGGCTCGCTTGGCTCGCGTCGCCGATCACGTCGCTCCCCACGTCGAGCACGCGGACGATGCCCGGCGCCGACAGGCGCGCCATCAAGCGCGCCGTGGCCCGCATGATCTCGTCGGCGTCCCGCACCCGACAGGCGAGCTCGGGCCGCAGGGTCTTGAGGATCACCGGAAGGCCGAGCGCGGCGTGGCGGGCCAGCCACACGTCGCTCATGCCACCAGAAGAGATGCGGCCCCAGGGCTCGTAGCGGGAGAGGACGGTCATGATGGCGGCCCTCCTCGGCGAGGAAGGCAGGGCGTTGCTTCCTCGGCGTGCACCGGGTCGTGCTTTCTCGCGCGCATCCTGAATTGCCGCTTAGGAAGGCAGGAATGCAGGAACGAGAGGTGAGATTCTCCTTCCTTTCTTCCTGCCTTCCTAAGAGGCACCTCTCGATCGATCCGCGCGTCGAGCGGGGCGCGCGCGACCCGAAGACCAGCGCGCCGTGCGGAGAGTGAGCAGCCGAGGCGTCGGCTGGAGGCCGCGTGCAGGACGTGAAGAGCTCGCGTCGAGCTAGCGGATCTGGCCTTCGCCGAGCGCGACCCACTTGCGGGCGCAGAGCTCCTCGAGGCCCATCGCGCCGTACGCGTGCAGCTTCGTGGTGGA
>CAYZQM010000061.1:2341-8310 GCA_964480175.1 uncultured Sandaracinaceae bacterium
GCCCATCTCCGCGCCCAGGCCGAGCTCGAAGCCGTCGTTGAAGCGGGTGCTCGCGTTGACGAGCACCAGGCTCGCGTCGACCTCGCGCAAGAAGCGCTGGGCCCGCAAATGATCGGACGTGACGATCGCCTCGGTGTGATGCGAGCCGTGCGTCGCGATGTGATCGAGCGCGCCATCGATCCCGTCGACGACGCGGACCGCGAGGATGAGGTCGAGGTACTCGGCGTCCCAGTCGGCGTCGGTCGCGGGGTCTAGCGAGTCGACGAGCGCGCGGCTCCGCTCGCAGCCACGCAGCTGGACGTGTCGCTCGCGCATCGCGCGCGCCAGCGGCGGCAAGAACGTGCCCGCGATCTCCGCGTCGATCAGCAGCGTCTCCATCGCGTTGCAGACCCCGGGGCGCTGCACCTTCGCGTTGAGCGCGATGTTCTCGGCCATCCGAAGGTCGGCGCCGCGATCGACGTAGACGTGGCAGACACCCTTGAAGTGCTGGATCACGGGCACGGTCGCGTTCTCCACCACGAAGCGGATGAGCCCTTCGCCGCCGCGCGGGATGAGGAGATCGACGACGCCGCTGAGGCGCGCGAGGGTGCGCACGCCCTCACGATCCGTCCCGTCGACGAAGGTCACCGCCGCGGGATCGAGGCCCGCTCCTACCAGCGCGTCCGCGAACGCGCGCGCCAGCACGCGGTTCGAGTGCAGCGCTTCCTTGCCGCCCCGGAGCAGCGCCGCGTTGCCGCTCTTGAGACAGAGCGCGGCGGCCTCCGCGGTCACGTTCGGTCGCGACTCGTACACGATGGCGACGAGCCCCAGCGGTACGCGCATGCGCCCCACGCTCAGCCCGTTCGGGCGGCGGGTCAGCGACTCGACGTGACCTATCGGATCGGGCAGCGCCGCGATCGACTCGACCGTCTTGCTGACGGCGGCGATCCGCCCGGGGTCGAGGCGCAAGCGATCGAGCAGCGCGGAGCTCGCGCCCGCTTCGGATGCGCCCTGCACGTCACGCGCGTTCGCCTCGAGCAGCTCCGCCTCGCTGCCGCGGATGCGCCTCGCGGCGTCGCGCAGGACCTGATCCTTGGCGCTCCCACTCAGCGCCGTCAGCGAGCGGGTCGAGGCCTTCGCGGCGCGGGCGGCGGCTTCTAGATCGATCATCGGCAGCACTCTAGCTGTTCCCGAGGCGCGCGCCGGACGGCCCGATGGACCCCACGTGGCTCGATCACGCACGCCCACGACGCTTGAATCCGGCCGCGATGCCTTGAACACTCCTCGCTCAGAGCACCGCGGAGGAACCATGTACGCCGAGCACCAGTCCTATCGAGTCGCGTCCAACGCCAGCGCCGACGAGCGCGGCGCGTTCTTGGTGCGCACCTATCTGCACCTCGTGGTCGCGATCTTCGCGTTCGTGTTCCTCGAGGGTGCGCTCTTCATGAGCGGCATCGCAGACGTGTTCGCGCAGCTCATCTTCCAGTTCGGGCGCCTCGGCTGGATCGTCGTGCTGCTCGCGTTCATGGGCGTCGGGTACTTGGCCGACAGCTGGGCCCGCTCGAACACCGGGCCGGTGATGCAGTACGCGGGCTTGGGCCTCTACGTCGTGGCGGAGGCGGTGATCTGCATCCCGCTGCTCTGGCTCGCTGCCCAGTACGACGCGGCGATCATCCCGGCGGCGGGCCTGGTGACGCTGGTGCTCTTCGGGGGCCTGACCGGTGTGGTCTTCGTCACCCGCAAGGACTTCTCCTTCATGAAGGGGTTTCTGGGCATCGCGGGGCTCGCCGCGCTGGGCACGATCGCCGCCGCGCTGATCTTCAACTTCGCGCTCGGCGTGTGGTTCTCGGGCCTGATGGTCCTCTTCGCGGGCGGCTACATCCTCTACTACACGTCGAACGTGCTCCATCACTACCGGACGGATCAGCACGTCGCCGCGGCCCTCGCGCTCTTCTCCGCGCTCGCGCTGCTCTTCTGGTACGTGCTCCGCATCTTCCTCGCCTCGCGGCGCTGACACGCGTCTCGCTCGCCCCGGTCACACGGGGCTTTGTGCTCGAAGGTGATTGAGGTAGAAGGCCCCAAAGAGGAGCGTTCGTGGCCACCAAGAAGACCCCCGGCACCAAGTCCGCCCCGAGCAAGAAGACCGCCAAGAAGGCGACGAAGAGCGCGCCCGCCGCGAAGAAGGCGACCAAGAAGGTCGCCAAGAAGGCCCCGGTCAAGAAGGCCGCGGCGAGCAAGGCGACGGCGAAGGTCAGCAAGAAGGCGCCCGCCAAGAAGGCGCCGCCCAAGGCCGTTCCGCCCCAGAAGGCCAAGAAGGTCGACGCCGAGGCGGAGGTCGATGCGGCCTCGAAAGCGATCGCGCTCGCGTGCGCGGAGGCGGCGCTGGATCGCAAGGCGGTCAACGTCGTGATCCTCGATGTGCGCGGCAAGGTCGACTACGCCGACTACCTCGTCGTGATGAGCGGCAAGAGCGACCGCCAGGTGCAGGCGCTGGCGCGCGGCATCGCCGAGGACGTGCAGGAGAAGACGAAGACCAAGTGCCTGAGCGTCGAGGCGCTCCCTGGTGCGTCGTGGGTCTTGATGGACTTCGGCGACGTGGTTGTGCACGTCTTCTACGACGACGTGCGGGGCTACTACGACCTCGAGTCGCTGTGGATGGACGCGCGACGGATCCCGGTCCCGGGGATCCAAGAAGCCAACTGATCCGTTGCTCGAGGTCCGCACGATCTCGGTCGGCAAGATCGCGGTGGGCAAGCAGCGCGGCCTGGCGGACGCCGTCGCCGACTACGAACAGCGCATCACCCGCTACGCGAAGTTCAGCGCGGTGGTGCTGCCGGACGTGCCGCACGGCGAGCTGATCGCCAAGTTCGACAAAGCCATCCCCGAGCGCGCGCTGGTGGTCGCGCTCGAGGTGGACGGTCAGCGGATGAGCAGCCCCGCGCTGGCCAAGCTGGTGGGGAGCGCCGAGCAGAACGCCAAGGACGCGCTCGTGTTCTTGATCGGCGGCGCGTACGGCCTGCCGCCCGAGATCTCGCGCCGCGCGCAGGTCCGCCTCTCGCTCTCCGACATGATCCTCCCCCACCGGCTCGCGAGGCTCTTTCTGATCGAGCAGGTGTATCGCGCGTTCACGATCCTGCGCGGCGAGCCGTACTCGCATGGATGACGCGCCCCGCTCGAGCGCAGCTCGCGCGCTCTGGCAGTACGTGCGCGACAACGAAGCCGTGATCGCGAGTCGCGCGTTCGTAGCGGGAGGCGAGGCGTTCACGCGATGCGATGCGCTCGTTCGGGGCGTTCATCCAGAGATCGACTGGGAGGTGGGGCCGCTCGACGGCGGGACCTACTTCGCTCTGGGGTCCAACGGCAGCCGCGCGCTCCTGGATGTGTGCGCCGCGGCCTGTCGGCAAGGACCGGAGCTCGCGGCGATCCGCAAGCTCGCCGGACGCCCGCCGAAGCAATGGAGTCGACGGATCCTCGTGCTCGTGGTCGATGGCGAGCGCGTCGAGGTGGACTTCGACGGGTGGCGCTTTCTCCACGACCCACGCTACGGCGCGCGCGCGATCTTGTGCTTTCCCGGGCCGCTCGATCCTCGCGCAGCGCGGGAGTGGGCGATGTTGTGCCGGTTCATCGTGCAGGCGGAGCTGGGAGAAGCGATCGTCGTCGCGGCGGAGATCGACTTCGTGTTCGTCGAGGCAGGCGCGGCCAACGCGCCACCCGAAGCCGCGGCCGCGGAGGGGTTGCGCGACATCGTCGAGCGCATCCGTCGCGCGGCTTCGGTTTAATCCGCATTAACCGTGGTGTTCGTTGACTGTGGAGCGCGCGCCGGTGACGTTGGGCGCGATGCTCACTCGACGCCTCGGGGCCCTCTCGCTCGCCACGCTCTTGTTCGCTTGTGATCCTGCCGAGGAGACCGTGGATGCGGGCGGGAGCGATGTGCCGATGGCCGACTCCGGCGGCGCCGATGCGCCCGCGGTCGATGGAGGCGGGACCGACGCGCCCTCGATCGACGGCGGCTCGATCGATGGCGGTGCGGTCGACGGTGGCACCAGTGACGCCGGAGGGGACGCGGGCGACGACGCGGGCGTGATCGTCTCGACGGGACACGTACGCGGTCGGGTGGTCGAGGCGCTCACGCTCGACACGCGGGCCATCGAAGGTGCGGTGATCTCCGCGAGCAACGGCGTCAGCGCCACGAGCGACGCCGACGGCGCGTTCGATCTCACGGGGATCCCGGTCGGCGAACGGATCTCGCTGCACGTCGAGCCACCGCGAGGTGCCCTCGTGTACTCGAGCACCGACCTCATCGTCGCCGTCCCCGAGAGCACCGACGTGCGCGTCGACGCGCGCTTGCTTCGGGGCTGCAGCACGGTGCTCGATCTCGCCGGCGGGGAGGGCGCCCGCGCCCTCGCGCCGTGCGGTGAGGCGGGCGCGCGCGTCGGGGTGGAGCTGCCGACCGACGGCGTGGTGACCGCCGCCGGCGAGCCGGTGGCCCGGGTGCGGATGGAGATCGCCGTCATCCCCAGCCTCTTCGACGGAACGCTCGCCCCCGACGCGTTCCTCGCGTTCCCCGGCGACATGATCGCGCGCGACGCGGGCGGCGCCGAGGTCTGGCTCGAGAGCCGGGGCGCGGCTGAGGTGCGCCTCTACGACGACGCCACCGACGAGCCCGCGCAGCTCGCCTCGGGCCGCACCGCCACGCTCGTCTTGCCCGCCTCGCTCGCGAGCATCGAGGACGCCGCCGTCCGCACGTGGTCGTACGACGCCGCCGCGCGCGCTTGGGTCGAGGAGGGCAGCGCCGTGATCGCGGCCGACGCGACGACCGGCGCGCTGCTCACCCGCATGACGGTGCCGCACTTCACCTGGTGGAACTCGGATCAGCCCGCGACGCGGACGTGTCTCTCGGGTCGCATCGAGGTCACGGGCGGCGTCGCGCTGGACGCCGCGAGCGTGATGACGCTGGGCGTCGACTACTCGGGCGCGGCACAAGCCCAGATCGCGCCGGACGGAACGTTCGAGGTCTTCGCGCGGGCGGCGTCGATCGCGGAGCTCTCGGTGCAGGCGCAGCTCGGCCCG
Source organism: uncultured Sandaracinaceae bacterium (assembly GCA_964480175.1). Lineage (GTDB taxonomy): Bacteria > Myxococcota_A > Polyangia > Polyangiales > Sandaracinaceae > CAYZQM01. Next base: position 7,391 of record CAYZQM010000061.1, read on the forward strand.
ACGTCACGCGCGATCGATGGCATCCGCGTGTCGACCGGCGCGCCCGGCGTGTGCACCGACGTCGGCACGGTCACGATCGACACGAGCCGCCTGCTCGGCTGCGCCCAGGGCCGCGTAGACGACGCGTCGGCGAGCCCGGTCTCGAACGCGCTGGTGCTCGGCACCCAGCTCGGCCGCACGGTGAGCGCGCGGACCGCGAGCGATGGCTCGTACTGCTTGCCCCTGATCGCTGGCGTGCCGGCCGTCTTGCGCGCCGAAGGGATCGACGCGTCGGGTGCGCCGCTGCGCGGTGAGATCTTCGATGCGATCGCGACCGGGAGCGCAAGCTGCGGCGGCTCGTGCGCGACGATACCCGCGATCGTCGTGCGCGCTGCGGGCTGCATCACCGGGACGGTGAGCGACGTGGGCGGGCCGGTCGCCGGCGCGCTCGTCTCTTTCGTCGGGACCTCGGGGGCGGCCACGAGCCGCACCGCGAGCGACGGCACCTTCTGCGCGCCGCTCCCTGCGGGCGATGTGTACGACGGCTACGGCTTCCATCGCGCGGCCGGCCTGCCGCGGTCTTCCTTCGCGCGCGGGGTCACGCTCGGCGCGAGCGCGGGATCCTGCGGGACGCCCTCGACCTGCTTGAGCCTCGATCTGATCGCGGCCGACGTGAGCTGCGTGCGCGGGGTCGCGCTCTCGGACGCGGGCACGCCCGTGGCCGGCGCCACGGTGCGCGCGCGCTCTGCGGGCGATGGACGCGCGTCGTCGTCGGTGACGGCTGCCGATGGCAGCTACTGCGTACCTGCGCGGGTGGGGGACAGGGTCACGATCGAGATCCTCGTCGAGACCCGCACCACGCGCGACTTCGGGATCGTGGCCACGACCGTCGACGGGCCCGCGGGCACGTGCGGAGGCACGGGGTGCACGGACGTCGGAAC
>CAYZQM010000061.1:8320-24047 GCA_964480175.1 uncultured Sandaracinaceae bacterium
TGCACGAGGTGTTCGCCACCTGCATCCGCGGCCGCCTGCTCGACGGTGGCGTCCCTGCGCGCGTGCCGATCGAGGCCGCCACGCTCTCGGAGGTCGCGATCCTGCGACCGCGCGAGGACGGGCGCTTCTGCTTGGACGTCGATCCGGGGCCGAGCGGCACGGTGCGCCTGCGCGATCCCAACATTCCCGAGTTCGGGGACTGCCGCGGGGACCGAGACACGTCGGTGGCCGCGCCGCCCACCGGCGCTGCGTCGTGCTTCGATGCGTCCGGGTGCACCGACGTCGGTGACATCGACTTCGCGGACTTCTGCGCGTTCTCGTGAGCGTGGGCCCGCGCATCGCGTACTTCACTGCGGGCACGGTCGGCGCGGGGCACCTCGTGCGAGGTGTCGCGCTGCAGCGAGCGCTCGCGCGCCGCGGACACACCGAGTACCGCATCTTCTCGCCGCCATCGCCTTTCGAGCGGATCGCCGCGCCGTGGCTCGAGACGGTGGCGATCGAGACGGATCTGCTCCGCGATCGGGCGCGCGCGGACGAGAGCGCGATCGCGCGCGCGCTGCGCGCCTTTGCGCCCGATCGGCTCGTCATCGATCTGTTCTGGGTGCCGCTTGCGCTGCTCTCGCTGCCGTGCCCTGCGTGGCTCTTGCTGCGTTCGGTGCCCCGCGCGTGGCTGGTGGGTCCGCGTGAGGCGCGCTTCGATGCGCGCCGCTACGAGCGGGTCTCGTCGATCGAGCCGGCACCGGGCCTCGAGGCGTTCGAGCCGATCGATCCGATCGTCGTGTGCGATCCGTCGGAGGCCGCGCCGCGCGAGGCGCTCGCGGCGCTGGTGGGCGCGCGCGAGGACGAGCCGCTGCGGCTCATCGTGCGCGCGGGCCTCGCCGACGATCAGGCGCGCCTGGACGAGCGCGCGCGCGCGATCGATCCCGACGCGACGTGGCGGACACTCGATCTGTCCCATCCGGCGGCGCCGTTCCCTGCCGCGGTGTGGCTCGCCGCGATGCGAGAGGGCGACCATTTGGTCGCGGGCGCGGGCTACAACCTCTACTGGGAAGCGCGCGCGATGGGCTTCGACGGGCACACGACGTTCGTCCCGCTGCCCCGCAAGCTCGACGATCAAGCGATGCGCGCTGTGCTGGGTGGGGATCGACCGACCCGCAACGGCGCGGACGTGCTCGCCGAGGCGCTCCTCTCCGATGCAGCGTCGGGCCGCATCGAGCCGAGCGGCTCACGTCGTCCGTGATCGCGCCGGCGCCCGCGTCACTCGATCTCGGGAGCGGTGGTGCGGGGGTCGGGGGGAAGCGTCGGGCAGCGCAGGCCTCGGGCGTGGGCCCAGCCGGGTGGGTCGGTCGCGAGGTGAAACCACGACTCGTTCGTGTCGTTGGCCACGACGCGGGTGCCTACAGGCACCGTCGTCACCACCGGCGCGTTGCCTCGCGCGCCGGCGCGCACGTTCATCGCCGTGCCCGAGTCGTCGATCACCTCGCACTCGACGGGCACGTGGCTCGGCACGAAGCCCGCAGCGAGCGACGTGAACCAGCCCTCGCTCGGGGTCTGCACATCGAAGAAGATCGCGGGGCCCGCTTCGATCAGCGCAACGGGCTCGGCCCCGAAGAGCACCAGGCCGTCGCGCACCACCCAGCCCGCGGTGCCCACGACGATGGTCACGCCGTGCGCGGGGAGATCGAGCATGCGGAACGCGCCGCTCGGGGTCCGCTCGCCGCCCCACACACCGTCATCGACGTGGCGTACGGCGTCGATCAGCGCAGGCGTCGCGGGCTCGCTCAGCGCGTCGGCGCGCAGCGAGCGGACGCGCACCTCGCTCGCGGGGACGCCGGTGATGCCAGCGCCGCCCTCGCAGCCGGTGAACTCGATCGCGAGGTAGCTCTGGGGGTCGGCGGGCTCGCTCTCTCCGTTGAACGAACCGTCGTAGTAGACGAAGAGCGTGTGGATGCGCCGGGTCCGGGTGATCCGCGGCGTGCACGTCCGCGGCTCGGGGTAGCTGCTCACGATCACCACGTGCTCGGGCGGGAGGACCTCATCGATCGCCCGCACCAGGCGAAACGAGTTGTGCAGCTCGAAGCTGGCGATCACCGGGCCCTCGGGCTGCGGCAGTGGGTCGATCGGGAGCAGCAGCGCGGGGGAACCATCCCCTTCGTGGTCGCCGGGATCCTGAAGCCAGACGACATCGCCCCCGACGACCTCGGGTGCGGGGTCCGGCGCCGCGCCGGGCAGCTCGGGCTCGGGCGCCGGCGCTGCGGTCGACGGCGCTGCGGTCGACGGCGCGGCCGGCATCACGGGCGCCGCGTTCGTGGGAGGTGAGGCGGGCGCCGCAGCGGGTTCGCCGCAAGCGACGCAGAGACCGAGCGCGAGCGCGAGAGAGGCACGCATGCGCGGAGCGACGGCGGTGGCGACCGCGCGCATTCCCGCGCGTCGTCGCGTCCACCGCGCGCACCTCGGTCGGCGCGTCACTCGCTGTCGCTCCGCGGACGGGGCAGGCTGCGCCACGACCGGCTCGCTTCGTTCGGCGCTTCGGCGCCGCCGAGGTTGCCCATCGGCACGCTGAACGACACCTGCGCGCCGCCGCCGTCGGCGTTCTCTGCCCACGCCTTGCCGCCGTGGGCCTCGACGATGCGCTTCACCAGCGCGAGGCCGATGCCGGATCCCCGTACTTGCTCGGTGCCCGCGCGGCTCACGCGGAAGAAGCGCTCGAAGACGCGCTTGAGGTGCTCGGCCGGGATGCCGGGACCGTGATCGCGCACCCGCACGTAGAGGTGGCGCCGCCCGCGCTCCACCTTCACCTCGATCGGCGCGAGCGTACCGTCGGGCGCTTTGGCCCCGTACTTCACCGCGTTGTCGAGCAGGTTCAGCACCGTCAGCAGCATCGCCTGCTCGTCGAGGCGCACCGGTGGAAGGTCCGCTTCGATCGCGACCTTCAGCTCGACGCCCGCTTGCTCCGCGCGGTAGCGCACCGTCTCGACCGCGCGCTGCACCACCTCGGCCAAGTCGCCGTCGCGCAGCTGGTAGGCCTCCTTGCCGCGCTCGATGGCGGAGAAGTCGAGGACGTTCTCGATGAGCGCGCTCAGGCGTTCGGACTCCCGCAGGATGGTCTCGAGGTAGACCCGCTTCTTCTTGTCGTCGCGGACCCGGTCGGTCAGCAGCATCTCGGAGAACATCCGCACCACCGAGAGCGTGGGAGACGTTCGCGATGAACTCGCTGCGCAGCGCGGCGACCCGGCTCTCCTGCACCGCGCCGTAGATGAGGAACAAGAGCCCCATCAACAGCACCGAGAGCGCGAACGTCACGAGCGCGGTCTCCGCGGTGAAGAACGACTCGTCGCGCGCGCGCAGCACGGCCGCGCCCTCGGGGGCGAGCTGCAGGCGCCAGCCGTAGAGCGTGGTGTCGAAGCTGCGCCCGACGAGGTAGCCGCCGGACATCATGCTGCTGCCGAAGATGCGCCGGCCGGTCTCGTCGACGACGCCGAAGTCGCGATCGGGATCGTCGGCGCGGATCAGGCGAGGGAAGACGTCGCGCAGCAAGTACCCAGTGTCGTGGTGCGCCACCAAGTGGAAGCGCTCGCCCTCGACCATCACCGTGCGGAACGCGACGAGGTAGCTCTGGTTCTCGTAGCTGTGGTGCAGGTGCCGGAGCTGTCCTACTGGCGCGTCGCCCAGCGCGAGATCGCGCAGCACTGCGCCGAGGAAGACCCTCAAGAACTGCGCGCGCTCGCTGCTCGAGCAGCGGCAGTGGTAGCTGCGGATGTTCCCGTCGTCGTCGAGGATCACGACCGCGCGCACGCTCGGCGAGATCCGCGGCGCCAGACGCGGCCAGTCCACCTCCACCGTCTCGGGGTCGAGCGGATCCACGAGGTGGAACACCGCCTCGTCGGCCGAGATGATCATCTGCTCGACGCGATCGATCTTCTCGTCGACGAGCAAGAAGGTGGAGCGCAGCACCGACTGCTGGCTCATCTCGGCGAACTGGGTGGCGGACTGCAGCGCGAAGTAGCCGAGCACCATCGCAGCGACGAGGATCGCCGCCACGAGGAACATCGCGCGCCTGCTGCCGACCTCCATGATGAGAACGCGGGGTCTGCGCCCGAGAGACCCCTCAGGTCAAACGGACCGACCGGGCGACGAATCGAGGGAGCGACGAATCGACGGAGAGGCTCAGTGGCGGAAGTGGCGCACGCCGGTGAGCACCATCGCGATGCCGTGGGCATCGGCCGCCGCGATCACGTCCGCGTCTTTCACCGAGCCGCCCGGCTGCGCGACCGCGGTCACGCCCACCTTCGCCGCGGCCTCGAGGCCGTCCGGGAAGGGGAAGAACGCGTCCGACGCCATCACCGAACCCTTGGTGAGCTCGCCCGCCTTCTTGGCGGCGATCTCGACGGACACCACCCGCGACATCTGTCCTGCGCCCACACCCACGGTCGTGGTGCCGCGCGCGAGCACGATCGCGTTCGACTTCACGTGCTTGCAGACCCGCCACGCGAAATCGAGCGAGGCGAGCTCTTCGGGGCTCGGCGCGCGCTTGGTGACCACCTTGGCGTTCTTCACTTCGACGCCACCGGTGGCGTCGCGGTCCTGCACCACGAAGCCGCCGCCGACCTTCTTCGCGGTGAGCTCGGCGTGATCCCCCGCCAGCCAGGTGCCCGTCGCGAGCAAGCGGAGGTTCTTCTTGCCGCGCAACAGCTCGAGCGCGTCGGGCTCGAAGCTCGGCGCGATCACGCACTCGAGGAACGTCTCGGCGAGCAGCATCGCCGTGTCGCGGTTCACCGGACGGTTGAGCGCGACGATGCCGCCGAACGCGGAGAGCGCGTCCGCCTCCCGCGCCGCGCGGTAGGCCTCGACGAGGTGCTCGTGGCTCGACACGCCGCAGGGGTTGGTGTGCTTGACCACCACCGCGGTCGGCGCCGTGTGCTCGCGCGCGGCTTCCCACGCGGCGTCGCAGTCGACGAGGTTGTTGAACGACAGCTCTTTGCCCCCAGCGCCGAGCGACTCGGCGAGCGCGATCGAGCCCGCGGCGGCGCGGCGCTCGACGTAGAACGCGCCCGCCTGGTGGGGGTTCTCGCCGTAGCGCAGGCCGTACGCCTTCTCGAGCGAGAATGTGAGCGTGCCGGGGAAGCGATCGCTGCTGCCGTCCTCCTTGCGGCCGGTGAGGTACGCCGCGATCGCTCCGTCGTACGCCGCGGTGTGGCTGAACGCCTTGGCCGCCAGCCGCGCGCGCATCGCCTCGCTCACGCCGTCGCTCGCGATCGCCTCGAGCAGCTCGGGGTAGTCCGAGGGATCGACGACCACGGTCACGCGGGCGTGGTTCTTCGCCGCGCTGCGGATCATCGAGGGGCCGCCGATGTCGATGTTCTCGACCACCTCGTCGTGCGGCGCGCTCCGCGCCACCGTGTCCTCGAAGGGGTAGAGGTTCACGACGACGAGATCGATCGGGGCGCCGCCGAGCTCGGTGAGCTGGGTGCGATCGCCGATCGTGTCGCGCATCAAGATCCCGCCGTGCACCCGCGGGTGCAGGGTCTTGACCCGGCCGTCCATCACCTCGGGCGAGTCGGTGTACTCGGCGACGTCCTTCACCGCGATCTGCGCGCCGCGCAGCGCGCGTGCCGTCCCGCCAGTGGACAAGATCTCGACGCCGCGATCGGCCAGGGCCCGACAGAGATCGACCACGCCACGCTTGTCGGAGACGGAGACCAGGGCTCGCTTGATGCCAGTCATGCGCTGCTCGTTTCGCTGGGAGGAACGGGGGAGCGCCGCCGGAGCAGGCGCGCGATTCGCCACTCGAACACGAGGCGGGACATGCGCCTCGCCGCGCGCTGTACCGGTCACGGTGCGATGCGTCAACGGCTTGGGTGCGTTCGTCGACGCGGGCCAGCGGCGACGGAAAAGGCAGCGGGGCGCGCGCAAAGTGTGACAAGCGCGTCAGAACCTCTATGCTGCCGGCTCCGTGATTGGCGCCGCCCAGCTTCCCTGTGAGTATTTCGTGGTCGCCGTGGTGGCCGACGACGTCGAGACGCCCGATCCCGCGCGCTACCGAGCGCGGCTGCTCCTGGTGTCCGATGCCTTCGTGGTGCGGGGCGTCGCCTCGGTGAGCGAAGCGGAGATGCGCGATCTGGGACGGGACGCGGTCGATCTCCTCACCCGCAAGCGCCACGAGGTGAGCTTCCGGAGCGAGGGCGGTCAGCTGCACCTCTGGATCGCGCCGCGCGCAGACGGCGAGGTGGCGATCGCGGGCCGCATCGTCCGCGACGAAGGGCCGGCATACTCGGCGTTCGAGACCCGCACCGATCGCGGAGGTCTCGAGGCCTTCGCGGACGGCCTGCGCCAGTTCCCGTTCGCGAGCTCGTAGGGCACGCCTCCGTCGCCGTCGTGGTGACCGCGACCGTTTCCGTTGCCGCGACCGCTTCCGTTGCCGTTGCTGTTGCCGTCGCCGCGACCGCTCCGCGTCGCGACCGCCGCGACGCGACCGGACCTCCGCGGGCGTCGCGCCCGCGCCCGTGCCCGCGCCCGTGCCCGCTCCGATCAGGGTCTCGGCGCGATCGGATCTCCGCGACCGTCGTGCCCGCGCCCGTCTGATCAGGGTCTCCCAACTTCTCTGAACGCGGCACCCGGCGAAGGCTTCGGGTATCGTGCCCAGTCGATGCTCGACTGGGATCAGGTCCGCCGCGCGCTGAAGGGCGAGCGCTTGCCGGCGCTGCTCGTCGATGGGGCCGCGTTCGATCGCAACGTCGAGCGCGTCGCGAGCGCTGCGCTCCGCGCGGGTAAGACCGTGCGGGTGGGGAGCAAGTCGATCCGATCGCTCGCGCTGCTCGAGCGGGTGCTGGCACATGGGCCGGCGTTCGCGGGCGTGCTCGCGTTCACCTACGACGAGGCGGCTTTCCTCCTGCCGCGGCTCGCGCCCGCGCAGCGCGACGTGCTGGTCGCGTATCCCAGCGTGCAGCGCGCGCCGCTCGCACGCTTCGCGGCAGCCGCGGCGGACGCGCAGCGGGCGTTGGCCGTCATCGACGCGCTCGAGCATCTGGAAGCACTTCATGAAGTGCACCGCGAGCGCCCGATCGATGCGGTGATCGATCTCGACGTCTCGCTGCGTCGCGCGGGGCTGCACCTCGGGGTGCGGAGGAGCCCGCTGCGGAGCGGCGCCGATGTCGCGCGCCTCTTGGAAGCCAGCGCGCGCTTTCCTTCGGTGCGCGTCGTGGGTCTCTTGGCCTACGAGGCGCACATCGCGGGGCTGCCGGGCAAGGGGCCCGCACAGCGCGCGTTCCGTTCGATGGCCACGCCCGCCGTGCGCGCGCTGCGGGCCGAGGCCGTGGGCGCGATGAGGGCCGCGGGCATCGACCGTCCGCTGGTGAACGCGGGCGGCACCGGGAGCCTGCTTGCGAGCCTGGCCGATCCCCATGCGACGGAGGTGACGGTCGGCTCGGGCTTTCTGTGCTCGCACCTCTTCGATGGCGCGAGCGAGCTGGGGCTCGAGCCGGCGATCTTCGTCGCGCTCGAGGTGGGCCGCGTCCCCGATGCGCAGCACGTCACGGCGAACGGCGGTGGCTACGTCGCGTCGGGCGAGGCGGGCCCGAGCCGGCTGCCGCGCCCGTACCTACCGGAGGGCATGGCGCTGCTCGGGATGGAGGGGGCGGGCGAGGTCCAGACGCCGCTCTCCATCGCCGGCGCCGCGCGCGCGCCGCGCATCGGGGATCCGGTGCTGCTGCGCCCCGCGAAGGCGGGTGAGATCGCCGAGCGCTTCGCCGAGCATCTCTGGCTCGAGGGCGATCGCATCACCCGACGCACGCCGACCTACCGCGGGCTGGGTCAGACCTTTCTCTGATCGGCGGGGCGCGGTGCGTCGGGGCGTGGCGCGTCGGCGCGTTGCGCGTCGGCGCTCGGCGCCTGGATGCCCGCGCTGCTCGCGCTGCCGAAGTGCCGCACGTCGTCGCCCGAGACCATGAACACGACCATCTCGGCGATGTTGGTCGCGTGATCGGCGACCCGCTCGAGGTACTTCGCGCACGACGCGAAGCGCATCCCGTCCTCGATGCGATCGGGGTTCTGCCCCATCCACGCCATCGCGCTGCGCAGCAGCTCGCCGTAGAGGCGATCGGCCTCGTCGTCGAGCGCGAGCACCTGGCGCGCCGCGTCTTCGTTCTCGTCGACGAAGGAGTCGAGCGCGCGCCGCACCATGTGCACCGACGCGACGACCAGCTCCTGCAGCTTGGGGACGAGCGCCGGGATGCCGCCTCCGCGCGAGAGCTCTTGGGCGCGCTCTGCGACGTTCACCGCCTCGTCTCCGATGCGCTCGAGATCGGTCACGACCTTCAGCGACGTCACCAAGAAGCGCAGGTCTCGACCGACCGGCTGACGCAGCGCGAGGATGCTGACGGTCATGCGATCGATCGCCATCTCCTCGGCGTTGATCGCGCGGTCGGTGGCCTCGACCCGGTGCGCGAGATCGTTGTCGGCCTCGGCGAGCGCGCGGCTCGCCATGTCGATGAGCTGCTCGCAGCGCCCGCCCATCGCCAGGAGCCGAGACTTGAGCTCGCGCAGCTCCTGCTCGTAGGCCCGGCTGGTGTGCTTGGTCACTGGGCCGAAGGGTAGCTGAGAACGCCGGCCTGCGCGCCGTCCGTGTCGCGGCGTGCGGGAGGCCCGGCCGTCGATGGCGCCCTCAGGCCGCGTCGGCCGCGCCGCCGTCGTCCCCGGCGTCTACGCCCGCGTCGGCCGCTCCGGCATCGTGCCCCGCGTCGGGCTCGCCCGCGTCCGCCGCACCGGTGTCCGTCGCTCCGGCGTCCGTGGCCGCGTCGCTCGGCGCGTCGGGGGCGGGGGCGTCGCGGCCGGCGTCCAGCGCGGCGCACTCGGGATGGGGTGGGACCTGCGCGCAGAGATCGATCCGCGTACGCAGACAGCCGCCCAGCGGCAGGAGAAGCAGCGCCAGGGCGAGCGCGCGCATCAGAACGACCCCGTGACGCGGAGCATCCCGCCCTCGCGCAGGGTGATGCCTTCGATGCGCGGCTGGGGCTGCGCGGTCGCGCCCGTGATCCACCAGGCCGCAGCGCCGCCTGCGGCGAGCACGCCGCCGATCAAGAGGAGCACCCCCACGCCGATGTTCGGCGCGTCGCCGATCAGGCAGTCGCCGGACATCGTGGCGCGCGTGGTGCAGTTCTCATCGAGGAGCGCGTAGACGCCGAGGCCGATCCCGGCGCCGCCCAGCGCGAGCAGGAGCCCCGGTCCGATGATGCCGAAGAGCGACTCGAAGTCGCTGCTCTCTCCGCGCGGCGCCTCGGCCCACGGGTCGTCTTCGACCGGCGCGTCCTCTTCTTCGTCGCCAGGGTCGCCTTCGCCGGCGCTCACCGTCGCGTGGCCGCTACCCCCTCCGAGCATCGCAGCGCGGGTGCGGCGCTCGAGCGCGCCGAGCGCCGCGAGCCTCGCGGCCTCGCCGAGGCCCGCCTCGCCCACGGACTGGTTGCCGCTGTAGCTCCGCACCGCGTCGCCTTCGACGCTGCGGGCCGGCGCCACCGAGACGATCACGGAGTCGGCGGCGCCACCGCTGGTCCACACCGCGACGGTCACCACGCTCTCGACGCCGAGCTCGACGGCGATCGCGCGCAGCTGATCGATCGAGCTCGCGTCGCGGATTCGGCTGGGCGCGACGCGCGCGGTGACCTCCGCCTCGGCGAGCACCGTGAAGCCCTGCGCGAGGAGCCCCGCCGTCGCGCCGTCGCGGGCCTCCGCGTTCATCGCCTCGGTCGCGTCACCGCCGAACGAGAGCACGAGCGCGCCCCAGGCCGGCGGCGCGGGGAGGGCGACGGTGTCCGACGTCGGCGTGTCCGTCGCGGTCACCTCGGCCTCTTGGGCGGACGCAGGAGCGACGCCGAGGGCGCAGAGGGCGATCGCGAGCAGGGAAGCCAGGGGGCGCATGCAGCGCGCGACGTTAGAAGGACAAGCCCGCGCCGTCGAGCGGGAAGGGCAACTCGGCGCTTGCCAACCCGCGGCTCACGGCAAAGGCTCGCGGCCCATGAGCACGCCCGCGTCCGATCTGTTGTTCAACCCCACCGAAGAGCACCGCATGTTGCGCCAGACCATGGCCGACTTCGCGCGCAAGGAGGTCGAGCCGCAGGCCGCGGCGCACGACGCGAAGGGGACGCTGAACGTCGCGCTCTTCCGCAAGCTCGGTGAGCTCGGCGTGCTGGGGATCACGGTGCCCGAAGAGGACGGCGGCGCCGGCCTCGACACGGTGGCGGCGGTGATCGTCCACCACGAGCTGAGCAAGTACGACCCCGGCTTCACGCTCGCGTACCTCGCGCACTCGATGCTGTTCGTGAACAACTTCTACCACTGCTCCAACGCCGAGCAGCGGAGCCGCTACCTGCCCAAGACCATCAGCGGTGAGTGGATCGCGGGCATGGGCATGACCGAGCCGGGCGCGGGCACCGACGTCCTCGGCATGAGCACGAACGCGCGCCTCGAGGGCGACCACTGGATCCTGAACGGCACCAAGACGTACATCACCAACGGCGTCGAGGGGCACTGCTTCCTCGTGTACGCGAAGGTCGATGGCCGGGTGACCGCGTTCCTCGTCGATCGCACCTGCCCCGGCTTCTCGAGCTCGCACCACATCGACAAGCTGGGCATGCGCGGCTCGACGATGGCGGAGCTGATCTTCGACGAGTGCAAGGTCCCCAAGAGCAACCTGCTCGGCGAGATCGGCGGCGGCCTGACCCACATGATGCGCAACCTCGAGATCGAGCGGCTCACGCTGGCGGCCATGAGCGTCGGCATCGCCGATCGCTGCGTCGAGATCATGATCCGCTACGGCGACGAGCGGCGCGCGTTCGGCAAGCCGATCTCCGAGTACGGACAGATCCAGCGCTTCATCGCCGACGGCTTCGCCGCGAACGAGGCGGCCAAGGCGCTGACCTACAACGTCGCGCGCGACGTGTCGGCGCACAGCCGCTCGCGGATCGGATCGGACGCGGCGAAGCTCTTCGCGGCGCCCGTGGGGAAGATGTGCGCGGACTACGCGATGCAGGTGATGGGCGGCGCCGGCTACTGCCGCGAGTTCCCCGTGGAGCGCTTGTGGCGCGACGCGAAGCTGCTCGAGATCGGCGGCGGCACCATCGAGGCGCATCAGAAGAACCTCACCAAGGATCTCACGAAGGCGATGCGCGCCCGTTGAGCCGGCGTCCTGCGTTGCCCGCTCAATCCTCGCGTGTTACGAGGGCCCGCCTCCCGTGACCCGACCTCTGCGTAGCCTCCTCACCTGCGTCGTCTGGCTCTCCGGAGCCCTGATCGCGTGGGGCCCCGCCTTCATCCCGACCTCGGCATCCGCGCAGCCTCCTGCCGAGGAGGTCGAGGAGGACGACGCGCTCGACGAAGAGGAAGAAGTGGCGGAGGACGAGCCTCGCCTGCGCGCGCCGGTCGCCGAAGCGATCGAGTGGGACGACGAGGAAGAGGAAGAGGAGCTCGACGAAGAGGAAGAGGTCGTCGAGGACGAGGAAGAAGAAGAGGAAGATGAGATCGAGGAGATCGAGGACGACGAGCTGCCCGATCCCGAGCGGGTCGAGGCGCGCCTCGATGGCGCCGGAAGCGATCCCACGGTTGCGCCGTGGACCACGCCCGAGACCGTCTTCGAGCTGCACGGCTACATGCGGATGCGCGGCGAGTTCCAGGACCAGTTCTCGCTGGGCCGAGTGCGGACTGTCAGCGGCACGCCCGACGAGCCCTTCGAGACCTGGATTCCTCGCGACGACGCGTCGCTCGGCGGCACCCCCACCGGTGGCTGCGCGGGCGCGGGCGGGAGCCCGACCGCGCCGTGCAACCAGCGCGCGCTGGCGTACGCGAACATGCGGCTTCGCCTCGAGCCGACGATCCACCTCTCGGACGACGTCCGGGTGCGGATGCAGCTCGACGTGTTCGACAACCTGGTGATGGGCTCGACGCCCGAGGGCCTCGGCACGGTGCACGATCCGATGCGCCTCACCGACGACTCGCTCGACGTCGGCAGCTACGTGCCGCTGCTCGCGTTCAGCCAGACCCAGACCCCTCCCTACGCCACGGCGACCAACAACCTCGCGGACAGCATCGTGGCCCGCCGCGCCTGGGCCGAAGTGCGCAACCGCGGCCTCGGCGAGATCCGATTCGGTCGGATGGGCAACCACTGGGGTCTCGGTCTCTTGGCCAACGACGGCCGCGGCATCGACGCCGACTACCAGAGCGACGTCGACCGGGTGATGATCCTGACCCGCCTCTTCGGCATCTACCTCTTCGGCGCCTGGGACTTCGCCGCAGAGGGCGTCGTCTCCGCGCGCAACCCCGGGGATCGCACGGGGCTCTCGTTCGACGCGTACCGCAACGACGACGTCGATCAGTTCACCTTCGGCGTCGCCCGGCGCCTCACGCCCGAGGAGACCACGCTCACCCTCGAGCGCCACGAGGTGGTCCTGAACGGCGGCGCGTACTTCGTGTACCGCACCCAGAACCTCTCGACCGAGGTCGCCTCGGCGGCGTTCATCCGGCGCGGCTTCGAGACCTTCACGCCCGACCTCTGGGGTCAGCTGCTCTGGGACGAGAGCGGGAGCTCGACCCCCGACCTTCGCCTCGAGTTCGAGGCCGTCGCGCAGTTCGGCACCATCGACAACACGCTCGCGAGCGACTTCAACTCGTCGTCGCGCCGCGAGATCCGCAGCTTCGGCTTCGCGTTCGAAGGTGAGTACCACCTGCTGAACGATCAGCTCGGCATCTACTTCAACGCGGGCTTCGCGACGGGCGACGCGGACGCCGAGGGCCTGACCCTCAACACCGCGTACACCCAGCGGCCGACCTCGGCGGGCGCCACCGACCGCACCATCTCGACGATGGCGTTCCACCCCGGCTACCGCGTCGACTTGATCTTCTGGCGCAACATCATGCGCTCCATCGCGGGCGCGTATTACTTCGCGCCCGGTCTGTCGTACGACTTCATCCGCGACAGCTTCGGTCAGCTGCTGGGCGCCCGCGCGAACGTGGTGTGGAGCCGCGCGAGCGAGCCGATTCAGACCTGGGGCAACCAGGCCGATCTCGGTGTCGAGATCGACGCGGCGGTCTACTACCGCAGCGAGGACGGTCCCGATCTCCTCGACGGCTTCTACGCGTCGCTCCAGTACGGCATCTTCTTCCCGCTCGCGGGCGTGGGCTACCTGCCGGGTGCGGGCGTTCCCATGACCGGTGGTCAGAACGCGCAGACGCTGCGGCTGATCCTCGGCGTCTCGTACTGATGTCGAGCCCCCAGCCGCTGCGGATCACCATCCTCGGTGGGCTGGGTGAGATCGGCATGAACTGCATGGCGCTCGAGCAGGGTGGACAGATCGTCCTGCTCGACTGCGGCGTGCTCTTCGACAACCGGGGCCTGGGCGTCGAGGTGATCCACGCCGACTGGGAGTGGCTGCTCGATCGCGAGGAGCAGCTGAAGGCGCTGGTGCTCACCCACGGCCACGAGGACCACCTCGGCGCCGTGAGCTGGCTGCTCCGCGACTTCGACGTGCCGGTGTACGGGCCGGCGTACGCGCTCGCGCTGGTGAAGGAGCGCGTCGGTCAGCACAGCTGGCACGCGGGGCGGAAGCTCGATCTGCGGCCGCTCGTCCGGGGACGCAGCGAGTCGGTTGGTCCATTCGCGGTCGAGCCCTTCCAGGTCACCCACTCGATGCCCGAGTGCATGGGCCTCGCGATCACCACCGACCAAGGCGTCGTGATCCACAGCGGCGACTTCAAGGTCGACGCGAGCCCGCCTCCGGGCGATCGCTTCGACTTCGATCGCCTGGGTGAGCTGGGGCGGCAGGGCGTGCGCCTCTTGATGAGCGACTCGACGAACGCGATGTCGGAGGGGCGCTCGGGCCAAGAGCTCGAGGTGAGGGAAGCGCTGGAGGACGTGATCGCGCGCGAGAGCGGGCGCGTGGTCGTCGGTCTCTTCGCGTCCAACGTCCACCGCATGCGGAGCCTGATCGAGATCGCGCGCAAGGTGGGCCGCAAGGTCGTGCCGATGGGGCGCTCGGTGGACACGCACCTGCGCATCGCGACGGAGCTGAAGCTCCTGCCCGATCCCCACGACGTGCTGGTGCAGCGCCGCGACGCCAAGACGCTGCCGCGCGCGCAGACCCTGGTGCTGGCGACGGGCTCCCAGGGCGAGCCGCGCGCCGCGCTGCCGCGCCTGGCGACGAACATGCACCCCGATCTGGAGCTGGCCGAGGGCGATCTCGTGCTCCTCAGCTCGCGGATCATCCCCGGCAACGAGCGGCCCATCCTCGATCTGATCGACACGCTGGAGCGCCGCGGGATCCGGGTGCTGCACCGACTCCTCGATCCCGCGATCCACACCAGCGGACACGCGCATCGCGAGGAGCTGAACGATCTGCTCGATCTCGTGAAGCCGAAGGCGTTCGTGCCGGTGCACGGGACCTACCTGCACCTGCGGGCGCACGCCGAGCTCGCGAGCGCGCGCGGCGTGCCGCAGGTGCTGCGCGCGCTCAACGGCGACACGATCGAGATCGACGGCGACAGCCTCCGCATCGCCGAGCGGGTCTGGTCGGGCCGCGTCCACATCGACCAGGGCGGCGAGCCGGTCGACGGTCGGGTGCTCTCGGAGCGCCGCGGCCTCGCCGAGCTCGGCATCGCGTTCGTGTCGGTCGCGCTCGACGAGCGGGGCAGGGCGATCAGCCCTCCGAAGGTGACCTCGAGCGGGGTGTTTCATCCCGACGACGACGCGGATCTCGTCGCGAGCTGCGAGCGCGCGGCGCACCGCGAGATCGCCGATCTCGTGAGCCCCAAGATCGGCCCCGACGTCGAGCGGGTGAGCGACGCGCTCAAGCGCGCGGTGCGACGGGTGTGCATGCGCGAGCTGGGCAAGAAGCCCGTCGTGTTCGCCACGGTGCACCTCACCTCGGGCCACGCGTGATGCGCGCCTGGGCGCTCGCGCTGCTGTGCGTCGCGGGCTGCGGGAGCGCGCCGCCCGCGGCGAGCGGTGGGCACGGCGTCGACCCGAGCGGAGGCGAGACGGCGCCGACGCCGCTCGCGGGCCGCGCACCGACGGCGGTAGAGCGACGCAGCATCGAGACGCTCGAGGCGACCGCCGAGCGGGTGCGCGGGCTCTCGTTCCTCGCGCCGGTGCCCGTGCGGATCCAGACCGCGGCGGAGATCACAACGTTCATCGAGAGCTCGATTGAAGAAGACGAGCTCCTCAGGGCCCAGCGCTTCTACGTGACGCTGGGGATGCTGCCGAGCGATCTCGACGTCGAGGCGATGCTGCTCGGGGTGATGGGCGAGCAGGTGGTCGGCTACTACGACCCCGAGCGGGACGTGATGGTGATCCGCGACGACGTGATGCGGGAGCTTTTGCGCAGCCCCGATCCGGAGAGCGCGTCGGTGCTGGTGCACGAGTACGTGCACGCGCTGCAGGATCAGAACCTGGGCCTGAGCGAGTCGATGGAGCTCGAGCGGAGCATCGACGCCGACAACGCGTTCGCGTCGGTGATCGAAGGCGACGCGACGCTGGGGATGATCGGCTTCATGACCGACGCGGTCGGCGTGCCGCTCCGCACCTTCACCGCCGACCTCAGCAGGGTGCAGGCCCTGCTCGATCAGGGGCTGAGCCGGGCGCGCGGCGCGGAGCTCGAGCGGGCGCCGCCGATCATCCGCGTGCCGTTGCTCTCGCACTACTTCGACGGTCTGGTGCTCTGCGCGGCGGTGCACGGCCCCGGGGACTGGG
>CAYZQM010000061.1:24057-28392 GCA_964480175.1 uncultured Sandaracinaceae bacterium
CGTCGACGCGCTGCACCGCGCGCCGCCGACCACCACCGAGCAGGTGCTGCACCCCGACAAGTACGTCGCCGGTGAGGTGGGCAGGGAGATCGCGCTCCCCGCGTTCGCGGCGCTCGAGGCGTCGGGATTCGTCACGCTCGACGAGGACACGCTGGGCGAGCTCGAGATGTCGATCTTCTTCGCGCGGGGCACCGCGGATCGGGACGTCGGCGCGGGCGAGGGCTGGGATGGGGACCGGGTGCGGGTCTACGTGCGCGGCGACGAGAGCGCCGCGGTGTGGTTCAGCAGCTGGGACACCGAGGCCGACGCGGTCGAGGTCGAGCGCGCGCTGGCGCTGCGTCCGATGGCCGGCGAGCGGGTGCGACGCACCGGGCGCGCGGTGCTGATCACGACACAGCTGACGGACGCGCAGTGCGGAGAGATCGACGTCGCGTTCGCGGCCTGGGCCGCCACGCTCTGAGCCTCGACTTCGAGGCTGAGGCGAAGCGTGAGCTGAAAGCACGACGCGCCCGCCTCGAGACGAGGCGAGCGCGTGCGGTGTCGACCCGAGGTGCGCGGCTACTGGGTGAGGCGGCGGATCTCGGCGCGGATGATCTGCTCGGCCATGTCGGGCACGACCTCCCAGACCACGCGCTCGATGACCTCGCGCGAGAGGCTGAGGACGCCTTGCACCTGCTCGGGGCTCAGGCCCATGCCCGAGAGCTTGCCGGCCATCTCGTTGCTCGCGGCCGCCGCGGCGGCGCTGACGGGCGCGGGCGCAGCGGCCGGCTCGGCGGGCTTGCGCGCGGTGAGCGCGATCGGGGCCGCGACGGGGGCGCGCGCGCCGACGATCGCGCTGGGCGGCACGGCGACCGGGGGCTTGGCGCCAGCCGGCGCGCCGAAGCTCGCGGTCGAGCGGGTCGCGGCGGGACGCGGCGCGGCGATGGAGCCGCCGACCGCCGAGGGCGGCGAAGCCGACGCGGGGCGCGCGACCATCGGAGCGGCGGCCGCGACAGGGCGGGGCGCTGCGGGCGCGCTCGGCGCTCGGCCTGCACCTCGACGGCCCATCACGTCGCGCGCCTTGTCGATCAGCGACTGCGTATCGAAGGGCTTGAGGATGTGATCGTCGATGCCCGACGCGCGCGCGCGCTCGGCATCGAAGGGGGCCTGCTGCGACGCGAGGAGCACGATCGGGATGTTGGCGCCCGGGCCCGTGTCGCGCAGCGCCTTGGCCACGTCGTAGCCCGAGGTCCCGCTCATGGAGGCGTCCGCGAGCACCAGGTCGGCGCCGCGCTCGAGCGCGTGCCGGACCGCGGCGTCCCCCGTGTCCACCGTGACGACCTCGAAGCCGTCCTGACCTGCAAAGGTCATCTCGTAGATGCGCCGCATCGTGGCGCTGTCGTCGACCGCGAGAATCTTCGGCACGTAGCCTCCAGCGAGACGTCGCGGACCACGGGATCGGGGTGCGCGACGGCCCTGGTTGGATACAGGAAACGTCACGCCGGGGTCAAGTTCGCCAGTAAACTTGCGCGACCGCGGGGGCGAAACGGAGGCTCAGAACGCGCCGCGCAAGCTCAGCGAGCCGGGGCCCAGCGACACGTCGAGCGACAGGCCCGCGCCGACGATGGTGGTGCGCCTCGGGGGGTTGGCGGTGACGAGCCCCTCGATCACGAACGACGCGACGGTGATCCCGCCGAGGACGCCGGTCGCGACCCAGAGCGCCGTCGCTGCGGTCGCCGAGGTGTGGGAGGGGTCGCTCGCGATCTCGCCCTCGGTGCAGCCCATGACCGATCGACAGTACGCCGCGAGCGAGTCGAACTGGCTGCTGCCGACCGCGTACGCGATGCCCGCGCTCGCGCCGGTCGCGACGGTCAGGCCGAGAAAGACCCAGCTCACCGTCCATTCCGGTCCGACGTCCCTGCGCGCGGCGGGCGCGTCGTGCGACGGGTCGCTCGCGTACACGATGGGCGCGGTGGTCGTCGGCTCGTCGGCGACCAGCGTCATGATCGTCGGCGTCTCGGCGTGCCCGAGACGGCTCGCGAGCCGAGGGCCACTGCTCAGCGACGTGATGCGCGCTTCGACCTCGACGCGGTTGGCCGCGTCGGGCGCGAGGGTGAGGTAGCGCTGGTACGACTGCACCGCGTCGTCGCGCTGGCCCATGCGATCGAAGCAGATGGCCATGTCGAACGCGAGCATCGCAGGGCCACCGAGCTCGTACGCGCGCGTGAACGACGCGAGCGCGCCCGGGAGATCGCCCGCGTGGAATGCGGCCATCGCGGCGTCGTAGTGGGGCCGCCAGTCGGTCAGCGGATCCGGCGCGGGCGCGGTGGTGGGGTGTCCGCGCAGCGCGGACATGTCGCCCTGCGCGTACGCCACCGACGCAAGCGACCAGAGGGAGAGCGAGAGGGCGAGACCGAGGCGCACGCGCGCGAGGGTGGGGCACCCGGTGCGTGGCTTCAAGCCGCGATCGCGCGCGCGCCCGCGCCCGAGCCCGATCTCGCGCCCGAGCCCGAGCCCGCCGCGCCCGAACGTACGTGACCCCGCCGGCCGGGAGGCGAGCGTCAGCCCTCGCGCTCGAGGTTCAGTTCGCCCACGGATCGCGGACGGCGTCGGTCGGTCGCGGGTGGGCCGACGGCGGCTCGCTCGGGTGCGTCTCGACGCGCGGTGCGGCCGGCGCCTCGGTCGCTGCTGGGGCGGCGACGCGCTCTCGCCGCTCTCGCCGCGTCGCGGTCGGTCGGACGATCGGCGACACGGCGGTCGGCATCGCGGCCGGTGCCTCGATCTCCGTCGCCTCGATCACGGTCGCCTCACTCGGCGGCGCTGCGCCCACCGGCGCGGCGTTCGCGGCCTCGGCGCTCGCATCCGGCGGAGGCGCGCTCGGGATGCTCACGACCTCCGCAGGCGGTTCGCTCGCTGCGGGCGCGGCGACCGCGACGTCGTGCGCCTCGTCGCTCGTCGCGCTCGCCGTCATCGATCCGCCGCCGCGCCAGAGGTGCGCCACGCCGAAGACCGCTCCTGCACCGACCACGAGCGCCAGGCCCATCGCGGCGCCCAACATCACGCTCGCCATCACCGACGGCTGCGGCGGTGTGGTGGGCGGGGACGAGGAGGCCCGAGCGAGCGCGCTCATCGGCAGGCCGTAGGGCGTGTCGTTCGGCTTGCTGAACCGAACGGGCGCGACGACGCTCGCGCGGATGGCAGCTTCGATCGCGGCGTCGCTCGGCCGCTCGCGGCTCGGGACGAACGGCAAGAGCGCGTCCGCGACGATCTGCATGCTCGCGGGACGCCGAAGCGGGTCTTTCTCCAGCAGCGCGAGGATCATGTCGGCGATCGAATCGGGCAGCGAGGGCGCGAGGAGGCGAGGGTCGGGCGCGGGGAGCTCTTGGTGCATCCGCATCGTCTCGAAGACGGTCTCGCCTTCGAAGGGCACGTCGCCGGTCGCGGCCTCGTAGAGCAGGATCCCGAGCGCGTAGAGATCGCTCTTGAAGTCGATGTCGCCGCCTCGGCACTGCTCGGGCGACATGTACGCAGGGGTGCCGAGCACGATGCCAGCCGCGGTGAAGCGGCCGCTGCTCGGCGTGCTCGCGAGGGCGAGCGCCGCGAGCGGGGGGACGGTGCCGATGCGTCCGTCCATCGCGCTGACCTTCGCGATGCCGAAGTCGATGAGCTTCACGTGATCGGGCTCGCCCTGCTGCGAGGTGAGGAACACGTTCTCGGGCTTCAGGTCGCGATGCACGATCCCCTTGGCGTGCGCGGCGCCCATCGCCTCGGCGACCTGCAGGCCGATGTTCGCGAGGCGCTTGGGCGGTAGCGCACTGCCGGCCTCCAGCTCCGCGAGGAGATCGCGCTTTTCGAGGTGTTCTATCACGTAGTAGTAGAGACCCCCCGGCAGCTCTCCGAAGTCCTTCACGTCGACGATGTTCGGGTGCCCCAGCGCGCTGGCCGCGCGGGCCTCGCGCTTGAAGCGCTCGGTCGCTTCCTTCGCGTGCGCCGCCGGCGGAGGCCGCAGCACCTTCACTGCGAAGCGGTTGCCGAGCACGACGTGGCGCGCGGCGTACACGACACCCATCCCACCGTGACCCAGGCGCCGCACCAGCTCGTAGCGCTCGTCGAGCACCCGCCCCTCGAGCAGACCGGCGTCCGGCTCGACGTCGAGCAGCGTGCGGTCGGTCTCGTGGCGCGTCTCCATCGGGTGCTGGGTGTTCGAGGGGATTGGGGGGGACGTTACGGGGAGAATTGGAGGGTGAGGGCGGGCGTGAGGATGAGGGCGGCGCGGGCGGGCGTGCGGGTGAGGGCGAGGGCGAGCGCGAGGGTGCCGGCGGGCGCGCGGGTCAGGGCGAGGGCGGGCGTGGGGGG
>CAYZQM010000062.1:0-28045 GCA_964480175.1 uncultured Sandaracinaceae bacterium
AGCGTGATGCCGTCTGCCTGCTTGGTGCCGCGGGTCACGTGGTACGCGAGGTTGCTTCCCCAGCCGCAGCCGATGTCGAGCACCGACTTGTCGGGCGTCATCTCGGCGTAGTCGTAGAGGATCTTGCACTTCTGCCACTGCGCCTCCTCGAGGGACTCGTTGCCCGTGAGGTAGGAGGCCGAGGTGTAGTGCATCGCTTCGTCGAGCCAGAGCTTGAAGAAGTCGTTGCTCACGCTGTACGAGAGATCGATCTCGGACTTGGTCGAGGTCATAGGCGCGCGAGTGTGACCCGCACTCGAGGCCGCGGCCAATCCAAGCTCGTGGGATTACGCAACGCTCACTGCGTAGTCCGCCTCACACCCGACGTGCGAAACGCGCGACGCAGGTGCGCCCCCGCGCTTTGCTCTATGCTCTCCGTCCGTGCCTCTTGGATTGCACATCGTCGTGGTGACCGGCATGTCGGGCGCGGGGCGATCGAGCGCGCTGCGGGTGCTCGAGGACCTCGGCTTCTTCTGCGTCGACAACCTCCCGCCGCGCCTGGCCCCCGAGCTCGTGTCGCTGCTCGGCAACGACATGCCGCGCATCGGCTTGGGGATCGACGTGCGCACCGGGACCTTCCTCGTGGGCGCGGAGAAGCTGATCGAGGAGCTCACGGCGGGCGGTCACGAGGTCGAGGTGCTCTTCCTGGACTGCGCCGACGAGCAGCTGGTGCGCCGCTACAGCGAGACCCGGCGCCCTCATCCCTTGGCGCCCGGCGGCGACGTGCTCGAGGCGATCGGCCGGGAGCGCGAGCGCCTCGCGTCGCTCCGGGGCCGGGCCAAGCGGGTCGTCGATACGTCGCGGTTGTCGGTCCACGATCTGCGCCGCGTCCTCGTCGAGCACCTCGCGAAGGAGAACGCGGTCTCCATGCAGGTCCGCGTCGTGTCCTTCGGGTTCAAGTACGGGCTGCCGGTCGATGCCGATCTGGTCTTCGACGTGCGCTACCTGGCGAACCCGCACTTCGTGCCCGAGCTGAGGCCGCTCACCGGCCGCGACGCGCCCGTCGCCGACTACGTGCTGAAGTCGAGCGAGGCGCAAGAGCTGCTCACCGACGTGCGACAGCTCCTCGATCGCACGCTCCCTCGCTACGAGCGGGAGGGGAAGGCGTACCTGACGATCGCGATCGGCTGCACCGGCGGACGCCACCGCAGCGTCGCGCTCGCAGAGGAGCTGGGTCGGGTGCTGGGCGAGAAGCGGACCGCGACGATCTCGCATCGCGACATCGCGCGCTGATCGTCGTCCGGGCCCAGCGCGACGTCAGCTCTCGGCCTTGGCGGCCTTTCCCCGCTTGTCCGACTTCGCGGTCTTGCCCGCCTTCTCGACGGCCGCCTCCGCCTCGATCGGCTTGGGCGGGGTCGCGCCCGGCTGGCGGATCCGCCACGCGAAGTACGCGCCCGTCGCGAACATCAGGATCGCGGACCACTGACCCGGCGTGAGCGACGCGTAGCGAGCATCGCCTCCGTCGTCGGCGTCGGTGCGCAGATAGTCGAGCAAGAAGCGAACGGGCGCGTAGCTCATGCACACGAGCGCGATGTAGAAGCCCGGCGTGCGCGGCTTCTTCCACGCGAAGTAGAGGCCGATCGAGAGCACGACCGAGAACAGCATCTCGAGGAAGCCGAGGTCCCAGCGCGGTCCGTCGGGGTACGCGAACGCGAGCGGGTTGTCCGCGCTCGTGTGCAGCCCCGGGTGATCGTGCGCGATGGTGCAGCCCATGCGTCCGAAGATCCACGCCACCGGGAAGACCGACACGCACAGATCCACGTAGGGCAGGATCGGCACCCGGTGACGGCGCCCATAGAGGAACGCGCCGAGCACGGCGCCCAAGAAGCCGCCGAACGAGCTGAGGCCCCCGAGCGTCAGGAGCATCCCCGCCGGATCCTCGAGCACCTCGGCGGGGTGGTACCAGATCGCGTCCAGCACGTGCGAGATGAGGAACGCGGGGATCAGCACCCACTGCACGAAGTCGTAGAGCTTCTCTTTGTCGATCCCGTACTCGGGGGCCCGCTTGGTCCCGAGGTAGATGCCGACCGCGATCGCGGTCGCGACCAACACGCCGAAGCCGTAGATGGGGATGGGCCCCAGGTGCAGCACCGGCTGCTCGTAGTAAGGCAGCATGCGCGGGGCATTGGCACGAAGGCCCGCCGCGCGAAAGCGAATTCGCCGCCTGTCCTGGACGCCGGCCGTGAGGGGGCGCTCGAATCGAGCGGCCGGAGCCGGATCACTGCTCTAGGATGCGCGCCATGGCTCGCGCCCTGACCTTTCTCCTCTTGCTCGTCGCCGCGCCCGCTTCCGCCCAGGTCTTTCAGCCCGGGAGCCAGCCGATCGGAAGCGGCCACGAAGACGAGGTGATGTTCGAGATCCAGCCCTCGCGCCTGTGCGCCAACTGCCACGCCGACTACGACGACGAGGACGACTACGAGCCCTGGGACAGCTGGCGCGGCGCGATGATGGCGAACGCCGGACGCGACCCCGTCTTCCGCGCCGCGCTCTCCATCGCCGAAGTGGACAACCCCTCGGCTTCCGACTTCTGCGTGCGCTGCCACTCGCCGGTCGCGTGGCTGCGGGGCCGCTCCGAGCACCCGGACTACGACCTCGCGACCATGGAGCCGCGCTTCATCGTCGATGACCCCGAGCGCCTGCCGTCGCACGACCTCGACGGCGTGTCCTGCATGGTCTGTCACCGCTCGAGCGATCCCGGAGACGATCAGATCCACAACGCGCAGCTCGTCATCAACGACGCCGAGAGCGGTGAAGTGCGCTACGGGCCCTACGCGTACGGCGCGCTCGCGCCGCCTCACCCCACCGAGGTCTCGACGTTCATCGCCGAGTCGCGGCTCTGCGGGCAGTGCCACGACATCTACAACCCGCTGCACGACGGTCACCGGCTGGTGGACGGCGTCGTCGAGGACACCGGCCGGGAGTTCGCGATCGAGCGCACCTTCACCGAGTGGCGCCGGTCGGCGTTCGCGGACGGCGCAGGCGAGGACGACCAGACCTGCCAGGGCTGCCACATGCGCGTGGTCGACCGCGACGTGCGCGCCGCCGTCGAGGGCAGTCTCCCGGACGACATCGCGTTCCGGAGCGAGCTGAACCGACACGATCTGGCGGGCGGTAGCTATTGGCAGCCGCTCTCGCTCGCGAGCACGATCCCCGATCCGGACGGCAACATCGGGCCGCTCCTCGTCGCGTCCTCCGAGCGCGCCCGCGCGATGCTCGAGAACGCCGCGCTGCTCGAGGTCACCGCGAGCGCGCTCGAAGGGCAGGAAGCCACGGCGACGGTGCGGGTCACGAACCTCACCGGGCACAAGCTCCCGACGGGCTATCCCGAGGGTCGTCGCATGTGGCTCGAGGTCGCGGTCGTCGACGCAGACGGCAACGTCGCGCCCGAGGGGTCGGGCTTCTTCGACGCGACCGGCCACCTCATCCACGACGACCAGCTGCGCAGCTACGAGTCCGAGCTGGGCGAGCTCGAGAGCGACGGCACGGTGACGCCGAGCTTCCACTTCCTGCTCAACGACACGGTGATGATGGACACCCGCATCCCGCCGCTGGGCTTTGCCCCCGAGGTCGAGGACGACATGCTGCCGGTCGGCCGCGACTACGGCGATGGCGCGGGCGGTTACCGCAACTTCGACGAGGCGAGCTTCCGCATCCCCGCGTGTGGTGACGGCGCGCTCTCGCTGCGGGTTCGTCTGCGCTACCAGTCGAACACGGCGGAGTACATCGAGTTCTTGCGGAGCGCTTCGCCGCCTTCGGTCGATCCTGCGATGGAAGGTCGGAGCTGGGGCGAGGTCGTCGAAGAGCAGTGGCGTATGCACGGCGGCGACGAGGCGCACGACATGGAGGTGGTGACGGTGCCGCTCGGCGCGTCGCCCATCGCGTGCCCCGAGCCGCCGGATGCAGGCGTGGACGCGCCGGGTGAGGACGCGGGCGTCGGCGCGGACGCGGGCGAGCCCGCCGGAGGAGGGGACTGCAGCTGCCACGCGGGTGGGCGCGCGCCCCTGCCGCTGGGCGTGGCCGTGAATCTGCTCACGTTGGGGCTCGTCCTGTGGCGCCGCCGACGGGCGTGAGGTCTCGCGTCGGCTAGAGTCGGCGCCCTCACCGGGGGGCCGGGGAATTTCTGCCCGTCGCCGTCGTAGCCTCGACGCTCTTCGCCCTACGCAAGAAGGTCCCTCATGCAGAAGCTCTCGAACGGTCTCGCCCTGGTCGCGCTCCTCGCCGTCCTCACCTCGTGCGGTGGGCGCGGTGGCGGCCTCATCGCCCGCGGCACCATCGTGAACCCGATCGTCTCGGGCACGATCAACCCTCAGCCGCTCGTGATCGACGACGACCGCGCCGAGGCGCGCCACGGCTTGGGCGCAGGCACCGTCACCCACTCGGCCCGCTTGCTCCGCGCGGACGCGGGCGAGATCTGCTTCGAGATCATGGTCTCCGCGGTGGAAGACGAGGGCGTGTGGGCGAACCCCGCAGCGTGGGAGGCGCGCTTGATCTCGTCGACCGCGCCCGACGTGAACGTCGCGGGCGTCGCGAGCGTGATGCCGATGGGCTCGAGCTATGCGGTCTTCCCGGGCACCACGCCGCAGGAGCAGTACGCAGGCACCGAGACCTACTGCTCGCAGTGGGACAGCTACAACAACTGCATCTACTGGTCGACGCGCCCGGTCTACCAGACCATCTACGTGCCCTACAACTGGACCGTGAACTCCGGCGTCGGGCAGGTCTGCTGGCCCAACAGCGGCATCATCACCAACGAGACCACCTGGCTCCGCATGCGGATGGTCGATCCCGCGAACCCGAGCGGGCGTGCGGGCATGACGAGCACCGGTCGCTTGGGCCTGAACTTCGAGTGGGACCTGGCGCTCTGAGCTCGGCGCGCTGAGATCGTGGCCAGCTCGTGGCGGCTCAGCTCGTGGCGGCTGAGCGCCGCCACGTCGCGAGCCTCACACCGGATCCTGCAGTGACGGATCGTCGTTCGCTGGCGATCCCACGCGGCTACCCACCTCGCGCAGTGCGAGCTCCGGATCGCGCGCCATCAGCTCGCGCAGCAGCGGCTCCGCGGGCTGCGTGGTGTCGAGCCACGCCGCGCGCAGCTCCGGCGGGACGATGATCGGCATCCGGTCGTGCACCTGCTGCACGGCCTCGGAAGCAGCGGTGGTGAGGATCACGAACGAGGCCTCCTTGGTGATCTGCGCCGCCGGATCCGAGGTGTCCCCCTCAGCCTTCCCCTCGACCTTCTTCTCGACGTAGTAGAGCCCAGCGAAGGTGATCACCTCGCCGCCGTGATGAAGGAAGTAGGCCTGCTTGGTCGCTTTCTTCCCGCCGCCGAGGGTGCGCCACTCGTAGAAGCCGTCCGCGGGGATGAGCGCGCGGCGGCGCTCGAGCGCCTTCTGGAAGAGCCCGTTGCTCGGCGCGGTCTCGCTGCGTGCGTTCAGGAGGAGGCCCTTCTTGTTGCGCAGCGTCCAGCCGAACCGAGCGAGGCCCAGGCGGCGATCCGGCAGCGCCACGAGCATCGGCGCGGGCTGGGTCGGGGCCACGTTGAAGCGCGGCGTGATCGCGTCCGTCGCGAGCGAGGCCTCGAGCTCCTCGGCGAGCTCCGCCGATGTCTTGCCCACGCTGTAGCGACCACACATCGCTGCGGATGCTCGCGCGCGAGAGGCAGGGCGGCAAGCGCGCGGGCGCCGAACCGATCGGGGTGGCGAAGGCGATGCGCCGGCGACGGTGATCCGCGCTCGTGCTTTCAGCCTCGACGGTCCCTCGTGCCGTGGCATCATCGCCCGCGGATGACCCGGCAGACCAACGAGACGCGCGCGAAGAAGAGCCGCCGCAAGAGCAAAGGCCCGGCTGATCCCGTGATCCCGCCGCCGCCGCCCACGCCGCGTGAGCTGCGCGCCCGCAAGTCGAGCAAGCCCGCGGCGAGCAAGGCCAAGAGCAAGCCGGCGGCGAGCAAGGCCAAGCCCGCGGCGAAGGCCAAGGCCGCGAAGGTCGCGGCCAACGGTCAGAGCGACGAGCTCGACTTCGACGCGTTGGTCACCGCGCGCCCGACGCGCGCCGAGCGCAGCGTCGCCGAGGAGCGCAGCCGGCGGGTTGACGAGGTGTGCGCGGCGTGGGCCGCGATCGTCGCCGAGCGCATGGCGGCCGACCAGGCGTTCGCCGAGCTGTACGAGCACTTCCGCGGACGGTCGGGGGACCTGCGCTCGCTCTTCGCGTGGGACGCGCTGCACCACGCCGAAGCGCACCTCGCGCTGGTGAACAACACGATCGCGCGCCACCTGTCGGACGACGGCCGCGCCGATCCCCGCATCATCCTCGCGGACCTGCGCTGGGAGCGCCGCAAGATCGCCGCCGTCTACGCGATCAACGCCTTCGTCGCGGTGCTCAACCAGATGGGCCCGACCAAGGCCAAGTGGCTCGAGATGCAGGAGTTCGATCCCAAGATCGCGGTCCTCGCGCTGGCGCATCAGACGCTGCACTACGCGCTCGAGTCGATCCGAGTGGAGGCCCCGGCCGACCTGACCGAGGCGATCCTCCGCGCCGCGCAAGACGAGAGCGCGTGGGCGGTGCAGCACCGCAGCGACGTGACCCGTCTGGCGTCGGCCGCAGCGGCCTCGGCTGTGTTCTTCCGCTTGGTCGGCGCGAACGAGCTGGTCACGGCCGAAGAGGTCGCGTCGCTCTACGCCACCCGCGCCCGCAAACGCTGAGGTCCTACTTCAGCGCGGCGAGGGCGTCTTTGGTGTCCTTCACGTGGCGCGACATCGACAGCTCGCTGTGGATCTTCGCGCGGATGATCCCTTCGCGATCGATCACGAACGTGACCCGCTGCGCGCCGAGCCCGAAGAGCCGCACGATGTCGTACTGCTTGGCCAGCGCGTGACCGGGATCGCTGAGCAGCGCGTAGGGCAACCGATGCTCGGTCGCGAAGCGCTTGTGGCTCGCCTCGTCGTCGATCGACACCCCGACGACGGACGCGCCGTCGCTGGTGAGATCCTCGAAGGCGTCGCGGAACATGCACGCCTCGCGGGTGCAGCCCGGGGTGAAGTCGCGCGGATAGAAGTAGAGGACGACTGGGCCGAGCTTCTTGAGCTCGCTGAGCGAGATGTCGTTGCCGTTGTGGTCCTTGCCCGAGAACTCGGGCGCGCGCTGTCCGACTGCGGTCACGTTCACTCCTGCGCCCGCAGGTGCGAGCGGGCGGACTTCTGAGGCGAAGGGCACGATCAGGCAAGTCGTCCGGCTGCGCCCGCGGCGTTCGCTCGGTAGAGTCCTGCCCGTGCCCTTCAGCACCATGCTCGTCGAGCTGGCGGAGAAGATGGGCCTCCTCGCGGCGGCGGCGTTGCTCGTCGTGCTCGTGCCCCCGCTCCGCGCGCGGCTGCTCGGCGCAGGGACGGTGCGCGGACGGCGCACCGCCGCAGCGATCTTCGGTCTGTCGCTGTCGATCTGGGGCGCGATGCTCGGCCTCGAGGTCTCGGGCGAGCACTTCAACGTGCGCGCGATCGGGGTCTTGCTCGCGGCGTTCTTGGGCGGGCCCCTCTCGGGTCTGGCCGCCGGTCTCGGCGCGGGGATCTTCTACGCGCTGCAGGTGGACGAGCCGACCGCGCCGTGGGTGCTGCTCGCATCGATCCTCGATGGGGGAATCGCTGGCGTGATCGCGCAGCGCAGGCCCGAGCTCACCCGCGAGCCGGTCACGGCGGCCGGCGTCGCGCTCGTGGTGCAGTCGTTCCACATCCTGCTCGTCGGCGCGGGCTTGCTCGTCACCGCGCAGGCCGAGCGCTACCTGCCCGCGTGGCCCGCGCACGCTGCGAAGCTGGTGGTGAACGCGGCGGGCGTCGGGCTCTTCGTCGCCGTGGCGCGGCTGATCGTCAGCCAGCAAGAGAGCGCGGGCGCCCTCGCCAAGGCCCAGGCCGACGCGCAATCCGCGGCGCTCTCCGCGCTGCGTCGTCGCCTCGAGCCCCACTTCCTCTTCAACGCGCTCAACGCGGTGCGCGCCACCATCCGGCGCGATCCCGACGCGGCGCGCGAGCTCGTCGCGGATCTCTCCGATCTCTATCGCTACCTGCTCACCCACCCCGAGGACGCCGAGCTCGCGGCCGAGGTGGAGCACGCGGCGAGCTACCTGCGGATCGAGCGGGTGCGCCTCGGAGAGGAGCGGGTGCAGGTCGTGCTCGAGATCGACGATCGGGCGCGCCGTCTCCGCGTCCCCTCGCTCTTGCTCCAGCCGCTGGTGGAGAACGCGGTGAAGCACGGCCTGGCGCGCCACGAGGGCCCCGGGACGATCACGGTGCGCGCGCGGGTCGATGGCGACGTCCTCGTCATCGAGGTCCGCGACGAGAGTGAAGGCGCGCAGCTCCCACCGCTCGCCGAGCCTGCGCGCGCCGAGCCGACGGGGGAGGGGACCCACCTCGCGCTCGCCACCCTGCGTGAGCGGCTGACGAGGCGCTTCGGGAGAGAGGCGTCGCTCACGCTGGAGCAGCGTGCGAACGGCGCGAGCCAGATCCTCCGCATCCCCTCCGTCGCGGCCGGGGAATCGTCGCCCGCCAAAGCGTTGTTGGGCGACACCGAAAGAGAGAGCGCATGACCCAACGAACGACGGCGCTGCGAGTGATGGTGGTGGACGACGAGCCGCTGGCGCGGGACGAGCTGCGCTTTCTGCTCGGTGAGGTCGGCGGCGTGGAGGTCGTCGCCGAGGCCACGAGCAGCAAGGACGCGCTCGCGCGCTTCGACGACGCGAGCCCCGACGCGGTCTTCGTCGATCTCCGGATGCCCGGTCCCGATGGGCTCTCGCTCTCGGAGGCGCTGATCGCCCGCGCACCGAAGCTCGCGATCGTCGTGGTCTCCGCGCACGACGAAGGTGCGATGCGCGGCTACGAGGTCGGGGTCGTCGACTACGTGCTCAAGCCCGCGCGCCTGCCCCGTCTTCGGACCGCGGTCGATCGCATCCGCGCGCGCCTCGAGGATCGCGAGGCCCCACGGACCGACGAGGGCAAGCTCGAGCGCTTGGCGGTGCGAAGGCGAGGGCAGTACGTGGTGCTCGACGTGAAGGACGTCGTCTACTTCGAGATGAAGGACGAGCTGGTCTGGGCGGTCACCGACGCCGATCGCTTCGCGCTCGATCTCACCCTCGGCGCCGTCGAGTCGCGGCTACCCGATGGCTTCTTCCGATCCCATCGAGGCTTCGTGGTGCGGCTCGATCGCATCGTGGCGATGGAGCCGAGCGGCGCGGGGACCTACGAGCTCATCCTCAGCCACCCCGAGCGCCCCCGGGTGCCGCTGGCGCGCGAGCGGGCCCGCGCGCTGAAAGAGATCATCCCGATCGCCGGCTAGAACGGGCTACGGGACGCTCGCGGCGCGAACGATCGCGCAGAAGCCCGCAGCGTCGAGCGAGGCGCCGCCCACCAGCGCGCCGTCGATGTCGCTCTCGGCCATCAAGTCCCCTGCGTTCTCGGGCTTCACGCTGCCGCCATAGAGGATCGTCAGCTTGGCGCCAGCGCCCGCGTCGATGCGCTCGACACACCGCTTGCGGATCGCGGCGTGGATGGCCTGCGCGTCCTCGGGCGTCGCCACCTTCCCGGTGCCGATCGCCCAGACCGGCTCGTACGCCACCACGACCCGGGCCAGGGTGGACGCGTCACCCTCATCGAAGATCGCGTCGAGCTGATCGACCACGGTCTTCTCTGCGAAGCCGGCTTCGCGCTGGGCCAGCGTCTCTCCGACGCACACGATCGGGGTGACGCCCGAGCGCAGCAGCGCCTCGACCTTCTGCTTCACCATCGCGTCGGTCTCTCCGAAGAGCTGGCGGCGCTCCGAGTGCCCCACGATGCAGAAGCGGCAGCCGACGTCGGCCAAGAGCGGCGCGGAGACCTCGCCGGTGAACGCGCCCTTGTCCTGCCAGTGCACGTCCTGCGCGCTGACCGCGACGCGGGTCCCCGCGAGCACCTTCGCCACCGTGGGCAGCGCCACGAAGACGGGCGCGACGGCGACGTCCACGCCCTTCACGCCCTCGACACCCTGCGCGACCCCGCGGGCCAGCGCCTCGGACGCTGCGAGGTTGTTGTGCAGCTTCCAGTTGCCGACGACCAAGGGGGTGCGCGCGCCGCTCGTCATGGGCGCAGCGCCTCGACGCCCGGGAGCTTCTTGCCCTCGATGAGCTCGAGGCTCGCGCCGCCGCCGGTGGAGACGTGCGAGAAGCGCTCGCTCAGGCCCGCCTGCTGCACGGCGGCGACCGAGTCGCCGCCGCCGACGACGGTGAACGCGCCGCCGTCCTGCACCGCGATCGCGGCGAGCTTGCTCATGGCCTCGGCGACGCCGAGCGTGCCGCCAGCGAAGGGCTCGTTCTCGAACAGGCCCATGGGCCCGTTCCAGAACACCGTGCGCGCGCCGCTCAGGGCGCGCGCGAAGCGGGCGACCGACTTGGGCCCGATGTCGAGCGCCATCTCGCTCTCACCGACGTCGCTCAGCTCGGCGACGCGGCCGCTGGTCGCGTCGAGCGACGTCGCGACGACCACGTCCTCCGGCAAGAGGATGTCGATCTTCTTCTCCTCCGCCCGGGTGAGCAGCGTGCGCGCGAGCGCGAGCTTGTCCTCCTCGAGCCGGCTCTTGCCCATGTTCGTCCCGCGCGCCGCGAGGAACGTGTTGGCCATCGCGCCGCCGATGATCAGCTGATCGACCTTGCTGAAGAGCGCCTCGATCACCGCGATCTTGTCGGAGACCTTCGCGCCGCCGAGGACCGCGACGAAGGGGCGCTCGGGGCTGCCGAGCAGGGTCCCGAGCGAGCTGAGCTCGGCTTCCATCAACAGGCCCGCCGCGCGATCGCGGAACTGCTTGGGCAGCGCCACCACCGATGCGTGCGCCCGGTGCGCAGCGCCGAACGCATCGTTCACGTAGCAGTCGGCCAGCTTCGCGAGCTGCTGCGCGAAGGCGTCGTCGTTCTTCTCTTCCTCGGCGTGGAAGCGGAGGTTCTCGAGGCACGCGATCTGTCCCTCGCGGAGATCCTGCACGACCTTCTTCGGGCCATCGCCGATGCAGTCGTCCGCCAGCAGCACCTCGACGTCCATCAGCTCGGCGAGCTTGAGGGCCGCGGGCTCGAGGGAGAACTTGGCCTCGGGTGCGCCCTTGGGCCGACCGAGGTGCGAAGCGACGACGACCCGCGCGCCTTGCTCCATCGCCAGCTTCAGCGTGGGGATCGCGGCGCGGATGCGGGTGTCGTCGGTGACGGTCTTGCCGTCGAGCGGGACGTTGAAGTCGACGCGCACGAACACGCGCTTGCCGGCCAAGTCGAGGTCACGGATGGAGCGGATTCCTTCGAGCATCTCTACCTTTCGCGGCCGACCGGCGCGTCCTTCGTCGTGTTGAATAGCGGGCGCTTCAGCCCTTGCTCGCCATGAGCGAGGCCAGATCGACCATGCGGTTGGAGAAGCCCCACTCGTTGTCGTACCAGGCGTTCACCTCGACGAGGTCGCCGCCGATGACCGCGGTCTGCGCGGCGTCGAGGATCGAGGAGCGGGGATCGCCGATGTAGTCGCTCGACACGAGCGGACGACGCTCGACCCCGAGGATGCCCTTGAGCGGGCCGTTGGCCGCCGCGTCCATCGCCGCGTGCACCTCGTCGACCGTGGTCTGCTTGCCCACCACCGCGGTGAGGCACGTGAGGCTCACGTCGGGCGTCGGCACCCGGATCGAGGTGCCGTCGAGCTTGCCCTTGAGCTCCGGGAGCACGAGCCCGATCGCCTTCGCGGCGCCGGTGGTCGAGGGGATCATCGAGAGGGCGGCCGCGCGCGCGCGGCGCAGATCCTTGTGCGGGAGATCGAGGATGTTCTGGTCGTTGGTGTAGCTGTGCACCGTGACCATGTGGCCCTTCTGGATCCCGAAGCTGTCGTTGAGCACCTTCGCGATCGGCGCGAGACAGTTCGTGGTGCACGACGCGTTCGAGACGATGAAGTGCTTGCTCGGGTCGTAGCTGTCGCTGTTGATCCCGATGCAGAACGTCGCGTCGATGTCCTTCTCCCCGGGCGCGCTGATGATCACGCGCTTGGCGCCGGCGCCGAGGTGCTTTTGGCCGCCCGCCTGGTTGCGGAAGATGCCCGTGCACTCGAGCACGATGTCGACGTTCAGGTCCTTCCAGGGCAGCTCGGCGGGATCCTTCTTCGCGAAGATCGGGATCGTCTTGCCCGCGATCCGGATGCTGTCCTTGCCGGCCTCGACGCCCTTGTCGAAGCGGCGGTGCACCGAGTCGAACTCGACCAAGTGGGCCAACGTGGTGGGGTCGGTCAGGTCGTTGATCGCGACGAGCTCGAGATCGCTCTTGCCGTCGAAGAGCACGCGCGTGACACAACGTCCGATGCGGCCGAAGCCATTGATCGCAATGCGGGTCGCCATGAGGCCTCCTCATCCCGATCCGACCGGGAGAGGTTCTCCGGTGCGTTCGGGGCCGCGACTCTATCGACCGCGTTCGGGTGCCACAAGGGACAACGAGGCAGGCGCGCGTGGACCAATGACGACGACCAATGGCGACGACGCGTGCGAGCGACGGAACACGAAAGGCCCGCGCCATCTTTGGCGCGAGCCTCGTCGATTCGATGCGAGCCCGGATGGGCCGCGCGAGCTCACTCCGCGGGGAGGCTCGCTTCTTCGGGCAGCGTCGAGTCCCGGAGATCGGTGCCGACCAGCGAGAGCATCTCGGTGGCGAAGGCGAGGATCTCGGTGCGCTGGTAGCCGCTGCTCTTGAGCTCCCGGAACACCGACTTGGCCAAGATGCGGAGGGCCTTGGGCTGGTTGGCGGTGGGGGAGGTGGTGTTGTCGCTCATGCGGCCGCCCTCAGCAGACCTCGTGCCACTCCGAGCAGTCCGGGGATCGGCTAGTCTTTTCGAGCATTTACCGCGCACTTTCTGCCGGCCAACCGGCCGGTTTCCGATGCTCCGCGCAGCGACTTTCGCATCCTGCGGCCCTCCGCTGCGAAGTGCGTTGCGCACCACGCCTGTGCAGGTGGGGCGCGTGCTAGGGGACGGCCGTGGCCGCTGCTTCTCTTCCCCCGCCGGGCGACAAAGACACCCTCTGGGTGATCGATCTCTCGGGCTTCGTCTTCCGCGCCTACCACGCGCTGCCCCCGCGCATGACCTCGCGCGGCGAGCCCGTACACGCGGTGCACGGCACCATCGCGACGCTGCAGAAGCTGATCGGGGAGAACCGGCCGGCGTACCTCGCGGTCGCGATCGACTCCAAGGAGTCCAAGCGCAAGGAGCGCTACCCCGAGTACAAGTCGAACCGCAAGGAGCGCCCGCCGGATCTCGAGGAGCAAGCGGGGCGGGTGCGCGAGATCGCAGAGGCCTACGCCATCCCGTGCCTGGAGGCGCCGGGGTGGGAAGCGGACGACGTCATCGCGGCGGTGGTGAAGCAGGCGCGCGAGGCGAAGCTGCGCGTGGTGATCGCGAGCGCCGACAAGGATCTGCTCCAGCTCGTGGGCGACGGAGTGGTGATGTGGGACGGGATGCGGGACCGCATCTTCGGGGTGCAGGAGACCTTCGAGCGGATGGGCGTCGAGCCCCATCAGGTGCGCGATTACTTGGCGCTCGTGGGTGACAGCTCGGACAACGTCCCGGGCGTTCCATCGGTCGGCCCCAAGACCGCCGCGCAGCTGCTCGCCACGTACGGATCGCTCGACGGCATCTACGAGCACGTCGAGGAGATCGATCGCAAGGCGCTCAAGGAGAAGCTGCGCGCCAACAAGGACAAGGCGGATCTGTCGCGCGAGCTGGTCACCCTGAACGAGGACTTGCCGCTGCCGTTCGAGCTGCGCGCTTTGAAGTGGGGCGGCGCGGACCTGCCCAAGCTCAAGGATCTCTTTCGCCGGCTCGAGATGACGAGCCAGCTCGCGGGCATCGATCGCTGGGCCGCGATGGCCGGGATGAAGGTCGAGCGCGCGCCGGGCGATGCGCCGCCGCCGAAGATCAGGCCGCGCCGAGAGCCGCGCGAGAAGGTGCCGTTTCGACCGGGGACGCCGAGCCTGCTGACGTCGGCCGACGCGCTCGCCGACTTCGTGCGCGACGCCGACGAGGTCGCGCTCTGGTCGGTGCTCGACGAGGGACTGCCGGGGCGCGCGCCGCTGGTGGGCCTCGCGCTCGCTGCGACGCGAGGGACGGAGCGCAAGGGCGCGTACCTGCCGCTGGGCCACGTCTATCTCGGTCGCCCCGATCAGCCCAAGACCGACGCGGTGGCGGCCGTGCTCGAGACGATCGGGGCCACGACCCACGTCGTGGTGCACGATCACAAGCGCGAGCGGCACGTCTGGGCCGCGCACGCCGCGCCGTGGCTCGCGCTCCGCCCGAGCCTCGACGACACGATGCTCGGCAGCTACCTGCTCGAGGCCGACAAGCACGCCCACCACCTCGAGGACGCGGTGAAGTCGGCGCTCGGCCACGAGCTGCTCCCCTTCGAGCTCGGCAAGGGGAAGAACAAAGCGCGCCTGTCGGAGCTCGAGGTCGAGCGCCTCTTGCCGTTCGCGGCGATGCGGGCGGAGGCGCTGCTCTTGACCGCGAAGGCCCAGGCCGAGGCGCTCGAGGAAGAAGAGCTCACGAAGATCTACCGCGAGCTCGAGCTGCCGCTCTCCGAGGTGCTCTTCGATCTCGAGCGCACCGGCGTCGCGGTCGACGTCGATCGCCTCGCCGCGCTGTCGAAGGACTTCGAGGCGCGCATCGCCGCGCTCGAGGCGCGCTGTCACGAGGCCGCGGGCCACGCGTTCCCCGTGCGCTCGCCGCGCGCGCTCGAGACCGTGCTCTTCGACGAGCTCTCGCTGCCGGTGCTCAAGCGCACCAAGACCGCGCGCTCGACCGATCACGAGGTGCTCGAGGAGCTCGCGCCCGCACACCCGCTGCCCGAGCTGATCTTGGAGCTGCGCATGCTCGAGAAGCTGAAGGGGACCTACCTCGATGCGCTCGCGCGCGAGCGCGATCCGGTCGATGAGCGGGTGCATCCGCGCTTCAACCAAGCGGTCACCGCGACCGGCCGATTGAGCTCGTCCGATCCGAACCTGCAGAACATCCCCATCCGCACCGAGGAGGGGCGCCTCGTGCGCGAAGCGTTCGTCGCGCCCGAGGGCTTCTCGATCGTCTCGCTCGACTACTCGCAGATCGAGCTGCGCGTCTTGGCGCACGTGAGCAAGGATCCGGAGCTGCTCGACGCGTACCGCACGGCGACC
This sequence comes from uncultured Sandaracinaceae bacterium, assembly GCA_964480175.1. Lineage (GTDB taxonomy): Bacteria > Myxococcota_A > Polyangia > Polyangiales > Sandaracinaceae > CAYZQM01. The sequence continues at coordinate 15,221 of CAYZQM010000062.1, forward strand.
GACGTGCACGTGCGCACCGCCAAGGCGATCTTCGACGTCGACGACGAGGGGGTCACCCGCGACATGCGTGGCCGCGCCAAGACCGTGAACTTCGCGGTCATCTACGGCCAGACCGAGCACGCGCTCGCCCGCAACCTGAAGATCCCGCTCGACGAAGCCGCCCGCTACATCCGCGCGTTCTTCACCCGCTATGCGGGCGTGACCCGCTGGCTCGACGGTGTCGTCGAAGAGGCCCGGATCAACGGCGGTGTCCGCACGCTGCTCGGTCGCAAGCGCGACATCCCCGCGATCAACGCGCGGGGCCGGATGGAGCGTTGGGGCGCCGAGCGCATCGCGAAGAACACCCCGATCCAAGGCAGCGCCGCCGATCTGATGAAGCTCGCGATGCTCGCGGTCGATCGGGTGCTCGAGGGCAAGCGCAGCCGGATGATCCTCACGGTGCACGACGAGCTCGTCCTCGAGATGGCCGACGACGAGCACGACACGCTCTTGCCCGAGGTGGTGCGCGCGATGGAGACCGCGTTCCCCCTCGAGGTGCCGCTGGTCGTCGAGCACGGCACGGGCCGCACCTGGAACGACGCCCACTGACGTGAGCGCCTCGCGGTCACTCCGTGAGGCGTGCGGCGCGCAGCAGCAGGTAGTTTCGCTCTGCCGTGCTGGTCGTGCGCTCCGCCGCGCGGCGGTAGTGGAGCACCGCGCGCTCGTGCTCTCCGGCGCGCTCGAGCAAGTGCGCCCGAACCGCGTCCAGCCGGTGGTGATCCCGCAAGCGGGGATCGGATGCGAGCTCGTCCAGCGCAGCGAGCCCCGCTGCGGGGCCATGCACCATCGCGACCGCGACCGCGCGACTGAGCCGCACCATCGGGTTGTCGCCCATCTGCAGGAGCAAGGTGTAGAGCGCGAGGATCTGGGGCCAGTCGGTCGCGTCCGTGCTCTCGGCTTCGCAGTGGAGCGCCGCGATCGCCGCCTGCACTTGGAAGGGGCCGACCGCACCGCGCGGCAGCACCTCGTCGAGCAGCGCTTGGCCCTCGGCGATGAGCGCGCGATCCCACAGGCTCCGATCCTGCTCGTCGAGCGGGATGAGCGCGCCGTCGGATCCCATACGCGCCGCGCGCCGCGCGTCGGTGAGCAGCATCAGCGCGAGGAGTCCTTTCACCTCGGCGTCGTCGGGCGCCGCGTGCGCGAGCATCCGGGTGACCCGGAGCGCCTCGTTCGAGAGATCCGTGCGGTGAACGTCGTCGCCCGTCGATGCGCTGTAGCCCTCGCTGAAGATCAAGTAGAGGACCTGGCGCACGACCGCCAGGCGCTCGTCGCGCTCGCTCGGGCTCGGCAGCGCGAATGGCGTGCTCGATCGCTTGATGGTCTGCTTCGCACGACTCAAGCGCTGCGCCATCGTGGCTTCGGGCACCATGAACGCGTTCGCGATCTCGAGCGTGGTCAGGCCGCCCACCGCCCGGAGGGTCAGCGCCACCTGGGAGCTCGGCGTCAGCGATGGGTGACAGCACATGAAGAAGAGATCGAGCGTGTCGTCGCGCTCGGGCTCGAGCTCGTCCGCGGCGAGCGCGATCTGCTCGTCCATCGGGATCAAGCTGACCACCAGCTGCTCGCGCAGCCGACGCGCGGCGCTGGCCCGCATCTCGTCGGTCACCCGCCGGGTCGCCACCCGGACCAACCAGCCGAGGGGATGCTCGGGTACGCCTTCGCTCGGCCACTGCGACGCGGCCGCGATCAGCGCCTCCTGCACCGCGTCTTCGCAGCCCGGGAAGTCCCGGTAGCGGCGCACGAGGGTGCCGAGCACCTCCGGCGTCAGATCACGCAGGAGGTGCCTCACCCTCGCATCGAGCGCGCCCCGCACGTTCTCAGCGCGTGTCCTCGGGCGGGCCGCTCATCACCTGACGCACCTCGATGCCCATGCGCAGCGGCTTGCCTCCCGGGCCCGGCGCCATCGAGGCCTCGGCTGCGATGGCGTACGCCCGCTCGGGGGTCTCGACGTCCACGATCCAGTAGCCCGCGAGGAACTCCTTGGTCTCGGGGAACACGCCGTCGGTGATCGGCTCGCCGCCTTCGCCCGCGCGCACCAGCTTCGCTTGCTCGGGGCCCGCGAGGCCCTCGGCGAACGCGAGCTCACCGCTGGCGGAGAGCTTCTTCGCGAACGCGATCATGAAGCCGATGTGGGCCTGAAGATCCTCCTTGGGCCAGCTCGTGACCTGGTAAGGCCCAGGGCCGGGGTGGTTCATCATCAACATGTACTTCATGGCGTCCTCAGCTCCCTGCGTGCGCGCGCTCGAGGCCCGCGATGTCGATCTTCTTCATGCCCATCATCGCCTGCGCCACCCGGCCGGCCTTCACCGGATCGGGATCGCTCATCAGGCGCATCATCGCGGTGGGGATGATCTGCCACGACAGCCCGAAGCGGTCGGTCAGCCAGCCGCACGCGGTCTCCTTGCCGCCGCTCGAGAGGAAGCGCTCCCACAGCGCGTCGACCTCGGCCTGCGACTCGCAGGACACGAAGAGCGAGATCGCGGGCGTGAACGTGTACTGAGGACCGCCGTTGAGGGCCATGTAGCCCTGGCCCGCGAGCTCGAAGGACACGCTCATCGCGCTGCCCTCGGGCGCCGGGCCTCCTTTCCCCCAGCGGGCGACGTGGGTGATCTTCGAGTCGGGGAACAGCGACGTGTAGAGCGCGGCGGCCTCCTCCGCGTTGCCGTCGAACCAGAGGAACGTGGTGATCTTCTGCTGAGTCATGTCGGATCCTTCCGAGGCCCCGAGGTGAGGCGCTCCCCCTAGCGTCGGAGCCGACCCGACGCGCTCGACATGGCCTTCGATTTTTTTTTCGATCGAGTCGCGCGGCTAGACGTGGATCCAGCGGAAGGGCGACATGTCGAAGTGGAAGTGCCCCGTGTGACCCGGGTGCGCGGGCCCGTAGATCACGCGGAACACGTCCTCTCGCACCAAGCGGTCGATGAACGCGCGCAGGAAGCGCCCGTGGTACTCGCGGATGGCGCCGCGCCCGTCCCAGTCGTGGCCCACCGTGACCGTGAAGCTGCGGCGCAGGCGCCGCGGCAGGCCCTCGGGGGCGTCGGCGATGCGGCGTACCCCGCGGAACTCGAAGCCGCTCACGTCGAGCGCGTTGCCCAGCGCGTGCTCGGAGATCCGATCGCGACGACCGCGGATGTGGCGGCAGTTGTAGCCGCCCACGGTGATCATCCGGCGCGGCGCGCGGCCGTAGAGTTCGATGGCGACCTCGTTCGCGACCCGATCGAGCTCGGGCAGGCGCGCGGCGAACGCGGGATGGACCCGCACGGCGGCCGAGGTGCGCAGCGTCGTCGAGCGGTAGCGGATCATCGCGCTGGGATCGCAGGTCTCCGTGTCCGGTGCGCGCGAGATGCCGTCGAGCGCGTAGCGTGGGCCGGTCGGAGGTCCCCACCAGCCGAGCTGCGCCGAGGCACAGCTCGCGAGCAGCGCGAGCCCGGCGAGGATGCCGAGCGCGCTCGCTGTTCCGAGCCGCATCCAAACGTCGTGGGGTCATTTGCCGCGCGGCGCAACCTTCGAATGCACCCTCGGCCCGCGCGCCGCGATCGGCTATGCTCGCGGCGCATGGGAACGGATGACGGAGAGCGGGCGAAGATCCTCGAGCGTCGAAAGCGCTTCATCGCGCTGGCGCTCGCGGGTGGCAGCGTGGTGCACGCCGCGGCGTGCGCCTGCTTGGAGCCGTCCATCGACGCGGGTCGCCTCGAGGCGGACAGCGGGGCCGACGGGACCGAGGATGCACACGCGGAGGAGGGCGATGGCGAAGAGTGACGACGATCGCGAGGCGATCCTGGCTCGACGCAGGCGCTTCATCGCGTGGGCGCTCGCGGGCGGCGCCGCCGCGAGCACGGCGGCGTGCAGCACTTGCCTGTCGACGTACGACGCCGGAGCGCCCCGAGACGCGAGCGTGGACGCGGGGGCGATGCCGTGTCTGTCGATCGACGCGCCGCCGCCCCACGACGCGGGCGTCCCCGATGACGACGCGCCTGGGGACGACGAGGGCGCCGACGGTGGCGATGGCGGCTCATGATCCCGCACCGGATCTGAACTAGACTCGGGGCCCATGGGAACGGACGACGCGCGGAGCAAGATCCTGGAGCGCCGCAAGCGCCTCATCGCGCTGGCGCTCTTGGGGAGCGCGAGCACGACGGCGACCGCGTGCGCGTGTCTATCGCCCATCCCGGACGCGGGTAGGGACGCGGGGGCCGCGACCGACACGCTGCAGGAGGAGGACACCGATGAGTGATGATCGCGAAGCCATCTTGGCGCGGCGCCGCCGCTTCATCGCCTGGGCGCTCGCCGGCGGGGCCGCCGTGAACGCCTCGGCGTGTGCGTGCTTGAGCTACGCGGCGCCCGACACCGGCGTCGCGGACGCGCCGCGCGATGCGGGTATGGACGCTTTCGACGGGGGCGCGATGCCCTGCCTCTCGCCGCCTCCGCCCGACGTCCCCGAAGACGCGGGCGTCCCCGACGCCGAGCCCGACGCTGCGATCGACGACGCAGGCAGCAGCGAGGACGCGAGCGAGCCCGTCGATGGGGGCAAGCCCGTGCCCTGCCTCTCCCCGCCGCCCGCGGATCCGCCCGAGTGAACGCGCGGCCCAAGATCTACGCGCTCGCCGTCGAGCTCACCTCGGCGTGCAACCAGAAGTGCAGCTACTGCTACAACGGCTGGCGCGAGGACGACGGCAAGGGCGTCGGCGCGCTGCCGACGCCGGAGCTCTTGGCGCTGCTCGAGCGCGCGCTCGACGAGATCGAATTCGATCACGTCACGCTCACCGGAGGGGAGCCGCTCTCGCGTCGCGATCTGTTCGACGTGCTCGAGCTGCTCCAGCGCAAGGCGATGCCGTTCCAGATGATCTCGAACGGTGGCCTCGTCACCGAGGCCCTGGCGCAGCGCCTCGCGACGTACGCACCGCTCTCGGTGCAGGTGACGCTCGATGGGCCGAGCGCCGAGCACCACGACCCGCTCGTCGCGGGCGACAGCGGCGTGACCGGCCACTTCGATCGCACGCTGCGCGGCATCCGCCACCTGCGCGCGGCCGGCGTGCGCGTCGTCGGCTGCATGGTGGTGAACCGCAAGAACGCGCACCTGGTGGGCGAGACCCTCGCGCTCTTCGCGTCGCTCGGGGTGCGCGACGTCAGCTTCTCGCGCTTCTCGCCGGCCGGCTACTCGGCGACGTTCGCCGCGGAGCTCTTGCCCTCACGCGCCGACATCGTGCGCGCGCTCGAGGCCGCCGAATCGAGCGCCATCGAGCACGGCCTGCGCATCCAGTCGACGATGCCGATCCCGCCCTGCGTAGTCGAGCACGACGACTATCCCCACGTGCGCTTCGGCGGCTGTCCCATCGGCACCGAGATGCAGGAGCTGGCGCTCGGTCCGCGCGGCGAGCTGCGCAACTGCACGCTCTACGAGACTCCGCTCGGCGAGGGTCGAGATCACTCGTATGCGGCGCTGGCCCAGAGCGCGAGCCGCCTCCGCTACCGCGACGTGACCCCCGAGTTCTGCGCGCCGTGTCCCCATCGAACGAGCTGCATGGGTGGCTGCGGCGCCGCGGCGGTCGCGCTCACTGGCGAGCGCGGGCTCGACCCCTTCGTCGCCCAGCACGTGGATGACGCGCTCGCACAGCGCCTGAGCGCAGCCCGCGCGGGCGGCGCGTTCGTGCCTGCGAATCGGCTGGTCCGAGCGTAGCGACATGGCGAAGAAGACGAGGGTGCTGTTGCTGTGGCCCGGCTCGATCGGGGCAGCGAGCGGCAACTTCGGCATGCCTCAGCTCGTGGGGCTCGCGAGCTACGCACAGGCGAACACCGCGTGCGAGGTGCACCTGAGGGATCTGGTGGCCGAGCGCGAGCTGTATCGCCGCGCGGGTCGCGAGCTGTCGCTCGATGCGATCCTGACTGGTGGGGGCGAGGGCTACGACGTCGTCGGGATCTCGGTGTACTCGTCGTACGACTGGCTGCTCTCGGTCGAGCTCGCGAAGCGGGCGCGCGCGCTGATGCCGAACGTGCTCTTGGTGGCGGGCGGCTACCACGCGAGCGCGCGGCCCGCGGAGATCATCGCCGATGGCGTGTTCGACGTGTGCGTGGTGGGCGAGGGCGAGCGCCCGCTGGTGAAGGTGATCGAGTCGGTCGCAGGAGGCGCGCCGCTCCGCGGCGAGATCCTCGGCTCCGATCCGATCGACGATCTCGACGCGCTGCCCCTCACCGACTGGTGGCTGCTCGATAGGTACAAGGGGATCGCGCGGAGCATCGCGTCGCAGACTCAGTTGTACCTCTCGCGCGGCTGTCCGTTCGACTGCGCGTTCTGCATGGAGCGCGCGAAGCGCGACGTGAGCTGGCGAGCGTACTCGGTCGATCGCGCGGTCGAAGAGGTGCTCGCGCTGCACCGCTGGCTCGATCTGCGGAGCTGGACGCTGTACGTCGCCGACGCGCTCTTCGGGATGAAGGTGAGCTGGCGCCGGGCGTTCTTGGCCAAGCTCGCCGCGCACCGGGTGCCGGTGGAGAAGATCTGGCTGTTGATCCGGGTGGACCTGGTCGAGGACGAAGACCTGCGGCTCTTCGCCGACGCCAACTGCGGGCTCGGCTTCGGGCTCGAGTCCGGTGATCCCGCGCAGCTTGGGATCATCCGCAAGGCAGGACGCCTGGACACCTACCTCGATCGCATGAAGGAGATCGCCGCGTGGGCCCTCGAGCGCGACGTGCCCTGGGGCGCGAACGTGATCGTGGGGCACCCCGGCGAGACGCCCGATTCGATCGCGCGCTCGGCGAGCTACCTGCGCGAGCTCTTTCTGGCGCCGCGGGGCACCACGGGCTTTCTGTCGGTCGATCCGTTTCGGCTCTATCCGGGCTCGCCGATCGACGCAGAGCGCGGCGACTGGGAGGCGCGCTACGGCACGCGCTTTCACGCCGCGCACAGCGGCCTGACGTGGTGGCACGAGGGGGATCCGGACTTCTTGTCGGAGTGGGTCGATCCCTCGCGGGAGCTCGACTTCCTCACCCGCGAGCGCCTGCACCACGAGCACTTCGCGCCGCTGCTCGACGCGATCGAACCGCGCTTCGTCTACCAGGGCAGCGCGCGCGAGTACTTCGTTCGTTCGCTCCGCGATCAAGCGAACCTCAAGCACGGGCGCTTCGGGACGCTCGAGCGCTACTTCGCGTGGATGAAGTGGACGGGGCGCTCGGAGCAGGCGCGCGTCGAGCGGCGCGCCCATCCGGACCTCTCGAGGCTGAGCCAGGGGGTCCGCCGTCGCGCGATGAAGCGCGCGAGCGAGGTCGCGCACCTCGCCGTCGGGCCTCTGCACGCGGCGATCGAAGCGACCCCGCGCGAGCGCTTCGTGCCGCTCGACGCCATCCGCGAGAGCACGCTGGACGAGCCTGTCGCGTTCGGGGATGGCGCGCGCTCCACCGTCTCGGCGATCCACGCGTACGCGCTCACGTTCGGGCTCGCGGACATCGAGCCCGGGCAGTGCGTCCTCGATCTCGGCGCGGGCAGCGGCTACGGCACCGCGATCCTGGCGCGGCTCGTAGGCCGCGGTGGGCGCGTTCGATCCGTCGAGATCGACGCAGAGTTGGTGTCGCTCGCGCGCGCGGAGCTCGGTGCGCTGGCGCTGCCAGCCGACGTCGAGGCGCACGCCGGCGACGCGCTCGCGCTCGGGTGGTGGACCGACGACGTCGATCGCGTCGTCGTCGGCTTCGCGCTGCCCGAGGTTCCGCGCGAGGGCCTCGCGCGCCTGCGAGACGGCGCGATCGTCGTCGCGCCGATCGTGCGATCGATCGTGGAGGGCGGTCGAGGTGAGCAGCGGCTGGCGCGGATCGAGCGCGACGCCTCGGGCTTCTCGATCACCTGGCACGGCGAGGTCCGCTACGTGCCCGCGCAGCGCGAGGCGCCCGCCATGATCACAGCCGCTGCGCGCTCCCAGCCGCGCCGGCTACCCGTCGTGTAGCGCAGCGAGGCGCGAAGCGCGCGTCTCGGGATGAAGGCGCAACGCATCCGCGGTGGCGCTCGTGATGGCCCCCGCGCGCTCCAGTGGACCGAGCACCGCCTCGAGATCGAGGCTCGCGATCCATCGCTGGTGCGCGGCTTCGAGCGCGGTGCCCGCCAGCGCGTGCGCGACGGAGCGCAGCGCGGCCCACTCGCGGATCGCGTGATCGGCGCGGTGGGTCCGCACCGCGTGCTCGTGCGCCGCGAGCACCAGCGGGACCGCGCGATCGGTCGCGTCGCGGCACCACCACGCTTGCGGGGCACCGACGACGATGAGGTTCGGGTACGCGCGTCCCCGCGGGCCCAGCGACGGCGCGATCGCGATCGCAGTGGGCAGCGGGAGCGCAGCCAGCTCGGCCGCGGCCGCGCTGAGCTCCGCGGCCTCGTCGTCCAGCGCAGGCGCGCCGCGCACGTACGCCTCCGCGATCAAGAGCAAGTCAGTGCGCAGCCACTCGAGCGCGTCGCATCGATGGGCCTGAAGCGCAGCGAGCGCGCTCGGATCGCCTTCGCGCAGATCGCTCGTCTCGAGCGCTCCCGTGGCGAGGAACGCGCGCACGCTCGGGTGCAGGACGGGCAGCCACTGTGCTGCCATCGAGGCGGCGCCGAACGCCGCTCCGATCGCGGGTCCGTCGCTCGCGAGGGGCTCGATCGCCTCTGCCGGCAGCGTCGCGGCTGCGTGCGCGCGATAGCGCGCGTCGTCGAGCCGCTCGGGCCCGGGCAGCGGAACGTACGCGAGCCCATGAAAGCAGAGGGCGGTGTAGTCACTCGCGGGCTGAACGCGCACGCGCTACTCGGTGACCCGAGGCCGCCGGGGCGGCGGCGTCTCGCGATCGGAGGGACGCGGACGCACGACCGAGAGACACGGGACGGCCGCGGCTTCGGGCCTCGCAGGGGTCACCCGCGTGGGCGATTCGTCGTCGTTCCCTTCGGCAGGCGCTTCGGCGCGTGGCGGCTCGCGGGGGACCATGACGGTAGGGGGCGCTCCCGCGTCCATGGGCGCCGCGCCCGCGTCGGGCTCGATCGGCAGCGGGGCGTCCGGCGTGTTGGCTACCGGCGCGTCGATCGGCGCGGGCGACAGACACGGCGTGAGCACGGCGTACGCGCCGGCCCCGATCGCGGCCGCGCCCACGGTCGCGCCACCCGCGAGCGCCAGCGCGATGAACTGCTTGCGCCGCGCGAGGATCGCTTCTCGGTCGTCGTCGGCCATCGACGTCAGTCGTCCGGATCCTGGCTCGCCGCGAGCTTCTCGGTGAGCGCCTTGCCCTTGTGAGGGAAAGGCTGATCGGGGAGGGGCTGCCCGAGGAACGGGGCGAGCTCTTTCCAGCCGCCGCCCGCCGTGAGATCGACGACGAGGAGATCCTTCTCTCGCCCCGCGAAGTAGCGCTGCACGCGCTCGTGATGATCTCGCCGCACGCGCGCGAAGCGCTCCGGAGAATAGTCGTAGCAACCGTAGACGGCGGCGCGCAGAAAGCGCCGCACCTCCATGTGGACGCGATGCTCTTCGACGTCGGCGGGCTCGCTGCTCGCCGAGGGCGCGAACACGGTGCGGCCGCTCCAGTGGTTGGCGCACGACTGGAGCCACGGCGCCTCGTCGCGGACGGTCAGCACGAACTTCGCGCCCGGGTAGCGAGCGTCGAGCTCCGCGATGAACGGGATCGTCGTGATGTCGGTGAGGCCGTCGTAGTGATCGAGCAGCGGGAACGCGCCGTCGCCGCGCATCATCGCGGCGAAGCTCGCGGGGTCCGTCGGGTAGTGCACGGTGTCGAAGCCGAGCACGTGCAGCGCGGCGGTGAGGCTGCGGGTGCCGGTGCGCGACAGGCCGAGGCCGAAGACCTTGGGCTTGCGCTCGTCAGCGAGGGAGGGGTCGTGGGTCATGGTCGCTCGTACTTCTTCGAGGGTGAGCGCGGGCTGATCGCTCAGGCCCAGCTTGCGGATCTGCTCTTCTGCGATGAACGGCAGGTTGCGGATGTAGGCTTCGACGTGCTTGGGCTTGGCGCCCTCGGGGACGGTCCGCGCGGCGTGCTCGACGGCGGCGCGCGCCACGTCGTAGTCGGTCCCCGCGCCCCAGCGCGCCATCGACGCATCGAGGCGCGCCTTCTGGAATTCGGTGCGGCTCCGCAGCTCGCGCAGCGCGTACTTGGCGAAGATGTCGCTGAGGTGCTGGAAGTGATCGTGGAGGATGCGGAAGCCCTTGAGCTGCTTCTCCGCGTTCAGATCGTTCAGCGCGAGGTTGCGCAGGCGCGATTCGGGGCGGAGCACGTACGCGAGGTCGTCCTCCGGCACCGGCACGCTCCGCATCCGGTTCACGATGTCGATGCGGGTGATGTGGACGCCGCAGTGGATGCGTCCTCGAAAGCGGTCGTGGACGTAGCAGTCGACGTAGGGCAGCTCGTTCTGCTCGAGGAAGGGCCGCAGGTCCTCGAGGATCAAGCAGTCGGCGTCCATGTGCACGACGTGGGTCGCGTCGCCGTGATCCAGCTCGAGCATGCGCGCGACGGCGCGCGAGAACGGCTTGATGTTCTTGAGGACGTGGATCTTGCGAGGCTGGATGTGCTGGATCGCCAGCTCGAGCGCGAGGTCGCTGGTGCGCTCGCCCACCGTGCGGAACACCAGATCGATCGGGCGGACGCCCTCGCGTCCCAGCGTGGGGCCGTCGATCTCCTTGACCCGACCTTCGTTGCTGGACTCGAGACCGCCTGCGCTCACGGCGATCCCTCCCACGCGTACGGCGCGTTCGTCGCGCCGGCCTCCGCCTCGAAGGCGGCGAGCGCCTCGGCGCTCAGCTCGCGGCGCCAGCGCTCGTCGAAGACGATCGCGGGCGGATGGGCCTCGTAGTACTCGCGCGTCTTGTCACCGAGCGACACCACGCTTCCGTCCTTCGGCTGCTCGCGCGCCATCAGCCACTGGGTCCCGCTGTTGCCGCCCAGCGGGTGCTGCTCGGTGGTCCACGGCGTGAGCATCGCGGGATCGAACGTCAGGCCCAGGTGCGTGCACGCCCGCCGCAGCTCGCGCTCGGGCGCCGTCGCGAGCGCCTCGTAGCGCAGCTCGAGCACGGGGCGGCCGAACGCGTCGGCGAACGCGCGGCTGCGCTCCATCTGCTCGCGCCACGCGCGCGCGTGATCGGTCGCGCTGGTCTCGGGGTACTTGCGCAAGCGCGAGCTGACGACGGCGCGTCCGTCGCGCTGCAAGAAGACGAGCTCGGCCTCCGCGCCGCGCGCTCGCACCGAGGCGATGCCTCGCTCGATCCACTCGATGCTCTTGGTGGAGTCGACGACGACGGGGCGCCCCGTGCGATCGCTGAGGACCTCGTAGAGGTCCCGCTGGACGAAGTCCTCTGGCGACAGCGCGCCCCAGATCACGCAGCTCGGACCGCAGAGCTTGCAGACCCGCTTCTTGAGCGGCTTGCGCTCGTCGCCGAGGAACGAGCTCTTCTTGGCCTCGCCGGCGTAGAAGACCTCGGGGTGCGCGCCGAGCATCAAGCCCAGCAGCGTCGATCCGGAGTGCCCCGCTCCGACCATGAAGACGGTGCTCCGGTTCTTCATGCGCTCACTTGCTCGGGTCCGGCCGCTCGGCGAGCAGGGTCAAGAGACGCGTCGCGCGCTCGTTGCCCGGCGAGAGCACCAGCACCTGCTCGAGCGCCTGGCGCATGCCCTCGACGTTGCGCCGCTCGAAGAGACCGGACGCGAGCGTGAAGAGCACGTCGCACGCGGGCTGCACCCGCTGGTTGCCCACCCAGAACTCGCTGATGCGCCGCAAGAGCAGCAGATCCCGGGGGAACTCCGCGACGAGGTGATCCAGCTCGCGGCGCACCTGCTCCTGGTGTCCGTAGCGAAGCAGCACCGCCATGTCCCCGAGCTTTCGATCGAGCTCGCCGCCCGGCATCATCCCGTCTTCGCTGCCCTCGGTGAGCGGCGCCGCGGGCGCCTCCACCGCGGCGACGTCGGGCACGAGCTTGAGGGCCTCGCGCTTCTGCGTGGTGGTCGACGGTGAGCGCACGACGCTCTGCCACTCGGGCTGCTCGAGCGCGCCCGTGAGCGAGCCCGCGTCCGGTGGCACCCGCACCGCGCCGCGATCGATCGCGTCCCAGTCGAGGGTGCTCGGCGGGCGCTCGGTGCCTTTCTTCTTCGTGAGCAGGACGACGCGGACCGTCCCCTCCTCGGGGGGCGCGGGTCGCTGCGCGTTCTGCTGCAGCGCGGCCAGCACCTCGGGGCGTCGCAGCGGCTCGGCGGGCGTGTCGATCGAGGGCGGCTCGTAGTCCGGATCGCTCGCGACGTCCGAGGGGTCGGCGCTCGCGTACGCGGGGGGCGGCTCGGTGTCGCGCCCTCCATCGTCGTCCGCCAAGTCGGCGACCGGCCGCTTGGGCGCGGGCACGCCTGCGACGCGCGTCCGCTGATCGTGCTCGTTCGGCTCGTCGTCGGCGTCGAGCAGCTCTTCCACGGAGCTCGCCCACTGCTCGGTGTTGCGCAGGCTCGCGTTCACCGACGGCACGGGCTTGAGCGGCTTGCGCCCAGTGCGCGTCGGCATGTCCCGATCGGCGTCGAGCTCGAGATCGACGCGCGGGGAGGGCGAGTCCAACGCCGACTCCTCGTACGCGTTCGCGACGAACGAGCGAAAGATGGCGTCGGGGGAGCGCTCGGCCACGGGACGCGCCGGCTTCAGCGGACGGGCGCTGAGCTCGGTGTAGTCGTCCTCTTCCTCGTCACGATCCACGTGCGGCGCGAGACTGTGCTCACAAAGCCCCTGCGCCGCAACTCGGCGCCGTAGGTGGAACGAGCGCGGAGGGGGGTCGAGGCAGCGCTTCGGCTCGATGGAAAGGTCCG
>CAYZQM010000063.1:0-3316 GCA_964480175.1 uncultured Sandaracinaceae bacterium
CGTCGATCACCCGGCTCGACGCGGTGCTGCGCCCCCGGGTGCCTGGCACCACGTCGGCGCGCCTGCCCGCGCGCGCGGTGCTCGGCATCGAGTGCACGCAGAGCAAGATCACCTGACCCTCGCGGGCCTGCGTCTCGGTGATGAGCTGCTCGAGCGCGAAGTGGTACGGACGGTGGTAGCGCGCGAGGCGCGCGCTCAGCTCCCGGAAGGTGAGCGGCGCGTTCCAGAGCGCGCGGCCCTCGGTGGTGGTCGACCAGACCACGCCCCTCGGCTGGGTGGGGCGCGCCGCGGGGTGATCCGCGACGATGTCCGTGCTCACGTCGTCGGGCGCGCGGTTCAGGTCGACCACGTAGCGCGACACGGTCGCGGCGATCAACGCGGCGCCCCGCTCGGGCGCGCCGGTGACGAGCCGATCGACGTAGGGATCGGAGTCCCGCACCGTCTCCTCGGGCTTCACCCAGCCCCGCGTGCGGCACCTCCACCACCACGCGACTGGGGGCACTCGGGAGGCTGACGACGAAGGGATCCACCGGGCCCTATCCGTAGCCTCGTTCGCAGGATCGGCCTAGCGGAAACGTCTGTCTCTTGCGACCCCGCGCCCCGGGCGGATAGGCTCGCCACGCCGATGCTAGAGAAAGCCCTCTCCCGTCCCAACTTCTTCATCGGCCTGCTCGTGGCCGGAGCGCTCGGCGCCGGTATCGGTGCTGGCTTCGGCAACCTCTATGCAGGCGCCATCGGGGGTCTCGTCGGTGGCGTCATCACCGTCGTCGCCGCGCTCCTCGGGATGAAGGAGGCGCGCTCCGCTTCGCTCCCCGCGTCGCTCATCCGCGACGTCGCCGATGGCAAGCTCCCCCGCCGCCCCCAAGAGCTCAGCCCGTCGGAGGCCGAGGTGTGGGACGCGCTCGAGGCCGCGTCCGAGGCGCTCGACGACGCCGAGACCGAGCGCGACGAGCTGCAGGAGGAGACGACCCGCTCGAGCCGCGAGCTCGACACCTTGCGCCGCGACCTCGAGAACGCGCGCGCGGGCAAGGACCGGCTCGAGGCCGAGCTCAAGGCCGCCGAGGCCAGCAAGAACGAGCTCAGCGCCGCCGCCGCGCGCACCAAGGAGCTCGAGGACAAGCTCCACCGCATCGAGAGCGAGGGCCGTGGCAAGGAAGAGGAAGAGCGCCGCCTCCGCCGCGTCATCGAAGAGGCCGGCAGCACGATCCACGGCCACGTCGAGGCGCTCGCCGCCGCGCTCGTCGATCAGACCACCGCCGTCGAGCAGACCACCCGCGCGATGCAGGAGACGACGAGCCAGCTCCACCAGATCGCGCAGAACGTCGAGTCGCTCGCCAGCAACGCCGAGGAGTCGAGCAGCTCGATCCTCGAGATGACCGCGACCAACGACGAGGTCGCCGAGAACACCGCGAACCTCGCGAACAGCGTCCGCGAGACCGTGAGCTCGATCGAGGAGATGACCTACTCGATCAAGGAGGTCGCGCGGAACGTCGATGCGCTCTCGCTCACCGCCGAAGAGACCAGCAGCTCGATGAACGAGATGGACGTCTCGATCGATCAGGTGCAGAGCAACGCCAACGAGACCGCGCGCCTGAGCGAGCAGGTCGCGCGCGACGCAGAGATCGGCGCGGACGCGATCCTCAAGACCATTCAGGAGATCAACCGGATCAAGGAGACCTCGAGCGAGGCCGTCTCCGTGATCTCGTCGCTCGGCTCCCGCATCGAGGTGATCGGCGACATCCTCGACGTCATCGACGACGTGGCCGAGCAGACCAACCTCCTCGCCCTGAACGCCGCGATCATCGCCGCGCAGGCCGGCGAGCACGGCAAGGGCTTCGCGGTCGTCGCGGACGAGATCAAGGATCTCGCCGAGCGCGCCGGCGCCAGCACCCGGGAGATCGCGGATCTCATCAAGACGATCCAGGCGGAGTCCAAGCGCGGCATCACGGCCGTCGAGCGCGGCGCGGCCACGGTCGATCGCGGCGTCGAGGTCTCGGCCGAAGCCGAAGGCGCGCTGAAGAAGATCCTCGAGTCGTCGCAGAAGTCGACGGCGATGGTCCGCGCCATCGCGCGCGCGACGGTGGAGCAGGCCAAGGGCTCCAAGCAGGTGACCGACGCCATCGGCCGCATCGCCGAGACGGTGCAGCAGATCGCGGCCGCCACCGCCGAGCAGGCCCGCGGCTCCGAGCTGATCATGAAGAGCGCCGAGAAGATGCGGCTCATCACCCAGCACGTGGAGCGCTCGAGCCAGGAGCAGGCGCGGGGCAGCCGGCAGATCAGCCAGGCGATCGAGAACATCAGCTCGATGGTCAACCAGCTGCATCAGAGCCAGCGCGCGCAGGCCAAGAACTCGGAGGAGACCGTGCACGCCGCGCGTCGCCTGTCCGAGATCTCGCGCGGCCAGGACGCGCATCTGCGCGAGGTCTCGCGCGTCGCCGACCGCCTGCGCGCGAATTGAGCCTGTCCGTAGGCCCCGGCGGCCTAACTATCAATTTGCTTCGGATTGATAGTTGAGTGATAGCAGAGCCTGTGGCCCGCGTTCCCAAGCCTGCTCCTCCGCCACCGTTCGACGCGACGTTGTTCAAGCGGCTCGTGGAGACGCGGCCCGACCTGATCCTCCAGCCTCCCGAGCCAGCTCAGAAGTACCTGCACTGGGACGAGCTTCGCTACCGCAAGCCTCCTGATGGGCTGGATCTGCCGACGTGGTGGCACGTCACCCGCTTTCGTCGGCGAGTGAGGGCGACGTCCATCCCGCTTCTCGATCTCGCGGGCGCGAGCTTCTCGTTCGTACTCACCGACGAGCTCCAGCGGAGGCTGCACGACCTCAGCCTGAAGGTCGGCGGGCGCATCGCGTTCGACGAGCTCATCAGCCACAAGGACGCGCGAGAGCGCTACTACGTCGCGTCGTTGGTGGAGGAGGCCATCACCTCCAGCCAGCTGGAAGGTGCCTCGACGACTCGCCGGGTCGCCGAGAAGATGATCCACGAGCAGCGCGCTCCGCGGGACGAGGGCGAGCGGATGATCATGAACAACTACCGCGCGATGATCCGCGTGGGGGAGCTACTGCGTGAGCCGATCGACGAGGAGCGGGTCTTCGAGCTGCATCGGATCTTGACCGACGGGACGCTGACCAACCCCGCCGCGGCTGGGCGCCTGCGCAACGCCGCCGAGCCTGTCGAAGTCTCCGACGACGACGGCGAGGTCTACCATGTGCCTCCGCCAGCGGCCGAGCTCCCCGCGCGCATCGAGGCGATGTGCGACTTCGCCAACTCGTCCGAGCCCTTCCTGCACCCGGTGCTGCGCGCGATCATCCTGC
>CAYZQM010000063.1:3326-3577 GCA_964480175.1 uncultured Sandaracinaceae bacterium
CGTACGATCATCCCTTCGTCGACGGGAACGGCCGCACCGCGCGAGCGCTCTTCTACTGGGCCACGCGTCGCGCCGACTACTGGCTGTTCGAGTTCATCTCGATCTCGCAGATCATCCTGAGGGCCCCGAAGCAGTACGCCCGCGCCTTTCTCCTCACCGAGAGCGATGGGAACGATCTCACCTACTTCATCCTCCACCAACTGCACGTCATCGAGCAGGCGGTCGTGTCGCTGGTGAAGTTCGTCGAGAAG
>CAYZQM010000063.1:3587-27591 GCA_964480175.1 uncultured Sandaracinaceae bacterium
ATCTGCGCGCGACGGAAGCGCTGATCGACGGCGACGAGCTCAACCTGCGGCAGAGGGATCTGCTCCGTGAGCTCATGCGCCATCCCGACCGGGACATCACCATCGAAGCCCACCGCAGCCAGTTCAACGTCGTCTACGCGACCGCACGCGCCGACCTCGAGGGTCTCACCCGCGCCCGCTACTTACGCCGGGTGAAGATGGGACGAAAGTACGTCTACCGGGCGGGCGCTCGGCTCGAGCGAGCCTGATCGACGGGACGGGTGGCGCTGCTCGGGCTGGCCGCCTCGTCTCGTGCCCCTCAGGCTGCGGCGCGATGCCCGACGCCGTGACCGTTCGCCTCCAGGTGACGTGGGCCACCATGATGATGGCCAAGGCGCGCGGGGCGATGCGGCCGAGCCGGCTCTTGCTGATGGCGTTCGTGGTGATCGCGCTGGGCACCGTGCTCGCCACCGAGGAGGGCGTGCCGTTGCTCTCGGCGGTGGGCCGGGTGTTCGTGCTCCTCTTCGTGGTGCGCTTCGCCGTGATGGCGGTCTCGTCCGCGCTCGATCGCTGGGCCCGCCGCTACGACGGCGCGATGCTCACCGTCGCCACCGACGGACTCACCATCGCCTTCGCCGACGGAGAGCCCGAGCGACACGAGTGGGACTGGGTCCTCGCGGTGAAGCGCGACGGAGAAGGGCACGTGTTGCAGACCCGCGATCGTGGCGGGCGCGCGTGGCTCTTCTTGTCGGGCGCAGGCCTGAACGCCGAGCAGCGCAGCCGCCTGTCTGCGCTGCTCGCGTCCCGCGGTGGCGGTCGCTGAGCGGGTGTCAGCGCTTCGCGGCCGTCTCGAGGGCCGCCACGCGCTCCTCGAGGCGCTTGATCCCCGCGATGCAGATGGTCGAGACCGCGAGCGACATCAAGAGACCGGTACCGGCCGCGAGGTGGACGGTCTGCCAGGTGACCTCGTCGCTCGCGTACACGAGGAAGTACGACATGAAGCCCAGCGCCAGGAGCGCGAGGCCGACCCAGCCGAGCACTTTGGGGTTCTGCATCGCGGAGCTGGGCTTGGCGGGCGTGGTGGTGTCCATGCGGGGACGCTCCGCAACTTCGGTGCCGGGTCGAAGGGCCCGAATGGCGCGACGCTCTCGTCGAGGCCTCGTGCGACGGGGACAGGGACGGACCCATGTGCGGGGCAGCGGGCGATCAGCGCGCTTGCAGTGGCCAGTGCACCTTCAGGAGGGTGCGGGCCGGGCACTGCGGCATGCTCACGACGACGCGTCCCTGGGCTCGGTGCGAGAGCGGCAGCGGTCGCTCCTCGCCCGTGCCGAGATCGGTCGCGCTGGCGAAGAGCTCGCGCGCCTCCAGCCCCGCTCCGGTGTGCAGCTCGAGGCGCGCTTCGTCGGCGGCGTAGCGGTTCAGGAGCGCGACGGACTCGTAGGGACCGCGCGGCTGACCGTCGGTCCGCGGCATCGCGTCGAGGCTGCGGCCCAGGCCCCCGAGGACCTCGTAGCGATCTTCGATCTCGAGCGGCAGCTCGAACTGCGTGGGCGTGTCGGAGCAGGTGTCGCCCCGCAGCAGCATCGCGCCCTCGAGGCCCTCGACCGTCTCGACGTAGCGCCGGGGGCGCCGCGCGGCGTGACGCCGCACGAGACGATGAAACGTGCCGTCCAGTCGGCTGCGGCCGTGACGGGCGGGGGATCGCAGGACGATGGTCGCGTCGTTCTTCACCAAGCGCGGCTCGTTGCGCGGCGTCGCGCGATCCTCGGGATCGAACGGCAAGAGATGCCAGCGCGCGCCGTCGCGCTCGGCCTCGAGCAGCGGGCGATGCACCAGCGTGCCCGCGGAGCGGCCCTTCCATCCGAAGCTCACCTGATCGACCGAGAGCGTCGCGAGCGGGCTCTCCTCGTCGAGCTCGAGCACGTTGAACGAGGGCCACAGGCGCGCGGCGTCCGCGACGAGCCCCGGGGTCCAGGTCTGGGCGCAGCCCGCGCTGCCGCTCGAGACCACCAGCACGTCGCCGTGGCGCGCGCGCGTGCCCTCGAGCTTGCGCGCGGTGGCGACGTGCTTGTGCCCATGCAGCACGAGCACCGCGCGACCCAGCTCGTGCAGCGTGGAGAGCGCCGTCCCCGCGCCGAGCGCGGTCATCGTGAGCTCCTCGCGGTCCGCGTGGCTCACGAGGCGCGGCAGGACGCGATGCAGCGCGAGCCTCGCGAGCGCGCTCAGTCGTCGCGCCTCGATCGGTCCGACGTCGGTGAGCGGCGTCGGCACCAGGTGGTGATGGAGCGCGAACAGCAAGGGGCCCAGGGGTGAGGCCGCGGCATCGTGCGGGGTCGCGAACATCGAGGCGCCGTGGAGGATGTCCTCCGAGCGAACCACGCCGCCCGCGCTCAGGTAGCCGTGCGGCAGGTACGTCGAGTCGTAGGCCAAGAGATCGAGCGGCTGACCGTGGAACGAGCGCGGCACGGCGGCCGCCAGGAACGGCGTGCGCGCGCCGTGCACGAAGAGCTCCGGCCCCGCGTGCTCGGCGATCGCGGAGAAGATCGCGTCGCGGTGCGGGCCGAAGAGGCCCATGCGCCGGCGGTCGTGGTTGCCGGGCACGATGAGCGTCGGCGTCGCCGTCGGGCCCAGCGCCCGCTGCAGATCGCGGTGCAGCCCGAGGAACGTGCGCGCCGCCGAGCGCGGATCGACCTCGCCGCTGTCGAAGAGATCGCCCGTCACCACGACCAGGTCCACGCGCCCGCGGCGAGCGCGCTCCCGGGCGACGGCCGCGATCAGGCTGCCGATGATGCGCTCGCTCTCCGGCTCCCCCGAGAGCAGGTGCAGGTCGCTGAGGTGCATCACGGTGGTCACGCGGCGCACTGTGATCCTCGTCGAGCAGCGTGGGATCGCAGCTCGGTGACGACGATGTGCCGGGCGGGCGGACGCGCTCCGATCGAGCGGTGGGTGAGCGCTCGTCGTGTGCCACGACACCTGTGCGTCACCTTCGCGTATCCTCGCCGCCATGAAGAAGTCGGTCGTGCTGCACTCGAGCGCTGGGCGTCGCTTTCTGTTCCAACCGGTCGGCCGGCGCGACGTGCTGCGGGGCGGCCTCGCGGGCCTCGCGAGCGCGATGGCGGGGCGTCTCCTGCCCGGCTGTGACACCCCGCCGATGGCCGATGCGGGCGTCGATGCGCCCACGGCGCCGGTGGATGCGCCGGTCTCGATGCCCGACGCGGGGACGTACTTCTTTCCGCCCCGCGAGATGCCTGCGCGGCCCGCGCTCGTCTCGCGCATCGCCGACATCGGCGCGCTCGGCGATCCCGACGCCAACGGCGTGCGCCTGCCCGCGGGCTTCACGTCGCGCGTGATCGCGCGTCAGGGCGAGGTCGTCGCTCCGTCGTCGTACGCGTGGCACCGCTTCCCCGATGGCGGCGCGACGTACGCGACGATGGACGGCGGCTGGATCTACGCCTCCAACTCCGAGTTCCCAGTGACCGGCGGCGTCGGCGCGGTGCGCTTCGACAGCAGCGGCGCCGTCACCGCCGCGCACCGCATCCTGATGAACACGAGCGTGAACTGCGCGGGCGGTCCCACGCCGTGGGGGACGTGGCTCTCGTGCGAAGAGATCGCGCGCGGTCAGGTCTTCGAGTGCGATCCGTGGGGCGAGCGCGCGGCGGTCGCGCGCCCCGCGCTCGGCGTGTTCAAGCACGAGGCGGTCGCGGTCGACGTCGTGCGCAACCACCTCTACCTCTCCGAGGACGAGGGCTCGGGCAACTTCTACCGATTCGTGCCCAGCGGCATGAACGAGTACGGCTATCCCGATCTCACCCGCGGCGAGCTCGAGGTCGCGAGCGTCATGCCGGATGGCGCGGTGCTCTGGCTCCCGGTGCCCGATCCCCAGTACACGGGCGACACCCCGACCCGCATGCAGGTCGCCGAGGCCACGGTGTTCCGCGGCGGCGAGGGCCTCTGGTACCAGGACGACGTCGTGTATCTCTCGACGAAGGGCGACGATCGCATCTGGGCCTACGACGCGATCGGGGAGCGCATCGACGTGATCTACGACGGCGACGCGATGACCGATCCGCCGCTGCGCGGCGTCGACAACCTCACCATGTCGTGCTGCGGTGACGTGCTCGTCGCCGAGGACGGCGGCTCGATGCAGATCGTCGCGATCCTCCCCGACGGCTCGCTCAAGCCGCTCTTGCAGGTCACCGGACAGGACGGCTCCGAGATCACGGGGCCCGCCTTCGATCCCAGCGGCACGCGCCTCTACTTCAGCTCGCAGCGCGGCGGAGACGGCGGCATCACGTACGAGGTGAGCGGCCCGTTCCACGCGCCCGCGTGATCGCGCAGGGTGCGGCGCACGCTCGTGTATAGTCGCGCGCCATGACGAAGGCGCTCCTCGACGCGTTCGAGCAGGAGGCGAGTGGACCGGAGCGGGTCGAGCTGCGCATGCGACCGCTCTTCGGCAGCAAGCCCGGTGACATGCGGCTCTATGTGTACCGGCACGGAAGCGTCGCGCAGAGCCACGGCTGGGTCGCGGGCGCGCCGCAGCACGGCATGCCGCCACGCAACGAGACGCCACACCAGACGCTGAGCCGGCTCGCGGCCGTCCTCGGCACCGAGCCGCGACCCTGGACGCTCGAGGTGAAGATCGCGCCAGCCAACGCGAAGCGACGCGACGCGATCCGCGACGCAGCGCTCGCGGCGATCCGAGCGCTCAGCGCGGCACCGTGGCCCTCGGACGAGACGATGGAGCGAGAGCGCAAGGCGTGGAAGGCGGCCGAGCGAGAGCAGAAGGCCGCGGTGAAGGCCGTGCGCGACGAGAAGAACGCCAAGGCCAAGGCCGCCGAAGCGAAGCGACAGGCCAAGGTCATCGCAGGCGCGCGCGCCGAGACCGTCGCCGACGTGCCGGGCCTGATCGAGGTCCTGAAGAAGCGCCTCGGCGATCCGGGCCGCGTCGACAAGACCCTCTCGATGCTGAAGAAGGATGGCTTCTCGCTCTTCTCCGATGTGAGCGACGAGCGCCTGGAGGGCGTGGTGAAGAGCCAGACGGAGCGAGACCTGGTCTACACCTGCCACCTCGGTCGCGATGGCGCGTTCCACTGCTGCACCCAGCACATGAACGTGTGCGGCGGTCTACGCGGCAAGCCGTGCAAGCACATCCTCACGCTCGTGATCGGGCTGACGCGGGCGGGCGTGCTGCCCCTCTCCTCGGCGAACGACTGGATGATCGCGACGCTGGTGAAGGAACCGAAGCTCGACAAGGATCGCGCCGCGGATGTGCTCTTGCGCTACCGCAGCGCCGAGGCCGGCGAGCTGGACTGGCGCCCGACCGAGACGGTGCCCGAGGACTTCTACAGCTACTGATGGAGACGATGGGCGGCGCCGAGATCGGGGAGGTGGCGAGCACGTTGGAGCACGTGCGCGAGGTCCTCGATCAGGTCGTCGTTCGGGGGCTGCGCGCGTCCGGCGCGCGCGAAGTCGCTGCGCTCGAGAGCCACGCCGAGGCGCTGGAGCGCGCGGGAGCGCAGCACCTCGCTGGCGCGCTCCGCACCGTGGCCCGGGGCGTCGAGAGCGGCGAGCGCAGCGCGGCGCGCGAGCTGCTCCGGGCTCGCGCGAGCGTTCGGCTCTTCGAACGTCTCCTCACCCTGCGCGCTGCCGGCATCGCGTGGGACGGCGCGCTCTCGCCGAGCGAGTGATGGACGCGGCGGAGCGAAAGCGAACGATCCAGCTGCTCGACGAGCTCGCCGGCGCCGTCGAGGAGATGCTCCTCTCGGGCCTCACGTCGGCGTCGGCCTCCACCCGCGAGCGCATCGGCGTGGGCTTCCAAGAGGCGGGCCGGCAGAAGCTGCTCCGCCTCGCGGGGACGCTCCGCATCGTGATGGAGGAGCTGCGGCGCTTCGACGCCGATCCGGGATCGCTCGCGGCCGACCGCTTGGCATTCTTCCTCGATCGGGCCTGGCTGCTCTCGCGGGCGATGGCCGAGGCGTTGCGCACCGGCGACGAGGCGGCGTGGGCGCGCTTGTCGCGGACGCCGGCGAGCGAGCCGTTACCGAGCGTGCGCGCGCTGGTGGTCGGTGCGTTCAAGCGCCACGTGCCGGGTGCGTTCACCGCGTTCGAGCTGCGGCTTCGCGCGCTGGGGGCCGCGGGGCCCCTCGCCGCCGGCGCGTCGATGTCGCTCTCGTTCGTCTTCCCCGCCAAGCCCGGGGTGAAGATCGCGCCCGAGACCTTCCTCCACCTCGAACAGCCGCAGAAGTTCCGGCCGATCGATCTGCTCGCGGGAGGCGCCATCACGATCGAGGGCGCTGCGCTGTCCACCGACGCACCGATGCGCTTGATGCTCGGGCCCAAGAGCCGCGTGAGCGTGGGCGACGTCGCCGCGTGGGAGCCCGTGGTCGCATGGGACCGTGCGCGGGCGAGCGAGCGCGTCCGAGAGGAGCGCCCCGATCCCCTCGCGCTGCCGATCGAGCTGCAAGAGGAGGCGGTCGTGCGCGACTGGTCGCTCGGGGAATTCCGCGACGTCGGTCGGCCGTACCAGGTCGCCGAGCTCCGCGGGGATCACCTCGCCTTCGAGGTGCGGGCCGAGGCCGCGCTGGTGCGTGAGCGGCTCGGCGCGGCGAGCCTCCGCGCGGTGAAGCCGATCGTGTTCGGTCTCTTGCACTACGAGCTCTGCCGCATGGTGCTCACCCCGCTGGGGCTGCTCACCGTGGGAGAGCCACCCGAGCTGCTCCAGCTGGAGCTGACGAAGATCGACAAGGCCGAGCTGGTGAAGGCCATGCAGATCCGATGACGCGCTGATCGAGAGGAAGAACGATGGCGACGAAGAAGAAGACGAGCAGCACCGACGACGCGGCGAGCACGACGACCCGAACGGACGAGATCCTGCGGCGTCCGGCCGAGGAGGAGTACGCCGACGAGCTCGAGGCGCTGAGGCAGAACGACGAGGGGCCCGCGCCCGCGTCGTGGAAGCTCTCGCCGCGCTCGGTGCTGCGCTACGTCGTCGGCGGCAAGACGCTCACGGCGACGATCGGTGGTGAGCGTCGTGAGGTGCCCATCACCCGCAAGCTCTTCGGCGACGACACGCTCGTCGAGCGCGCGATCGTCACGCTCGCGAGCGAGCGAGCGCTGCTGCTCGTGGGCGAGCCCGGCACGGGCAAGAGCTGGCTCTCCGAGCACCTCGCCGCCGCGATCGCGGGCGACTCGACGCTCACGCTGCAGGGCACGGCGGGGACCACCGAGGATCAGATCAAGTACTCGTGGAACGTCGCGCGCGTCATCGCCGAGGGGCCGAACGCGGACAACCTGATCCCCTCGCCCACCATGGTCGCGATGCAGCGCGGGGGGCTCTTGCGCTTCGAGGAGATCACCCGCTGCGTCCCCGACGTGCAGGACGCGCTCGTCTCGATCCTCAGCGACAAGCGCATCTCCATCCCCGAGCTGCCGGGGCACGCCGGCATCGCGGCGCGCGCCGGCTTCAACGTGATCGCGACGGCCAACTCGCGAGATCAAGGGGTCAACGATCTGTCGGCGGCGCTCAAGCGTCGCTTCAACTACGTCCACATCCCGGTCGTCTCCGACAAGAAGACCGAGATGGCGATCGTGCGCGAGCGCAGCAAGGTCCTGATCGCGCGCTACGGGATCGCGGTCGCCGTGGAGGAGCCGGTGATCGATCTGGTGACCACGGTCTTCCGAGAGATCCGCGACGGCAAGAGCGCCGACGGCACGAGCTTGAAGGCGCCGAGCACGACGCTGTCCACCGCCGAGGCGATCGCCGTCACCATGGACGCCGCGCTCTCCGCTCGCTTCTTCGGCGACGGCCGCGTCTCGGCCCGCTTGGTCGCGCGCAACCTCGTGGGCTCGGTGGTGAAGGAGAACGCCGACGATCTCAAGGTGCTCAAGGAGTACGTGCAGCTCGTCGCCAAGAAGCGCGCGGAGAACGATCCGCATTGGCGAGAGCTCTTCGACGAAGCCACGAGCACCCTGCGCTGATGTCGGACCCGACGATCGTTCGGGTCCCTGAGGCCCTCGACGACACCATCAGCGCGATGGTGGCGGGCGTCCGCGCCGATCCGATCTTCTGGCTGCCGGTGCGACACCACTCGCCGACCGTGGCGCGCCTCGTCGAGCACGAGATCTCCCGACGTCGGCCGCGCGTCGTGTTCCTCGAGGCGCCGAGCGAGGCGCAGGCGCTCGTGCCCCACGTGATCGACGCCGCCACCAAGCCGCCCATCGCGATCTACTCGAGCTTCCGCGACGACGCGGACGTCCTCGGGCTGCGCGCCGAGCGCGGAGGGGACGAGCCGACGAAGCTCGCCATCTGGTATCCGCTCGCGAGCTACTCACCCGAGTACGTGGCGATGCGCGCGGCGCACGCCGTGGGCGCGGAGGTCGTCTTCATCGATCTGCCGCACTGGGCGCGGCGCCCGCGGACGATCGAGCACGACGACGCGCCGGAGGGTGAGGACGCGGCGCTGCTCGCGCGCAGCGACTTCTTCGCCGCGATCGCGAAGGCCTCGGGCTGGAGGACCTTCTCCGAGGCCTGGGACACGATGTTCGAGTCGCGGGATCCGACGCGTGACGCTGCTCGCGCGCGCGACGATCTGCTCGCCTTCTGCGCGGGCGCGCGCGCCACCACGAAGCGCGACCGGCTCGAGCGCGATCAGACGCTCGATCGCGAGCGTCACATGTGGCGGATCATCGGCCGCACGCTGAGCGGTCGCGGCGTCGCCCCCGGAGACGCGATGGTGGTGTGCGGGGGCTTCCACGTGTACCTCGACCAGCAGGACCCCGAGCCGCCGCCCGAGATCCCGGAGGGGACGCTGCACACGACGCTGGTCCCCTACGGCTTCTCGCGCTTGGCGTCGCAGACGGGCTACGGCGCGGGCAACCGCGCGCCGCGCTTCTATCAGACGCTGTGGGAGGGCCGTCGCGCCGGCAGGCCCACGACGGAGATCCTCGGCGAGCACGCGATCGCCGTGCTGAGCGTCGCGCGGCGAGACGGGCAGGCGCTCGCTGCAGCGGACGCGATCGCGGTGGTGCACCAGACCCACTTGCTCGCGTCGCTGCGCAATCGGAGCGAGGCGGTGCTCGACGATCTGCACGACGCGCTGATCTCGACCTGCGTGAAGGGCGATCCCGAGGTCGAGGGCGCGACGCTGACGCGCGCGATGGCCGAGGTCGACATCGGCAGCCAGGTCGGCAGGGTCACCGACGCGGTCGGCCGCCTACCGATCGTCCGAGACTTCCACGCGGAGCTCGAGCGGCATGGGCTCGGGGCCCTGCTCGAAGGCGAGAAGGCGCTGCAGGCTCGTCTCGACCTGCGCGAGCCCGACGCGGCCGCGCGCTCTGCGTTCTTGCACCGCCTCGTCGCGCTGGCCGTGCCGATCGGCGAGCGACGCGGGGCGCGCGACGCGCTCGAGCAGTCGATCTTCCGAGAGACCTGGAGCTTGCGCTGGAGCCCCGAGATCGAGGACGCGCTGGTCACCTCGAGCCTCGACGGCGACACCGTCGCGACGGCGGCAGCGACGGTGCTGTTGCGGCGTCTGAAGGACGAGGCCGGCGATGCGTCGGCGGTCGCCCGCGCGCTCTTGCTCTCCGTCGACATGGACCTCCCTGGTCTCGAGGCGCAGGCCGAGGCCGCCTGCGCGAAGGCCCTCGACGACGACGGACGCTTCCTCTCGCTCGCCAGCGCGCTCGCGACGTTGCTCGTGCTCGAGCGCCGCGCTGCGTACCGCGCGGTGCGCAGCCACGAGCTGGCGCAGCTCGCCGCGCGCGCCTACGACCGCGCGTGCTTCTCGATCGACGACGCCGCGGCGCTGGGCGAGGACGAGCACGACGGAGTGGTGCTCGGGATGCGCACCCTCGCGGAGCTGGTGCTGCAGCGGGCCGGGGAACGCGAAGGCGAGGCCGCGCTCGATCGCTCGCTCTTTCTGACCCACGTCGAGAGCGCGCTCGCGGCCTCGCCTTTCGCGTTTCTGCGCGGGGTGTTCCTCGGGACCCTCGTGGAAATCCGCGCGGCGCCCGTCAGTCGGGTCGTCGATGCGCTGCTCGGCGCGGCGCGCGGCACGATCGAGCGCCGCGTCGACGTCGGCGCGCTCTTGCACGGTGTGCTCGCGCTCTCGCGCACGGCGGTCGCGCTGGGCGCCCGCCCCTTGGTCGAGGCGATCGATCAGGTGCTCTCGGAGCTCGACGCGGACACGTTCCTCGCGATCGTCCCGCAGATGCGCGCCGGCATCGAGCAGCTGCACGTCAGCCAGCGCGAGGCGATCGCGCGCGAGGTGGTCGGGCTGCACGAGGGCACGGACGCAGGGGCGCTGACCGCGCCGCTCTCGACGAGCGCACGCGCCGCCGCGCTCATCGCCGAGCTGGACGCCCGAGTGGAGGTGCTCATGCGCGAGTGGAGCTTCTCGTGACGGACCCGGTCACCCTCGCGCGCTGGCGTGTCGTCCTCGGCAAGACGAAGTCGGAGGACGGCCTCGGCCCCGCGCTCGCCGCAGACTCGGCGCTCGGCCGCGCCGCGTCGGCGCTCGACTTCCTCTACGCGGGCGGAGGCGACGGAGTAGGGCCCGACGGGGTGGGGCGCGATGGGGGTCGCGCCGGGGGCACCGGCGAGAGCGAGGGGCTCACCGTGGCCGGCTGGGTGAACGAAGTGGCGGAGCTCTTCCCGCGCAGCACCAAGGAGGTGATGGAGCGCGAGCTGGTGAAGCGCCGAGGGCTGGGACAGCTCTTGAGCTCACCGGAGCTCCTCGAGCGGATCGAGCCTTCGCCCGAGCTGGTCAAGACGCTGCTGACGCACCGCGAGCTGTTGCGGCCGGAGACGCGCGCGCTCGCTCGCAAGGTGATCGACCGGGTGGTGGAGGAGCTGCGCCAGAAGCTGAAGCTCGCGGTCGTGCCGGCGATCACCGGAGCCTTGCGCCGCGATCGCCACTCGCCGCGCAGGGTGCTGCGCAACCTCGACATGAAGACGACCGTGCGGCGGAACCTGAGGCACTGGAACGAGGAGCGCGGGCGTCTGCTCGTCGAGCGCATCTTCTTCCACGCCGCAGAGCGCCGCGAGCGACCGTGGCACGTGATCGTGGTCGTCGATCAGTCGGGCTCGATGCTCAGCTCCGCGATCTACAGCGCGGTCATGGCGTCGATCTTCGCGGAGCTGCCCGCGATGAAGACGTCGATGCTGCTCTTCGACACGCGCGTGGTCGACGTGAGCGAGCGTGTGGGGCAGCCGGTCGACGTGCTCATGTCGATCCAGCTCGGGGGCGGCACGCTGATCGGCAAGGCGATGGCGCACGCCACGACGCTCGTGCGCGAGCCGGCGCGCACCATCATCGTGCTGGTGACCGACTTCTACGAGGGGGGCGAGCCCTCGCTGCTCTTGCAGACGGTCGGCGCGCTGGCGGACGCGGGCGTCCGTCTCGTCGGGCTCGGCGCGCTGGGATACGACGCTCGCCCCAGCTACGACCGCGCGCTCGCGGGCAAGTGCCGCAAGGCGGGGATGGACATCCTCGCGTGCACCCCCGAGCGGCTCGCGGAGTCGATGGCCGAGATCATCTCCGGGTGAGCCGTGCCCGTCCGCGGTTGTGCCCTCGGCGAGGCTCCTCTACCATCGCGTTCCTCAGAGGAGGCTCCCCATGATGCAGCGTGCACTCGGTGTGGTCGGTTTCATCGGTATGTTGGTCGTGCTCAACATCGTCTCGTACGCGTGCAACTGGGGGATCATCATCTACTGAGGCGAGGCGCTCGGCGTCCCCGCGTCGCGTCGAAGAGATCGGAGTAGCAGCGCGTGCCGGGACGGATCTGGGCGATCGCCATCAACACCTTCCGCGAGGCGGTGCGCGACCGCGTGCTCCTCGGGGTGCTCGGCGCGGCGGGGGCCGTGCTCTTGTTCTCGCTCGCGCTCGCCGAGCTCTCGCTCGATCAGCAGCGTCGGGTCGTGCTCGACATCGGCCTCGCGTCGATCTCGCTCTTCTCCGTGGTGATGGCGGTCTTTCTGGGCAGCTCGCTCCTCTACAAGGAGATCGAGCGACGGACGCTCTACGTGATCCTGCCCAAGCCGATCCGGCGGCACGAGTTCCTGATCGGCAAGTACCTCGGCATCACCCTCACCGCGACGGTCTTCGTCTGCATCATGGGCGCCATCCAGCTCTGGGTGACGTCCATCCAAGCGAACGCCGCCGCGGTCTTCGTCGTCGGCGCCCCCATCGTGCTGCTGGCGATCCTGGGTGGCGCGATGTGGAAGGCCACCGATCGTACCGCGGTCGTTCCGCCGTGGTCGGCGCTCGCGCTCGTGGTGACCGCGCTGCTCGCGAGCACCACGGACGTCGACCTGTTGCCGCTCTTGGCGTCGCTGCTCTTGGTCGCGGGCGAGATCGTCCTGCTCAGCGCGGTGGCGATGCTCTTCTCGTCGTTCTCGACGCCTTTCATGACGGGCGCGTTCACGGTCGGGGTGTGGCTGGTCGGACGCTCGGCGGACGACATGAGCAACATCTCCTCGACCGCGCTGAGCCCCGAGGTCGAGTCGTTGTTGCACGGCTTGGCCTGGGTGATCCCGAACTTCGATCTCTTCGTGCCCCATCCCCGCGCGCTGATGGAGGCCTCCGACGCGCTGACCCCGATGGGCTACGTCGCCAGCACCATGGCCTACGGGCTGGTGTACGCGGCCGTGCTCGTCGGCGCGGCCTGCGGGGTCTTCGCGAAGCGGGACTTCGTGTGAGTCGAGTGCCGCGAGGGCTCCTTCGCGCGCTCGGCGTCGTGCTCGTCATGATCTTGGTGCTGTCGGTGAAGGTGCTCGTCTCGAGCCGCGCCGAGCTGGCCGAGGCCGATCGGGCCGCGAGCGCCGGTGAGCTCGAGATCGCGGTCACCCACTACCGCCGCGCGGCGCGCTGGTACTTGCCGATCCAGCCCTACGCCGATCGCGCGCTCGAGCGGCTGATGGAGATCGGCGCCGAGGCGGAGCGCGACGGAGACCGGGCGCTCGCGCTCGCGGGCTACCGGAGCGTGCGCGCTGCGCTGATGAGCTCGCGCAGCCTCTGGATCCCCGACGCCGAGCGCCTGCACGTCGCCGACGAGCGGATCGCTGCGCTGATGGCGAGCGGCGACGTCCCCGCGCTGGACGCGCACCTCTCGGAGGCCGCGCGCGCCGAGGCCTACCTCGAGATGCTCGAGACCGATCGGGATCCGGTGACCGGCTGGGCCCTGCTCGCCTTGCTCGGCTTCCTGCTCTGGGGCGCGGGCGCGTATGGCGTGTTCACCCGCGCGCTCGATCAAGACGACCGCTTCGTGGACGTCGAGCTGCGCAAGTGGGGGACGGCGTTCGTCGTCGGCATGGGCCTCTTCGTGCTCGGCTTGGCGCTGGCCTGAGCCGAGCTGCGCCGAGCAGACCGAGCATCGAGGCGACGGGGCCGTCGCGACCCGGCGCGTTCGGTACTACAACCGCGCGTGGCCAAGCCCTCCCTCGTCCCCATCGAGACCACCTTCGCGGTGATCTCCGATCTCCAAGGCAACCTCGCGGCGCTCGATGCCGTCCTCGCCGAGCTGGATCGGCGCGGGGTCTACCGGCTCTTGGTCGCGGGCGATCACCTCCTGGGCGAGGGGCCGACGCAGCCGCTCGAGGTGTGGCGCCGCCTGAACGCGAGCGGTCGCCGCACGATCGAGCTCGCGCGCAGCCTGGCCGACACCGCGCTCGCGACCTTGCCCGAGGCGCGGCTCGTGTCGCGGAGCGGCGAGGAGAGCGACGAGGAGCGGCGCGAGGCGTTCTTGGACACGCGCAAGGCGGTGGGCGCGCTGGTGCTCAAGGCGCTCGAGAAGCTCCCGACGCTGTTGCGCGTGGGCCTCGCGGACGGTCGCGAGGTGCTCGTGGTGCACGGCGCGCCCCGGGATCCCGGCATCGACGTCACCCACGATCTCGACGACGACGAGGTGACCGAGCTGCTCGGCGGCGAGCCTGCCGACATCGTGATCGTCGGCGGCGCGCACACGCCTTTTCAGCGCGAGGTCCGCGGCGTCCGCGTGGTCGGGCTGGGCTCGGCGGGCGAGCCCTTGGGCGGCGAGCCGCTCGCGCACGTGGTCCTGGTGACCCCGCGCTACGAGGGCACCGTGATCGAGGACGCCTTCGTCCCGTTCGGATCCCCGGCCTCCTGAGCGCGCTCGAGAATCCAACATTTACGCATTCGTTCGTCCTGATGCGAATGGCTGTCAGTCCTAAGTAACTGAAATAGTTACGATTCCTGTAGATCGTCCCCGTACACCCCAGCTAGCGTCCAGCCCTTCTCTGGAGGTGCAGCATGGCGACGAAGAAGAGTCTCGGTTCGGATGACATCGTCACGGAGCGCGCGGTGAGCCGCCGCTCGGCGATGGGCCTGCTCGGCGCGGGTGCGGTCGGCGCAGCCGTCGCGGCGGTCGGCCTCTCGGCGCCCAGCACGGCCGAAGCGCAGTGCTCGGACAGCGATCCCAGCGATCCTGCCGGCCGCGGTCGTTGCTGCCGCGGCATCAGCGACAGCGATCCCAGCGATGCAGCCGGCTGCGGACGCCGCAGCTGTTCCGACAGCGATCCCAGCGACCCCGCTGGGTTCGGTCGGCGCTGCTGATCGTCTTCGGATGACGAGCCCACGCGCGGCGGCTTCCCTCGGGAGGTCGCCGCGCGCACGCTCCGTCCTCGCATGGCCATCTCCAAGGTGCTCGACCGGGTGCATGTCGATGGGGGCTACCTCGAGCTGAGCTCGGCCCACGGCTACCTCACGATCTCGATCGGGGATCGCGTGCTGATGTCGAGCGCGGCGCACGGCTCCGAAGAGCAGATGGCGCGGCGCGCGCTCGGGCACCTGAGCAACCGCGGGCGTCGTCGGCGCGCGCCCGTGCGGGTACTCGTGGGCGGGCTCGGCCTCGGCTACACGCTGCGCGCGGTGCTCGATCAGCTCGAGCCCGACGACGTGGTCGAGGTCGCGGAGCTCTTGCCCGCGATCGTGCGCTGGCACCGAGAGGGCCCGCTCGGCGAGCTGGCGCGCAGACCCCTCGAGGATCCGCGCACCACGCTGCGCCGCGAGGACGTGCAGAAGACGCTCGCGCTCGAGAAGGGCAGCTACGACGCGATCCTCCTCGACGTCGACAACGGACCGAGCGCGATGGTGGCCAAGGGCAACGCACGGCTCTACGACGCGCAGGGCATCGCGCTCTGTCGCGACGCGCTCGCGCCGGACGGGACGCTGATCGTCTGGTCGAATGGGCCCGATGAGGCGTACCTGAAGCGCCTGCGCGCGGCAGGGCTGCGGGCGCGCGTGGAGATCACCGGCGCCCAGCACGCGACCGACGCGGGCCTTCGACACTGGCTCTTCGTCGCCACCCACTGACCGCGCGATCGCTGCCTCGGGCCGGCCCGCGCCGGCTTCGTGGCGCGGGCGCCCCAGGTGTGCGGACCTCTTGGGGCGCGGCCGCGCAGCTTGAATCGTTGCTTTGTCACGGTTCGGTCAGTGGGGAAATCACGGCTGGATTCTCCGGTTGGACCGGTCCAATGATTGTGACCGCAATGACCGCCCTGCACGCCACCGTCACCCCTCTCGAGCGACCCGTGCCCCACGCGTCGTCGCCGCCTCGCGCGGTGAGCGAGACCCCGGACGCGAAGCAAGAGGCGGCCACGGATGCGAGCGTGACCACCGACGCGGTGAGCGACCGCGCGTGCGACGCCCCGTTCGTCGACGAGCGGGACCTCGAGAAGGTCGACGCGTTCCTCGACGCGATCGAGGGCCCGCTCGATCGTTGGTTCCGTCCGGTGGTGCGCGGCTTCGAGCGCATCCCCCAGGGATCGGCGCTGGTGGTCGCGAACCACAACGGCGGCGTGCTGATGCCGGACCTGTGGATGATCGGCGCAGCGTTCCGCAAGGCCCGCGGCTCGGCGCAGCTGCCCTACGCGCTCGGACACGACGCTGCCTTGGACGCGCCGGTGCTCGGTCCCGCCCTGCGGGCGCTCGGCGGCGCGCGCGCGTGCCACCGATCGGCGAACGCGCTCTTCCGCGCCGGCAAGAAGGTGCTCGTGTTCCCCGGCGGCGATCTCGAGAACCTCCGTCCCTTCAGCGCGCGCGATCGCATCGTGTTCGGCGGCCGCAAGGGCTACGTGCGCTTGGCCATTCGTCACGGCGTCCCGATCTCGCCCATCGTCACTTCGGGCGCGCACTCGGGCATGGTGGTGCTCGACGACGGACAGAAGCTCGCTCGCGCGCTGCACCTCGAC
This sequence comes from uncultured Sandaracinaceae bacterium, assembly GCA_964480175.1. Taxonomy (GTDB): domain Bacteria; phylum Myxococcota_A; class Polyangia; order Polyangiales; family Sandaracinaceae; genus CAYZQM01. The sequence continues at coordinate 19,774 of CAYZQM010000063.1, forward strand.
AAGCTCCGTATCCACGTGCTGCCGACGGTGCTCACCGTGCCGTGGGGGATCACGATCGGCTTTCCGCCGCCGTACTTGCCGCTGCCCGTCCGCACGTACATCGAAGCGCTCGCGCCGATCACCTTCGCGCGCAGCGGCGCCGAGGCCGCGGCCGACGATGGGTACGTCGAGCAGTGCCACGCCGAGGTCGTGCGCCGCATGCAGGCCGCGCTGGAGCGGCTCTCCGCGGAGCGGCGTCAGGCGCGCCGCAACAAGATCGACGCCGTGATCGATCGCTTCGTCGATCGCGCGCTCGGCCTCATCACCCCGGTGATCGATCCCCCGCCGAGCGCGCCGGAGCGCGAGCTCACCGCCGAGACGTCCGAGGTGCGACCTCAGCCCGTCTTGCGTCTCGTGGCCTGACGCGAGCGCAGCGCCAGCAAGCCGAGGGTGAGGAGGATCGCGGCGAGCCCGCCGCCCTCGATCCATCCGATGCGGCTGGGCGGCGCTTCGATCGCGCCCTCGAGGTGCACGGTGAGCGGCGTGCCTCGGGCGAGCGTGCCGAGGAGGGCGTCCGTCGCGATCAGCGTGAAGGCCTGCTCGGTGATCGCACCCGGCTCCGCGCGGATCCGCACGACGATGGTCCGCTCCTGCCCGGGGAGCAGCAGCGGCTCGAACGGCTCGATTGCGATGCGCCGGTCGGTGACGAGGCGCTCGTCGATCTCCAGGCGCAGCACGCGACCCGCCTCACCGTCGCTCCGCGGGTTGCGCACCACGACACGCTCGGTGATCCCCTCCGTGCTCGCGACGCGGGTGACGCGCACGGTGCGCTCGGACGGCTGCGCGAACGGGAGCGCGACCGATCCGTCCTCGCCGAGGAGGCTCCCGGCGCCACGGGCCAGCGCGACGTCGTCGAGGCTGCCGACCATCGCGCCCTCGGGCCGACCGGACGCGTCCAGGCAGGCGCCGAGCACCAACGGGCCATCGCTCGGGTAGTGCAGGCGCCGCTCGACCGGCACCACGTCGGTCTCGTCGTCGAGCGTGAAGTGCAGCTCGCCGCGCGCATCGTCGTAGGCGACCTCGAGCCGGTGCACGTCGCCATCCGTGATCTGGAGGCGCGAGACGATCGGCACGGTCGAGGCGTGCTCGGCGGCGCGGCGGCCGCGTCCCGAGATGCTCGGGTCGCCGAAGATCACGCCGATGCTCCGGGGATCGATGGGCTCGGCGCTCGTAGCGTCGTCGTTCTCGTCGTCGTCGTGGTCGTCGTCGTCGCTCTCGTCGTAGATCGTGCCGACGTGCGCGAGCACGGCCCAGTCCGTGAAGCGCGGCTCCCGCCCGGCAGGCCGGGCGCACGCGACGGTCGCGCGCTCGACGCTTCCATCCGCTGGGTCGAGGCCGCCCGTGGGCTCGAGCGCGATCTGGGCGGCGAACGTGAAGCTCGCGCGCCCGAACGCGTGGCTCGGGTGCGCGGCGAGCACCGCGTGCGCGCGCGCCGCGCCATCGCTCGACCGCGCCAAGCGCAGGCGCCCTTCGTGCAGCGCGGCTCCGCCCACGAGCCGCAGGCGCGCAGCGGGGCGGGGCAGCAGGTTCGCGAGCGGATCCCCTTCGTCGAACGAGAACGCGAGCACGGGGGTCAGCTCGTCCGGAGCGGCATCGTCGTCTCCGTCGATCGCGAGCGTCGGCGCCGACGTCGCCGCGAGCGGCGACGCGAGCCGGGCCCGCAGCGCGGCGAGGCGCGCCACGTCGTCGGGACGCTCGTCCGCGAGATCGTGCGCCTGCGCCGGATCGCTCGACAGGTCGTAGAGCTCCCGGATCCCCGAGCGGCGCTCGATGAGCGAGAGCGCGCCCGCGCGCACGGCGAAGCGGGTGTCGTCCTCGTCGCTCGGACGCGCCGCCTCGCCGCCCGAGAAGAGCAGCCCCTCGCGGGGGAGCGATCCGCCCGACAAGAGCGGCACGAGCGACACTCCGTCGAGCGACGTTGCGTCGGTGCCTGCGAGCTCTGCGAGCGTGGGCATGAGATCGTAGAGCGCGACCGGCGTCGCCTCGTCGCGGGCACCGATGTCGGGCCCTGCGATGATCAGTGGGACCCGGATCCCGCCCTCGTAGAGATCCCGCTTCTCTCCGCGGAGCCCGCCTGCCGAGCGAAAGAAGTCCGCCGTGTGGCCGTCGTTGCTGCTCGGGCCGTTGTCGCTCGTGAAGATCAAGAGCGTCTCCCCCATCAGCCCGCGCGCCTCGAGCCGCTCGACGATCGCGCCCACTTGGCGATCGAGCTCGCTCACCATCGTCGCGTACGTCGCCTCCACCGCGGGCCAGCCACGGTCGCGGTAGGCCGCGTCGATCTCGGGGACCCGGTACTCGCGGTGGGGCAGCGTCGGGGTGAAGAGGAGGAAGAAGGGCCGATCGCGCTCGAGCCGATCGAGCTGCGCGAGCACCTCTTCGATCAGCACCGCAGCCAGCCAGCGGCGCGCTCCGCCGTGCTCGTTCGCGACCCGCTCGTCGTCGCGCCACCACTCGAAGGGATAGGCCACCTCTGCGAGCTGCTGATCGACGACGCCCGCGAACCGGTCGAAGCCGATCGCGTTCGGGAGGCTGAACGTCGAAAAGCGCGTGCCCTCGTCGAGCTCGCCGCCCAAGCCCCACTTGCCGACGAGCGCGGTCTCGTAGCCCTCGGCGTCGAGCCAGAGCGCGACGTTCGGCGTCTCGAGCGAGAGCGGGACGTTGGGCCGCGCGTTCTCGGGAGACGAGCAGTGCGTCGCGTAGCGGCCCGTCAGCATCGAGCAGCGCGACGGGGCGCAGACAGGCGCCGCGGCGTACGCGTCGGTGAAGCGAACCCCGCGCGCCGCGAGCCGATCGAGGTGCGGCGTCGCGATCATCGTCTGGCCATAAGCCCCGAGCTCGCCCCAGCCGAGATCGTCGGCGACGATGAGCACGACGTTCGGCGCCTCGCGCTGCGCGCTCGCCGGCGCGGCGTGCCCGAGGCCTGCAGCGAGGCAGAGGCCCCCGGCGAGGTAGAGCGCAGCGACGCCCCAGCGCGCGATCACGGCGAGGGCGGCAAGGACACGCGCTCCTTGCCCTTGCCCGCGTCGGCCGCGCTGAGCACCACACCGGTCAGGTTGAGCACGTACTTCTCGGGAGTGAAGAACGACGGGCGCGCGACGTGGATGCGCTGCTCCAAGTGCGCTGCGAGGCGCTCGAAGAGCTCGTGACGCACGTGCAAAGGCAAGCGCTCGCGACGCAGCCCGAGCGCCACCATCGCGTCCCGCTCGGGCGCCGAGATCTGGCGCGCCGCCGCGCGGACCGACGCGTCGCTCAGGAACGTGTTGTGCCGCTCGCTGCTGGACATGAGCTGGGCAGGCCGCGGCGCGCTGCGCTCGCGCACCACCACCGTGCCCGCCGCGATGTCGCCCAAGCGCCGCGCGCGGGGATCGAGCAGGACGCTCACGCCGCCGACCAAGTAGAGGCCGGGCAAGAGATCGGCGACCCGCACCAAGTTGCGGATCACCGCCTGCACGAAGCCGATGCGGAGCCCGCGCTGATCGATGGCGCGCAGCCCGACCAGGCGCTTGCCCACCGTGCGCCCCGCCCACAGCCACTCCGCGAGGGCGCCGTACCACCACTGCACCAGGAACACGAGGATGGACACCAGCGCGATCGCGAAACCCCCGAGCGCGGGCGCCACCACGCTCAGCACGAGCACGCCGCCGACGATCAGGACGGCCATGATGATCACGTCGATCGCCCACGCGAGCGCGCGCGAGCCTACGGACGCGAGCTCGAACTCGAACGTCACGTTCTCGGGCGTGTGAACCACGAAGCGGTCGCGCACGAGCGAGAGGGTGCCTCATCTCTCCGTCGTTGGCTCGCTCATCGTCGCGGTGCGTCGCGCGCGCAGCGAAAGCCCACGTGCATCAGGGGTGCGTCGGGGTCGGCGGCCTGCGCCGCGCCGATCGTGTAGCCGTGGCAGACGCGCGGGTCGCACAGAAACGATCCCCCGCGGATGACGCGGGCACCCGGTGAAGCGACCGGCAGCGCAGCGCTCGCCGTGCGCTCCGCCGCGTCCGTGGAGGTCCACTGCCACACGTTGCCGATCAGATCGACGAAGCCGAGCGGCGTCGGCGGGAACGCGCCCACGGGCGAGGCGTAGAGGTAGCCGTCGGCGAGCGTGTTGGCGGTGGGGAACGCGCCCTGCCACACGTTCGCGCGCGGCGCGCCGCTCGCGTCGTCGAGCGCGTCGCCCCAGGGGTAGCGTCCCGTCTCGCCGCGGCCGTTGCGTGCGGCGTGCTCCCACTCGTCGCTCGTCGGCAGGCGCGCGCCCCGCGATCGGCAGTGGGCCTCCGCTTCGAGCGCCGTGATCTGCGTCGCTGGATGATCGTCGTCCGCCGCGACGCCGTCGCCGAGCGGCGCGAGAACGTCGGCGCCCATCCGCACCTCGAAGTGCCCCGACGCGATCGAGAACACCCCGCCTCCGATGCGCGTCGCCGTGGTCGGCTCGGGGTGGGCGCGTCGGTACTCGCCCACGGTCACGTCGGTCCGATCCAAGAAGTACCCGGCCACGCTGCGGCCGCTCGAGAGCGCTCCGGGCGGCACCCAGATCATCCCTGCGGGCGCGGGCGGCGCCGGCGTGGGCGGCGGAGCGCCACACGCGACGAGCAACACCAGCAACCATGCGCGGCGCATGCGTCCGTATACCGACGCGGCGCGGCGCTCGCCACGATCCCACCACGATCCCGATCGCACGAGGAAGCCTGGTACTGTCGCCCTCCAACCCGTGCACCGGCGAGGCCAGGAGTGACGATGACGCGATCCTTCGGATGGACAGCCTTCGTAGCGGCGGCGCTCGCGGTCGGGTGCATGGGCGGTGATCCCGTCGGCGTGTCGCTGCAGGAGATGCGCATCCCGGGCGACTGGGTCCCACCCGAGGCCGTGTTCGCCGCGGCCAACGGTCAGTACGTCGAGGTCGTCGAGCCGCCGTCCATCGCGCCGCTCGGCTACTGCCCCGAGCCCGGGACGTTCACCACCTGCGTGCACCCTGCGTGCACCGCCGCGCACCCCGGCACGACCGAGATCGCCAACTACATCTTCGGCCGCTGGTCGTTCGCGCGGAACAGCGGGACGTACAGCTGCCGGCGCAACTCGGGCAACACGAGCCACCTGTCCGTGCACGCGATCGGTCGTGCGATCGACATCGGGATCGCCACGATCGACGGCGACGCCGACAACACGCGCGGCGACGAGATCGCCAACTGGCTCATCGCGAACGCCGAGCACATCGGGGTGCAGCGGGTGATCTGGGATGGGATGTACTGGACGGGCAGTCGGCGAAACGATCACTTCCGCGAGATGTGCGACACGCGCGCGGAGTGCGGCGGTCGCACGCCGCCCGATCACCACGTCAACCACATCCACCTCGAGGTCAGCGTCGCCGCGGGGCGACGCGAGACGGCGTTCTTCCGATCGGGGCCGCCGGCGCGGAGCTGCCCGGTGGTCTGCTACGGCACCGCCGCGGTCGCGGAGGACTGCTCGTACGTCGACTGCGCGGCCTCGGGTGAGGTCTGCATGTCGGACCCCGTGCGCTGCGAGCCCGGGCCGCCGCCCGAGCCGGAGCTCGCGGTGCATCAGCCCGACGCGCCGCTGCCCACCGTGGTGCCGCGCGGCCTGGTCTCGCGTCTTGCGCTGATCGAGCCCGTGCGTCTCTTCGACACCCGCATGGAGTCGCCGCTGACGCCCGCGGCGCCGCGGACGCTCTCGACGATCGACGCCATCGAGCCGGGCACGACCGCGATCTGGATGAACGTCGCCGCGATCCCGCGGATGGATCCCGGCTTCATCGTGGTCCATCCGAGCGGTCCGGCGCCCATGATCTCGACCGTCAACTTCGCGCCGCCGCGGGTGCGCGCCAACGGCGTCGCGGTGCCGATCAACGCGGGCGGCGTGACGTTCACGCCGAGCACGGAGGTGGACGCGGTGGCGGACCTGAACGCCGCGTTCTCGCCGACCGCGGGGCTCGGTCTCCGAACGGGCGGGCCGCGTCGCGTCTTCGACTCGCGCTCGCTCGACGCGATCGTCCGCGACGGTACGCCGCTCGCGATCGATCTCGGCGCGCCGCCTGGCGCGGTCGGCGTGATCGCGAGCCTCGCCGTCGTGCAGAACCGCGACGCCGCGGGCTTCTTGACCGCGTTCGCGTGTGGCGAGGACATGCCCGAGACCTCGATGGTGAACTTCGCGGCCAACACGGTGACCGCGAACACGATCGTGTCGGGCGTCGGCCGCGGGCCCGCGGGCGAGGCGTTGCTCTGCATCCAGCCATCGACGCCGGTGCACGTCGTGGTGGACGTCACCGGTGTGCTCGTCCCCGACGGTGAGCTCTCCTACCAGCCGCTCGCCGGCACGCGCCTGCTCGACACACGCAGCCCCGATGGCCTCTACGTGGGACGGCTGGGTCGGGGGCAGACGATCGAGCTCCCCATCGCCGCGATCCCCGGCATGCCGGACGACGTGCGCGCCGTCACCGTGAACCTCACGACGATCTCGCCCGGCGAGCGAGGCCACGTGGTGGCGTATCCCTGTGATCTCCCCGGTGTGCCCGAGACCTCGAACCTCAACTTCGACTCCGACAACCCTGCCGCCGCCATCGCCGTCTCGCGCCTGAGCGCGGATGGTCGCCTCTGTCTGTACTCGATCGCGCGCACGTTCCTCGTCGTCGACTTGCTCGGCGCGTGGGTCCCGACGCCCGATGCGCCCGAGCCGACCGACGTCGGTGGCCCGACCTTCCTCCCCGAGGACCCCGAGGCCGGCCGCGGCTTCGACGCGCCCGACGAGGCGTCGGACATGGAGCGCGGCGTCGACACCACGGGCGATCCCGCGCTGCGCGAGGACGACCGCGATCACGAGGGCGACTGGGTGCCCTACGGCGGCGGCAGCCCCGATCCCGATCCGGACCCGACCGATCCCGGTGGCGGTGGCTGCAGCGCAGGACAGGGCCGACCGATCACGCCGGCTGCGCTGCTGATGATCGCGGGCTTGGGGCTGGCGGCCGCGCGACGTCGTTCGCGCGCGTCGCGGATCTGCTGAGCGCGACGTGGCTCGAGCTCGCGCGCGTCGCGGGCTCGGGCCGCGCGGGCCCCCTTACTGGATGGTGACTTCGCGCAGCAAGTCGAGGTGATCGAGCGCCTTGCCGCTGCCGAGCACGACCGCGCTGACCGGATCGTCGCAGAGCATCACGGGCAGCCCGGTCTCTTCGCGAAGCAGGACATCGAGGTTCTTGAGCTGCGCGCCGCCGCCGGTGAGCACGATCCCCTTGTCGACGATGTCGGCGGAGAGCTCGGGCGGGGTCTTCTCGAGCGCGGCCATCACCGACTCGACGATCGTGTTGATCGGCTCGGAGAGCGCGTCGCGGATCTCGTCCGAGTTCACCATCACGGTCTTCGGCACGCCGGCCACCAGATCGCGACCCTTGACCTCGAGCGTCTCGACGACGTCGCCGGGGTACGCGTTGCCCACCAGCGTCTTGACCCGCTCGGCCGTCTGCTCGCCGATCAGCAGGTTGTACTTGCGCTTCATGTAGGCGACGATCGCCTCGTCCATCTTGTCGCCGCCGACGCGCACGCTCTGGGAGTAGACGATGCCAGCCAGCGAGATGACCGCGACTTCGGTGGTGCCGCCGCCGATGTCGACGACCATGTTGCCGCTCGGCTCGGTGATCGGCAGACCCGCGCCGATGGCGGCGGCCATGGGCTCCTCGATCAGGAAGACCTCGCGGGCCCCCGCGCTCTCGGCCGACTCCTTGACCGCGCGCTTCTCGACCTCGGTGATCCCGAAGGGCACGCAGATGATGATGCG
>CAYZQM010000064.1:0-374 GCA_964480175.1 uncultured Sandaracinaceae bacterium
GGTCTTCTGGCGGGACGCGTCGAACATGGTCTTCCACGACTGGCAGACCACGCCGAACGGCGACTGGAACGGCCAGGAGGCGCTGGGCGTCAGCGCCGTGCAGCTCGACGTGGCCGCGAACCGCGACGGGCGCCTCGAGGTCTTCTTCATCGACCCCAAGGGACAGATCAAGAACACCTGGCAAGCGCACGCGAACGGCGACTGGGGCACCGACGACGAGGTGCTCGGCGAGGGCGCCAGCCACGCGGCGATCGGGCAGAACCAGGACGGTCGCCTCGAGCTCTTCTACTGGGGCAAGGGCGAAGAGATCTGGCACAACTGGCAGCCCCGCGCGGGCCAGGGCCCGTGGAACCCGATCGTGCGCTACGGCGAGG
>CAYZQM010000064.1:384-22337 GCA_964480175.1 uncultured Sandaracinaceae bacterium
AAGCGATCGGCTGACGCGACCCCTCACCGCATCACGGCCGCTCGCATCGCGGCCGCTGACCGCCTCACGGTCGCTCACGCATCACGGCCGCTCGGCACCACCGGGCGGCCGTTCGCGTTCCTGAGGCGACCGCTGGCGTTCCCGCGGAATCGGCGCGAGGCCCGGCGCGGTCGAAGCGTCCATGCACGCCGCCGTCGACGCTTCGAGTCCTGCGCCCCAGAGCCCTCCCTATCGCGATCTCCCCGCGCCCCTGCCGCGGCGTCCCGTCACCCACCCGCCGCTTCGTCCCAAGGAGCTCGCGGCGTGGCTCTCCATCGCGCTCGTCGTCGACGTCGCGACGTGGGACGGCGAGACCTCGGTGGTGGGCGGCCTCGGTCTCGCGTTGGTCTACGCCGCGGTGCCGCTCGTGGTCGCGCTCTCGATCGCGCGCTTTCGCTGGACGCGTCGCCTCGTGGTGCTGGGCACCGTGCTGGGGCTCCTCGCGCTGCGCATGGCGATCCTGCCGGCCGACAGCACCAACCTCGCCGCGCTCCTGGCGATCGCGGCGCTGCCGATCGTGCTGCGCCAGCGTCGCGCCTCGCCGCTCGAGGTCGGCGCGACGTTCTTCACCGCGGTGGTCGCGATCCCTTCGCGGGTGAGCGCGTCGCTCGCCGGTCTGCGCAGGCTCGTGCCGCGCTCGGGCCAGACCGCGCACCGCGTGATCGCCACGGTCGTGCCGCTCGCGCTGGCGCTCGCCTTCGTGCTCGTGTTCGCGCTCGCGAACCCGATCGTCGCCGACGGGCTCACGTGGGTGTGGGACGCGCTCTCGTCCCTGGCGTGGCCCGCGCCGGTGCGGATCGCGCTCTGGTGCGCCGCGCTCGGCGCAGGGATCTTCCTCTTGCGTCCGTCGCCGCTGCTCGCGCGGGACGACGAGGGCGCCGCCCCCGATGGCGCGGTGAGCGCGCTGTCACGAGCCGTCGCGCGCAACTCGCTCATCGCCGTGTGCGCGGTGTTCGCGGGCTACCTCGTGCTCGACGCGATCCACCTGGTGTCGGGCCGCCCGCCCGAGGGCATGACGACGCAGATCTACGCGCACCAAGGCGCGTTCTGGCTGACGGTCGCGCTCGCGATGGTCACGGGGACCGTGGGCGTGCTGTTCCGCGGTGGCCTCGCGACCGATCCGACGGCCCGCGGCGTTCGTCGCCTCGCCTACGCGTGGACGGCGCTGGGCATCGGCATCGCGGTCGCGACGTATGCGCGCCTCGGGATCCACATCGCGCGCTCGGGCCTCTCGGATCTGCGCATCGTGGGGATCCTGGGCATCACCTCGGTGGTGATCGGCATGCTCCTCACCGTCCGCAAGCTCGCGCTCGGGCGCTCGTTCGTGTGGCTCGTCCGCAGGCAGCTCGACGCGCTCGCGGCGGTCGCGGTGATCTACGCGCTCTTGCCCACGCACCTCATCAGCGCACACGTGAACGTCGCCCGCATCGAGGCCGGCTCGTACGGCGCGCTCCTGCACGTCGGCCCCGAGGTGCGGCAGATCGAGTCGAGCGCGTCGTATCTCTCGCTGCTCGATCATCCCGACGAGCGGGTGCGAAGGGGCGTGGCGTCCGCGCTCCTCCGTCAGTCCGCATCGCTCGACGCCTACGTCGCGCGGCGGGCCACCTGGCGAGCGCACGATCTGGCGACCGAGCACGTGGCGCGCACGCTGCGGGACGCGGCGCCCCGGATGCGCGAGGTGCTGGGCGGCGCCGACGGCGCCGAGGCCGAGCGCGCGATGGGGAGGCTGGGCGAGGCGGCTGCGCTCGATCGACCCAGCGGGGTGCTCGACGCGATCCGGGCAGACGAGTCCTCGAGCGGCGTGACCGGGTGGCGCGATGAAGACGAGTCGTCGAGCGACGTGATCCAGTGATCGCGTGGCGTGATCAGGGCTCGCCGTCTCGAGCGAGCGCGTCCCGCAGGTGCTTCTTCTGGACCTTGCCCATCGCGTTGCGGGGCAGCGCCGCGACCCGGTGGATCTCCCTCGGGCGCTTGTGCGGGCTGAGCAGCTTGGCGACGTGATCGATCAACGCCGCGTCCTCGACGCTCGGCTCCGGACGCAGCACCAAGAACGCGACGATGCGCTCGCCCAGATCCGGATCGGGCGCGCCGATCACCGCGACCTCGGCCACCGCCGGGTGCTCGAGCAAGGCGCCCTCGATCTCGCCCGCGCCGATGCGGTAGCCGCCGCACTTGATCAGGTCGGTGGCCTTGCGCCCCACGAGCCGAACGACGCCGTCGTCCTCGATCACCGCGAGGTCGCCCGTGGAGAACCAGCCGTCGCGCATCACCTCCGCGGTCGCGTCCGGTCGGTTCAGGTACCCGAGCATCAGCGTCGGTCCACGCACCTCGAGCTCGCCCATGCGCTCGTCGTCCTCGCTCGGTCGCACCCGCACCTCGACGCCCGCGATGGGCCGGCCCACCACGCCCGCGCGTCGATCGCCGTCGGCGCGCATCGCGCAGGTGATGAGGGTCTCGGTCATCCCGTAGCGCTCGATCATCCGCTGCCCTGCGAGGCGCTCGATGCGCTCGTGCTCGCGCGCCGGCAGCGCCGCTGAGCCACTCACCAAGAGCCGCGCGCCGCGCAGCGCGTCGCGGCAGGTCGCGCTCGTCTCCGCGTGCTCCGCGAGGCGGTGCACCATGGTGGGCACCGAGAAGAGCACCGCGCTGCGCTCGGGCCGCGCGCTCTCGCGGGCCAGCGCGTCGGTGATCGCCTCGGGCGAGAAGCGCGGGACCCAGGCGAGACACCCACCCCGCCGGATCGCGCCGAAGAGCCCGAGCACGAGGCCGTGCACGTGGAAGACCGGCAGGGCGTGCACGATCGTGTCGCGCTCGGTCCAGTCCCAGGCGTCGGCGAGGCCGTCCAGGTCGGCGGCGATCGCCTCGCTCGAGAGCTGCACCCCTTTCGGCAGCCCCGTCGTGCCCGACGTGTAGAGGAGCAGCGCCGGATCGGCGGCCGTCAGCGGGCGCAGCGTCGCGGGGTCGAGCTCGTGCGGGGTGACCGCGGTCTCGAGCGTCACCACCGCCCCCAGCTTGCCGGACACCAACGCCGGATCGACCGCGAGCGCCACCTGGGGATCGGCGTCCTTCGCGATGTGCTCGAGCTCCCGCTCGCCCAGCTTGGGATCGAGGGGCACGAGCACGTAGCCGGCCTGCACCAGCGCGACCGCCGTCGCGAGCGTGTCGATCGAGGGGTCAGTGTAGAGCGCCACCGTCGAGCCCGGGGTGACGTGTAGCCCCTCGAGGCGGATGCGATGGGCGGTCACCAGCGCCGCGAGCGCTCGGTAGGAGAGCGTCTCGTCCCCGACGCGCAGCGCCACGTCAGTGAGGTCCTGACGCTCGAGCAGCCGCGGAAAGAGGACCGACGTCATCCCCCAACCCTTATCCGCATCCGGTCGTCTGGGCACGCGCGCGCGAAGGTTGAAAGGCCCTGCCGATGGGCGGTAGCGTGGGGACCGCCGTTGCGCCGGGCTCGCGCGAACACAGACGGCTGAGGAACCTCGGTGCGGCGCATCTCGCTCTTGCTCGTCGAAGACTCTCCCGCGGACGCGGCGCTGGTGGTGCGCGCCCTCGAGCAAGGAGGCTTCACGCTCGAGGTCGAGCGCGTCGCGTCGGGGCTCGACCTCATCGAGGCGCTCGACTCGCGGGTCTGGGATCTCGTCATCTCGGACTACTCGCTGCCCGGCTTCGGAGGCCGCGAGGCGCTCACGCTCCTGCACCGCAGCGGACACCCGATCCCCTTCTTGGTGGTGAGCGGCACGATCGGCGAAGAGATGGCCGTCGAGATGCTCAAGGCGGGCGCCGACGACTTCATCTTGAAGGACAGCCTCGCGCGGCTGCCGCTCGTGGTGGAGCGCGCGCTCGAGCAGGCCGCCGCTCGGCGCGCACGCCTGCGCGCCGAAGCGGAGCTCCGCGCCAGCGAAGAGCGCCTCCGGACGGTGATGGACTCGCTGGGTGACGTGGTCTTCACGACCGACCGCGCGCTGCGCCACACCCGGGTCTTCGGCACCCGCACCACGTCGCCGCCTCGCCGGGGCGAGGCCCTCATCGGTCGGAGGCCGGACGAGCTGTGGCCGCCGGAGGTGGCGGACGCGCAGCGCGCCGCGATGCAGCGGGCGCTGGGCGGCGAGCGCGCGCTCTGCGAGTGGTCGCTCGGCGCGGACGGCGGCATCCGGCGCTACCAGACCGCGTTCTCGCCGCTCAAGACGGAGGCCGGCGAGATCGAAGGCGTGGTCGGCGTCGAGCGCGACGTCACCGCGCAGCGCGAGCTGGAGGTGCAGCTCGCGGCGTCCGATCGCCTCGCGTCGGTCGGGATGATCGCGGCTGGCGTGGCGCACGAGATCAACAACCCGCTCGCGGCGCTGATCGCGAACCTCGAGCTCTTGCACCAAGAGCTGAAGGACGTGCGGCGCTTCTCGGAGCTCGACGACGCCCGTGAGGCGGCGTCGCGGCTGCGCGCCATCGTCGCCGACATCAGCGTGTTCTCCCGCCCTCACGCCGAAGAGAACACCGCGGTCGATCTCGCGGGCGTCCTCGAGTCGTCGGCGCGGGTGGCCGCGACCGAGACCCGGCACGTCGCGACCGTACACATCGAGCCGCTCGACGTGCCCCCGGTGCTCGGCAACACCGCCCGGCTGGGACAGCTCTTCTTGAACCTGCTGGTCAACGCGGCGCAGGCGATGCCGGAGGGAGACGCGAGCAAGAACGAGATCCGAGTGCGGGCCTACGTCGAGCCGAACGACGCGCGGGTCGTCGTCGAGGTGAAGGACACGGGCGTCGGGATGAGCCCGGAGGTGCTGCGCCGGATGCGCGATCCCTTCTTCACGACCAAGCCGGTCGGGCGCGGCACCGGGCTCGGCCTCTCGATCTGTCAGCGCATCGTCGATGCGCTCGGCGGTGAGCTCACGGCCGAGAGCGCGCTCGGATCGGGGACCACGTTCCGCGTCGCGTTGCCGGTGGCGGCGGAGCGCGCGCCGATCGCGAGCCGCGCGTCGCGGCCCCGCACCCGCGCCGAGAAGACCGGCCACCGCGTGCTCATCGTCGACGACGAGCGGCTCGTCCTGAACATGCTCAAGCGGCTGCTCTCCTTCGAGTACGACGTGACGGCGCTGTCCCGCGCGACCGAGGCGGCCGAGCGCATCGGCGCGGGCGAGCGCTTCGACGTGATCCTCTGCGACGTGATGATGCCCGAGATGACGGGCATGGCGCTCTACGCACAGCTCGCGGAGCGTGCGCCCGAGCAGGCCGAGCGCATGATCTTCGTCACCGGCGGCGCGTACGGCGCCGACTCGCAGGCCTTCCTCGAGGGCGTCACGAACCCGCACATCGAGAAGCCCTTCGACATCGAGCTCTTGCAGAGCACGGTGCGCAGCCGCATCGAGGCGCTCGGGAGCAGCCGAGGATGACCGTGGCGCGGCAGCTCGAGGTCCTCGCATTCAGCGCGCGCCGCTTGCTCGACGGTCATCCCCTCTGCGCACCCGATGGCGTCGCGCTGCTCGGCGACGTGATCGCGGCGCTCGAGGCGACGGGCGCCGTGTACTACGCGGCGAGCCCGAGCGGGGAGCTGACGCTCGGCTTTCGCCTCGGGATCGAGAGCGTCCTTCCGGCCACCTTCGGCGTCGCGTTCGCGACCCGGCTCACCGCCCTTCGGGCGCTCTCGCAGCGGACGATCGGCGACGCGGACGCCGACGCGTCGTTCTTCGACGCGCTCGGTGCGCGCTCGCTGCTCGCGTGCCCGCTCGCCGACGCGTCGGGCGCGCTGCTCGGCGCGCTCGTCTTCTTGCGTCGCTCGGGCGAGGGGTTCGACGAGGCCGATCGGATCTTCGCCTCGGGGATCGCGGCCCACGCCGCGCTCGGCGTGGAGCGCGACGCATCCGCGCGCGCCCTGCACGAGCGCGAGCATCGGCTCGCGGTGCTCGGCGATCAGATCGCGGGCTACTTCTGGACGACCGACACCGATCCGCGGATCCGCCTCACCTCGATCGGCGGCCGCGCGGTGCGTGCGATGGGGCACGATCCCTCGACGCTGGTCGGGCGCTTCCTGGGCGACATCTCGGAGGAGGCCGCGCGCGCGGCGTTGCCGCGCCACCTACGGGTGCTGAAGGGCGAGAGCCTCAGCTACGAGAGCCAGTACCAAGGCCGGCTCCTGCAGTCGGTGATCGTTCCTTCGTACGACAGCAGCGGTGCGCTCACCGGCACGATCGGCATCGCGCTCGACGTGACGGACGCGCGCGAGGCCGATCGCCTCCGGCTCGAGGCGTCCGACAACATGGCCGACGCGCAGCGCCTCGGGCAGGTCGGGAGCTGGGCGATCCGCCTCGACGAGCACGGGATGCCCATCGAGCCCCACTACTGGTCGGATCAGTACTTTCGCATCTTCGGCTACGAGCCAGGCGAGGTGGTGCCGAGCCTCTCGCTGGTCTTCGCCCACTGCCACGAAGAGGACCGGCACTTGGTCCCGAGCTCGATGCCCGAGGGCTCGGACGTCTTCGAGAACGAGTTCCGCATCGTCCAGAAGGGGGGCGACGTGCGCTACGTGAGCTCCAAGACGCGGCTCTTTCGGCATCCCGAGACGGGCGCGCCGATCCGGGTGCTGGGCACGACCCAAGACGTGACCGAGCGGGTGCTCGCGAAAGAAGCGCTTCGTCAGCTCAACGCCGAGCTCGAGCAGCGCGTCGAGGATCGCACCGCCGAGCTCTCTGCCGCCAACCGCGAGCTCGAGGCGTTCGCGTACGCGGTGTCCCACGACCTGCGCGCGCCGCTGCGCGCGATGTCGGGGTTCAGCCGCGCGCTCATCGAGGACTACGGCGAGGTGCTGGACGACGAGGGCAAGGCGTTCCTCGGCCACATCATCGATGGCAGCAAGCGCATGGGCGAGCTCATCGACGGCTTGCTGCATCTCTCCCGCCTGAGCCGAGGCGAGCTCGCCCGTGATCGGGTCGACATCAGCGCGCTCGCCGCCGACGTCTTCGCCGAGCTCTCACGCGCCGATCCGGCGCGGCGGGTGCAGTTCGACGTGGCGCCGGACCTGCGGGTGCGGGGGGACGCGCGTCTCTTGCGCTCGGTGCTGCAGAACCTCATCGGCAACGCGATCAAGTACAGCGAGGCGCGCGAGACGGCGGTCGTCCGCGTCGATCAGGAGGTGCGTGACGGTCAGCTCCACATCGTCGTGAGCGACAACGGCGCGGGCTTCGACATGGCGCACCACGGCAAGCTCTTTCGGCCCGCGAGAGCGAATTCGCGGGCCTCGGCCTCGGCCTGGCGACGGTGGAGCGGGTGGTGCGGCGGCACGGCGGCGGGGTGTTCGGCGAAGGCGTGCTCGGTGAGGGCGCGCGCTTCGGCTTCTGGCTTCCGTCCGCCTCCGGCGGGCACTCGGAGGTGGCATGACGAAACGCATCCTCTTGGTCGAGGACAACGCGTCCGACGAGATCCTCACGCTGCGCGCCTTCCGGCGGGTGCACCTCGGCCACGACGTCGACGTGGTGCGCGACGGGCAGCAGGCGCTCGACTACCTGTTCGCCGAGGGCGAGTTCGCCGACGAGCGCAAGGGCAAAGACCTGCCGGTCGTGGTGCTGCTCGACATCGGCCTGCCGCGCCTCGGCGGCGGCGAGGTCCTGCAGCGCCTGCGCGCCGATCCCCGCACCGCGCAGCTCCCCATCGTGATGCTCACCTCGTCCGACGAGCAGCGCGATCGACTCGCCAGCTTCGAGCACGGCGCCAACAGCTTCGTGCGCAAGCCGGTCGCCTTCGACGAGTTCGCCGAGACGGTGGCCAAGCTCGGCATCTACTGGGTGATGCTCGGCAAGGAGCCGAAGCCTTAGGACCCCCAGCCGTCAGCCCGGGGTCCTGCCCGCAAAGACACGCACGGGCACCGGCATCGGCGGCCGCAGCGCGGCGCCGCTGGGATCGTCGCCGAGCCGTCCGTCGTTGGCGCTGCCCCAGCAGTACACGGCGCCTCGTCCATCGAGCGCGCACGCGTGCTCGTCGCCGCAGCTGAAGTCCACGATCCGCACGCCGCTCGGGAGCTCGAGGTCGACGTCGGTCGGGGTGACCGACGCTGGGCCCCCGCCCGTGCCGAGCTGGCCCGCGTCGTTCGCGCCCCAGCACGAGAGCCGCCCATCGCTCAACAGCGCGCACGTGTAGTAGCGACCCGCGTCGAGCGCCACCACGCCCGATGGGAAGGTCGTCACCGGCGTGGGGACCGACTCCATGACCGGGCCAGCGCCCAGCTGACCGAAGCGGTTCTGACCGAAGCAGCGCACCGCGCCCGCGTCGTCGAGGATGCAGGTGTGTGACTGCCCGACCACCGCCTGGACCGCGCGTCGCTCGCCTGGTCCGTAGCCCTCGATGCGGACCGGCGTCGGTTCGCAGCCGTAGCTCGTGTCCGACTGCATGCACGTGCTGCTGGGCGTCGGGCTGATCTGCGCGAAGTCGTTGCCGCCCCAGCAGTACACCGCGCCGACCACGTCGACGATGCACGCGTGAAAGCCGCCGATGTGCAGTCGCGCCGGCACCACCCCCGCCGGCAGCTCCACCCGCACCGGGGCGGCGCTGAAGGCGGGTGCCACGCCGTGGGTCGCGGCGTCGCCGAGCTGCCCGAATTGATCCCAGCCGAAGCAGAACACCGCGTCGTCGGTGCGTGCGCAGGAGGTGTCGTAGGCAACGGCGAGCTCGCGCACCTCGCTCAACACGCTGAGCGGGGAAGGGATCGGGGGCGTGCTGACGCCGGCGCCGTTCTGTCCGACGGATCCGCCGCCCCAGCAGCGGACCCGCCCAGCGGCGAGCGCGCACCCGTGGACGGCGCCGATCTCGATCGCCTCGAACGGCGGCTGGCGGCCCGCCGAGTCGAGCACGCGCGTGAACGAAGGCACGAAGCGCAGCGCTGGATCACCGCTCAGGAGCGACGCGTTGTTCCCGCCGGCGCACACCAACCGTCCCGAGTCGAGCAAGAGGCACGACGAGTAGCCGCCCGCGTCCAGATCCCTCACCTCGTCGCAACGACCGTCGTCGCAGACACCGAACCCGCATTCGTCGTCGCTCGCGCACCCGTCGCCCGTGGGCTCGACGCACACCCGGCTCTCGCCGTCGTTCGCGCACACCGTGCCGCCGCACTCGGTGGTCTCCTCGCAGCGCTGCACGCAGCGGCCCCGCGAGCACGCGAGCTCACCGCAGTCTTCGGTGGACGCGCACGTGAGCTCGTTCGGCGTCCGACACGCGCGCGCGCCGCTGATCTCGTCGCGCAAGCACACGGCGTCCTCGTCGCAGTCGCGGTTGGTCTCGCACTCGCTGCGGCAGCGATCGAGCAAGCAGACGAGCGGCACCGGGCAGTCGCTCGTGAGCGCGCAGGGCTCGCCCAACGAGAGCTCCGGGGCGCAGCCGACGAGGAGCGGAAGGAGCGCGAGAGCGCGTCGAGCGGAGGCCCACCAAGTCATGGGGGAGTGGAAACACGCGAGGGGACCCGAGGCAAGCGCAGGACGACGCGCGCCCCACGTGCGTCGAAAATTTGTGTGCGTCCCACGACTGCGGTTAGTGGTCGCTCAGGTTCGGGTGCTCGCGACGAGATGCTCGGACCGAATGGAACGAAGCACATGGCAGACAGCGACAACAACGAGATCATCGCAGGTCTGGATCTTGGAACGACCAAGGTCTGCGCCATCGTCGCCGAGGTGACCGAGGACGGCCTCGACGTCATCGGTGTCGGTTCGGTTCCCAGCCGCGGCCTGCGCCGCGGTGTGGTGGTGAACATCGAGTCGACCGTGCAGGCGATCCGCGCGGCCGTGGAGCAGGCCGAGACGATGGCCGGCGTCGACATCGCCTCCGTGTACGCCGGGATCTCCGGCAGCCACGTGCAGGGGATGAACAAGGAAGGCGTCGCGGCCGTGAACGCCCGCGAGGTCAAGCACGAGGACGTGGCGCGGGTGCTCGAGCAGGCGCGGGCCATCCCGCTCGGCTCGGACCGCGAGGTCCTGCACGTGCTCCCGCAGGAGTACATCGTCGACGACCAGGGCGGCATCCGCGAGCCCGTCGGCATGAACGGCGTGCGCTTGCAGGCGCAGGTCCACATCGTGACCGCGGCGACCAGCGCGGTGCAGAACATCCGCCGCTGCGCGGAGCGCGCGAACCTCCACGTCTCCGAGGTCGTGCTCGAGCCGCTCGCGAGCGCCGACGCGGTGCTCGAGGGCGACGAGAAGGAGATCGGCGTCGCGCTGGTCGACATCGGCGGCGGCACCGCGGACATCATCGTCTACGTGGATGGCGCGGTGGTGCACACCAGCGTGATCCCGGTCGGCGGCATCAACGTCACCAGCGACATCGCCCACTACTTCCGCACCCCGATCGCCGAGGCGGAGCGGGTGAAGATCAAGTACGGCTGCGCCAGCGCTTCGCTGGTGGACGCCGACGAGACCGTCGAGGTCCCCTCGGTCGGTGGGCGCGCGGCGCGCAGCGTGCCGCGCAGTGACTTGTGCTCGATCATCGAGCCCCGCGTCGAAGAGATCTTCCAGCAGGTGGCGCACGTGCTCGAGCAGGGCGGCTTTTCGCGCCACATCGCGAGCGGCGTGGTGGTCACCGGCGGCACCGCGCAGATCGAAGGCCTGGTGCCGATCGCCGAGCAGATCCTGGGACACCAGGTGCGCCTCGGTCAGCCGAGCGGCATGGGCGGCCTCATCGACGTGGTCCGCGGTCCCTCGTACGCGACGGCCGTCGGCCTGGTGAAGTACGGCGCGCAGAAGGTGCGCTCCCGTCCGCGCCAGCAGGTCGCCGTCGCGGCGCCGGCCATCCGCGCGCAAGAGCAGCACTGGGGCTCGCGCCTCGGCCAGTGGTTCAAGGAAGTGTTCTGACGAAACGCGTTCGGACGAGGCCTCGCGAGGGCGAAATCGCGAGACCGCGTCCTAGGTCACCCGGGCGATTGGGTGACCGAGCTGGCGGCGCAGGTCGCGCCGACGGTGGGCAAACGGATTCAACCCCTGCGACTGAAACAGCCTAGGGAGGCACACATGGGATTCTCGATCGAGTTTGCGGACGAAGAGCCGCTGGGCGCGCGCATCAAGGTGGTCGGTGTCGGTGGTGCCGGCGGCAACGCGCTGACCACGATGATCAACAACGGCCTCGAGGGCGTGGAGTTCATCGCAGCGAACACGGACACGCAGGCGCTGGAGGCCAGCCCCGCGAACCTCAAGATCCAGCTCGGCTCCGCGCTCACCCGCGGTCTCGGTGCAGGCGCCAACCCCGACGTGGGCAAGAAGTCCGCGCTCGAGGAGATGGAGCGCATCCAGGAGGCGCTGAGCGGCGCCGACATGGTCTTCGTCACCGCCGGCATGGGCGGCGGGACGGGCACGGGCGCGGCGCCGATCATCGCGCAGATCGCCCGCGACATGGGCGCGCTCACGGTGGCCGTGGTCACCCGGCCGTTCCTCTTCGAGGGCAAGCGCCGCATGAAGAACGCCGACTACGGCGTGAGCGAGCTGGCGCAGGCCGTCGACACCATCATCTCGATCCCGAACCAGAAGCTCCTGGGCTTCGCGGACGAGGATCTCTCGATGCTCGAGGCCTTCCGCCGCGCCGACGACGTGCTGGTGCACGCGGTCCGCGGCATCTCGGATCTCATCACCCAGCACGGCGTCATCAACGTGGATTTCGCGGACGTGAAGACGATCATGGCCTCGCAGGGTCGCGCGCTGATGGGCACCGGCTACGGCAAGGGCGATCGCCGCGCGCTCAACGCGGTGGAGATGGCGATCAACTCGCCGCTCCTCGACGACATCTCGATCGACGGCGCGATGGGGATCCTCCTCAACTTCACCGCCGGTCCCGACGTGAAGCTCCGCGAGATCAACGAGGCGGCCAGCCTCGTGCAGCAGGCGGCCCACGAGGACGCGAACATCATCTTCGGTCTCCTCACCGACCCCGAGATGGGCGACGTCGTCAAGGTCACCGCGATCGCGACCGGCTTCGACATCGAGCGCGCCGAGATGGCCGAGGTCGTCAGCGCCACCACCGCGCGTCCCTCGCGCTCGAGCACCCTGCCGCTCTCGCTGCAGACCCCGCGCAGCATGGCGCCCCGCACCAGCATGGCGCCCCAGGCCCGCGTCGAGGTTCGCAGCGAGCCCACCCGCGAGAGCCGCCCCAGCGTCCCGACCCGCCGCTCGCTTCCTCCCGAGGAGCGCGCGATGGCGATGGCCGCGCCGACCGGTCGCGCCTTCGGCGCCGCCGCGCTGGGCGACGAGGTCACCCTCGACATCCCCGCCTACCTGCGCCGCGCCGCGGCCTCGCACCACGACTGACCGCTTTCTTCGCTTGCACTCGCCTCGAGCCCGCGCGTCGATCGACGTCGCGGGCTCGAGCGCGTCTGGCTCAGTACGAGAGCGAGGTGACGCGCGCGAGCTTCACGTAGAGCACCATCTGCACGAAGCTCGCGAGGGAGATGATGGCCGCGAAGCCCACCTCGCCGATCGCGTCGATGATCCACGGCATCGCGGGCGTCAGGCCCTCCTCGCCGAGCAAGACGTAGAGGACCATCAGCGCGGCGAGCCAAGCGACGAACGCGACGCCGAGCAGCGTGTAGCTCCCGAGGATCAGGACCATGTGCGGCTTGGTCCGCGCGATGGACTCGTCGATCGCGGCCCCGCCGGTCGTCTCTTCGAAGACCGCGATGGGCGCGGCGAGGGTGTACGCCGCGGCCTTGTAGAGGCCCGGCAGGATCAGCAAGAGCGACCAGAGCAGGGTGAGCAGCCCGGCCACCCACCGCGTCACGAACGCGGCGCCGTAGCGCACGAGGCCATCGCCGAAGGCTCGGCCCAGGTCCGCGTCGCGCCCTCGAAGGACGTCGTGCGCGAGCGTCATGATCGCGAGCTCGCCCACCAGCGCGATCGCGCCGTTGAGCGCCTGGAACGCGAACGGCAGATCCGGCACCACGTGCTCGAGCACGAAGCCGGGCGCCGCGAAGAGCAGGGTGATCCACATCGCGTGAAAGCCGATGCGCGTGCTCAGCGCGAGCACGCCGCGCCCCAAGAGCGCCGCCGAGAATGGGCCGCGCAGCGCCTCGATCATGTTGCGCTCGATGCACGGCACGCAGAGCAAGCGCCCGCCCGCGTCGGTCGAGAGGAAGTCCCCGCAGCGGCTGCACGTGGGGCGCTCCGCGACGAAGGGATCGCTCATGGTCAGCGGCCGAACGCCGTGTCCGCGCGGATCGCGAGGTAGTCGAGCTCGCACGCGCCCTCGCCCTCCTTCACCACGCGCAGGGCGACGATGTCGCGGAAGAGCACCCCGAAGCCGCCGCTCTCGGAGATCAGCTCGCGCGAGTCGAGGGAGCCGTCCCAGTCGGCGGGCGGGCTCACGCTCGCCGTGAACGTCTCGATGCTCCCGCTCGCGAGGACCTCGACCGACATCTCGATCGTCAGGGTCGCCGGGCCGTCGCAGCGCGCCGCGATCTCGACGTTGTAGATGCTCGAGATCGGCGGGTCCGCGATCTCGACCCCGCTCATGTCGCGGATGATCGCCATCGGGCTGCCTTCGAGCAGCACGCCGTGCTCGCCCGGGAGCGTCTCGTTCCAGCGCGCGGCGCCGGGGGTGGTCGACTGGACGGTCCAGAGGCACGGCGCGCCGTCGCACGCCTCCTCGAAGCTCTCCACGAAGATGTAGCTGGGGTCGGGGCCGCAGCCGGCGAGCGCGAGCGCCGCGAGGCCCGCCGTGATGAGCCAACGCCTCACAGCCGCACCTCCAAGATCAACGAGAGCGATCCGCCACCGAGTTCGAGATCCGAGCCGTAGCGATCGAGATCGAAGAGCGGGAAGTAGTTCACTTCGCCGTGCAAGAGGACGCGGGTCCCGTACCCGAGCCGCAGGCCGATCTCGAGGCCGCCCATCAGTCGGGGCGCGGGCCCGACAGTCGGGTGATCGTTGATCGTCAGGATCGCCAGGCCGACGCCGCCGCCCACCATCCCGCCGATCTCGAACACGCGACCGAGCTGGAAGCGAAGGTGCGCGAACGCCACCAGGTCGAAGCCGGTCGCCTGCGCGGCGGCGAGCCCATCGCGCCGTCCCCAGCCGCGACCCGTCGCGCCGATGCGGCCTCCGAACCAGAGCCACGACAGCGCGCGCCCCGCGATGCTCACGTCGGCGCGGAAGAACGCGGGGCTGCGGGCATAGCCGTGGGTCGCGAGCGCGTCGTCGAGCGACGACTGCTCGAAGACGCCGCCGCCGCCCAGGCCGATCCGGAAGTACACCGGCAGCTCCGGATCGCTGTAGTCGATCCGCGGCTGCTCGGGCCGACTCGTGGCGAGCACGCGCTCGCGCTCGCTGGGGCCGGAGTCCGCTTCGTCGGGGAGCTCTTCGTCGAAGCGGGTCTGGGCCGCCAGCGGTGCGGCGCTCCCCACGATGACGGACGCGAGCGCGGCGCAGAGCACCACCCGACCCAAGCAAGCCAGCCGCAGCATCGGCCGCATCATAGCGCGGCGCGAGAGATTGCCAGGCGCGCCGATGGGGCCGGGGGCGTCCGAGCTTCACTCCGCCGGGGCGCTGCTCGTCGAGCTCGGGGTTGGCGGGCTCTCGTCTGGGCTCGCGTGCTCTTCGCCGCGCGAGAAGAACCGGTCGATGGGGCTGAACACCGCGCGGATCATGCGAGCGATGAACTTCACCGCGCGCGAGTTCGCGATGTCGTCGAGCCAGCTGAAGATCACCGGGGTGGCGATGAGGGTCAGCAGCAGCGAGAGCGTCTGACCGCCCGCGACGACGGTGCCCATCGAGCGGTTCGTGCCCGAGCCTGCGCCCGTCGACAGCACCAGCGGGATCATGCCGGCCACGAACGCGACGGTGGTCATGAGGATGGGACGGAGCCGGTCCTTGTTGCCCACCATCACGGCGTCGGCGCGCGAGTAGCCCTTGCGTCGCAGCGCGCGGATGTGATCGACCTGAAGAATGGAGTTCTTCTTGACGATGCCGAAGAGCACCAGGATGCCCAGCGCCGAGTAGAGGTTGAGCGAGCCGCCCAAGAGCAGCAGCGAGAGCAGCGCGAAGGGGATCGTCAGGGGCAGCGACGCGAGGATCGTGATCGGGTGGATCCAGCTCTCGAACTGCGCGGCGAGCACCAGGTACATGAAGAGCAGCGACATGCCCACGGCGATGAGGAACGAGCTGAACGCGCGCCCCATCTCGCGCGAGCGACCGGTGAGCGACGCGCGGTACGCGGCCGGCATCCCGAGCGCGATGCGCGCCTGGTCGAACTGCTCGGCCACCGCGGCCTCGGAGCCGCCGGGCGCGATGTTGCAGTAGATGGTGACCTGCCGCATGCGCGACAGATGCGAGACGAACGCGGGCCCGGTGCCCTCTTCGATCGTCGTCACGTCGGCCAGGCGCACCGGGGTCCCGCTTCGCGAGGGCACGGTGATGCGTCCCAGCGACTCCGGGTTGGTGCGCGCATCGAGCGGCGCGCGCAGCCGCACGTCGTAGCGCTCTCCGCCCTCCGTGTAGCTCGAGGCCTCCACGCCGCCGACGAGGATCCGCAGCGCGTTGGCGATGTCCACCACCGACACGCCGAGATCCGCGGCGCGCGCGCGATCGATCCGGACCTCGTACGCCGGTGCGCCGGTGACCAGCGTCGTGTCCGCGTCCACCACGTCCGGTAGATCGCGGACCCGCTCCAAGATCGCCTGCGAGTACTCGGAGAGGTTGTCGAGATCGGGACCGGAGATGACGTACTGGATCGCCGCGCTGGCGGCGCCGCCGCCGCCGAAGCCGCCGAGCGGGCTCACGATGGTGCGCAGGTGCAGGTCGGCGAACTGCGGGAGCACCTCGGTGCGGACCAGCGCCATCGTCCGCTCCTCGGAGAGCTCGCGCTCGGTGGGCGGCACGAGCTGCACGTAGATGGACGCGGAGTTGGCGCCGCGACCCGACGGATCGCCGGGCGGGCTGCCGATCGTCGCGAGCGTGTAGGTCACGCCGGGTACGTCGCGGATGGCGCGCGAGACGCGCTCGGTGATGACGCGCGACTCGGCGAGCGACATGCCCTCCGGGGCGCGGATGGTGACCTCGAAGCGCGAGCCGTCGTCGACGGGCAAGAAGCCCTTGGGGAGCGCGCGCGCGATCGGGACCATGAGCGCGACGACCACGACGAGCACGATGCCCACGACCCAGCGGCGCCGCATGCACCACGCCAGGAGGCGCATGTAGCCGCGCTCGAGGGCCTTGTAGAGGCGCCCGCCTTCACCGTCGCCGTGGCTGTGGTGACCGGGCACCACGCGCGTCCCGCGCTGCCACTGCAGGTACTCCTCGCGCTCCTCGGCGCGATCGCCGGGCGGCGGATCGAAGCGGGCTCCGTCGTGCTCTTCTTCCTCGAGCTCGCGGTAGGTCTCGGGCTCGGGCGTCTTCCCATCGCCCTTGGGCGGCGCGATCGGGCCCTTCAGCCAGCGCGACGCGAGCATCGGGGTGAGGGTGAACGACACGAAGAGCGAGATCAGGATGGCGAACGACATCGTGTAGCCGAAGCCGGCCATGAACCGACCGACGATGCCGGACATGAACGCGATCGGCAGGAACACGGCGACCAGCGACAAGGTGGTCGCGAGGACGGCGAGGCCGATCTCCTTGGTCGCGAGCACCGCGGCGCGCGCGGGCGCCATCTTCTTCTCTTCGATGAAGCGGACGATGTTCTCGAGGACGACGATCGCGTCGTCGATGACGATACCGACCGACAGCGTCAGCGCGAGCATCGTGATCGTGTTGAGCGTCATGCCCATCACCCGGATCAGCGCGAAGGTCGCGATGATCGAGGTGGGGATCGCCAGCGCGGAGATGACCGTGGACCGCCCGTTCCACAAGAAGAGCAGCACGACGAGCGCGGCGAAGATGCCGCCGATGATCAGATGCTCCTCGACGGCGTGGATCGCGTTGCGGATGGGCTCGCTCTCGTCGCGGACGACCCGCACGCTGTACGCCGCCGGCAGCGACTCACGCAGCGTGTCCATCCGGGCGAGCACCCGGTCGACCACGGCCACGGTGTTCTCGCCGGACTGCGAGCGCACCGCGATGATCACGACCTCCTCGCCGCTCAAGAGCGCGGCGCTCGAGGGCTCTTCTTCGCCGTCGAGCACGTCGGCCACGTCGCCGAGCCGGATGACCCGACCCCCGCGCGTCCCGATCGTGATGTTGGCGAACTCCTCGGGGGAGCCGATGCGTCCGAGGACCCGCACCTGGGTGGCCCGCGCGCCTTCGGTCAGCGTGCCGCCGGGGAGCTCCACGTTCTCGCGGAGGAGCGCGGCCTGCACCTCGCCGATCGTCATGCTGACCGCGGCCAGGCGCGCGGGATCGACCCGCACCTCGACCTCGCGCTCGCGACCGCCGAGGATGCTGACGCCGCCGACGCCCTGCAGCGACTCGAGCTGCCGCGCCAGCACGCGATCGGCGTAGTCGGTGACCTCGCGCGGCGAGCGATCCGACATCACCGCGAAGTAGATGACCGGCGCTGCGCTGGGATCGATCCGGCGGATGGTCGGCGCTTCGGCGTCGTCCGGGAGCATCGAGCCGATCGCGCTGATGCGGTCGCGCACGTCGGCCGCCGCGTCCGTCACGTCGCGCTCGAGCACGAAGCGCGCGGAGACCACGGACAGACCCTCGTAGGAATTCGAGGTGAGCTCGTCGATGCCCTCGACCGAGTTGAGCGCCTCCTCGATCGGGTTCGTGACGTCCGACTCCACCGTCTCGGGCGAGCCGCCCGGCAGGATGGTGGTCACGATGACCATCGGGAAGTCGATCTTGGGGAAGCGATCGAGGCCGAGCGCGCCGAAGCTCGACGCGCCGATCACCACGAGCGAGAGGGTGAGCACCCAGGTGAAGACCGGGCGCTTGACGCAGACTTCAGCGAGCCATTGCATGGGTTCAGCCCTCCACGCGGACGCCGTCCGCGAGCTCCAGGTGGCGCTCGGTCGCGACCTCGTCGCCCGCGCTCAGACCGCTCTCGAGCAGCACGTTGCCGTCGATGCGATCGAAGATGTGCACCACGTGCTCCTCGACGACGCCATCGCGCAGGACGAACGCGCGGCTCACGCCGGCCTCGGTGACGACCGCGCTCTCCGGCACGACGACGACCGACCGCATCGTGCCCAGATCGATCGTCACCCGACCGAAGAGACCGGGCCGCAGCTCGCCGCCCTCGTTGGGCACCACGGCCTCGACCACCATGCCGCGGCTCTCGCGGCGCACCGACGCCGAGACGTAGCGGACGGTGCCGGTGAACGTGCGATCCGGGAACGCGTCGACCGAGATGCGCACCTCGAGGCCGACGTGCACCCGCGAGAGCTGATCCTGCGGCACCACCACCTCGGCGCGCAGCGGGTTGGTGCGCACCAGCGTGACCAGCGGCGTGGCGAGCCCGACGTACTCACCGACCGACACCGAGCGATCTGCGATCTCGCCTGCGAAGGGCGCGCGCACCGTGGCGTCGCGCACCGAGGTGCCGGCGGTGCTCAGGCTCGAGCGCGCGCTCTCGAGGCTCGCGATCGAGGCGCGCACGCCGTTGAGCGCGCTCGCGTGGGCCTCGCGGGCCCGGGTCGCACGAGCGCGCGCTTCGTCGAGCTGCTGCGCGGAGAAGACGCCGCGCGTCGCGAGCTCCTCGGCGCGTCGCAGCGACTCTTCGGCGACCGCGAGCTCCGAGGCCGCGCTGCGGACCTCGGGGGTGTCCTCGGGCGAGGGCGGGCGACCCGAGGCCTCGATGCCGAGGCGCGCGGCGGCCCCGTCGAGCGCGGCCCGCGCGGTGCGCGCCGAGTTGCGGTAGTCCGTGTCGCGCAGACGTACGAGCGGTTGGCCCTCCTCGACGTGATCGCCGCGCTCGACGAGCACCTCGACCACGCGACCGGGGACGATCGGCGTGACCTGGGACTCTTCGTCGGCGGCGAGGGTCGCGTCGAGCACCAACGTGTCCGGGACCTCGCGGGCCTCGGAGACGGCGGTCGCGGGCCGCGCGATCGGCGCGCGGACGGTCGGCGCGCTCTCCGCGGACGCGCTGCCGGTCTCCCCGCAGCCTCCGAGCAGAGCGAGCGAGAGGATGCACGCGAGCAGGGCTCGGCTTCGGTCGTTCTCAAGCAGCACGGGACTTCTCCTTCTGGATCCGCTTCTTCTTCTTCGCTGCGCCCTTGGCGGCGGGCTTCTTGGGGCTCACGGCGCGGGCCGGTAGCCCCTTCTTTCCGCGCGAGGACTCGTCACGCGCCCCTCGTTCGGGCGCGTGCAACAAACGCATGACGGTCGCGACCGAGAGCTGGCCGACGTCGGGGCCGTAGTCGCCGCCGAACGCGACCGAGCGCACGAAGCGCATGGTCGCCAGGCCCCGCACCAGCGAGGTGAGCGCGGTGGCGAGCTCGGTGGCCGAGGTGCCCGGGTCGGCATCGCCCGCGGCCTGGGCTTCCTCGATGTCCTTCACCATCGAGTCGAACGACTCGCGGCTGAAGCGGCGGAAGACCTCGCGCGCTCGCGGCGGGAGGTTGTCGGACGTCAGGGCCTGCGTGACCATCACCGTGATCTCGGGGCGCTCGACGGACTTCTCGAGCCAGAAGGCCACGCGCCGCTCGAGCCGCTCGATGGCGCGCGGCACCTTCTGCACCTCGGCCTCGAAGTCGGGGCGGCTCTCGACGATCTGATCGAAGAGCGCCTCGTACACCGCCTCTTTGCTGGTGAAGTAGTGGTAGAGCAGGCCGTGCGAGAGGCTCGCCTCCGACGCGATGTCGGCGATCTTCGTCGCAGCGAAACCCTTCTTCGCGAACACGTGCGCCGCAGCGCGGAAGATCTCCGCACGCCGCGCTTGGCGGATGAGCTCGTTGTCTTCGGGAGAGCGAGGCATGGGTCGTTGATTTCCGGGCTTGTGGGCAGCGCCGAAGCGCTCTAGGTCCGCGGTGCCGTTGCTTGACTGGCCAGTCAATAGAACCATACTCCGCGCCCGTCAAGCCAACCGTCCCGCGCCACCTCGCCAGCCGAGCGCGCGGGCCCGATGACCCGGCGCCCTCGTCCTCACGCGCCCCGAGCCTCCGAGCGAACCCGAATGCAACTTCACCGACGTGCTCCCCTCCACCTCGTTCCGGCGCTCTCCGTCGCGGCGCTGCTGTGCGCGCCCGAGCGCGCCAGCGCGCAGCAGCCGCTCTCCGAGTTCCTCGCGGGGGCCGACGAGCGATCGACCGACATCCGCGAAGCGCGCATGGCGGCCCGAGGCGCGGGCAGCGCCGTCGACGAGGCGCGAGGGCGTCTGTTGCCGAGCGGCAGCGCGACCGCGAGCTACACCCGCAACGAGTACGAGGTCGTGGTCAACCTCGGCGATCGCGGGACGGCGACGATCACGCCGTACGACCAGCTCGACGCGCGCTTCGCCATCACCGTCCCGATCCTCGACGTGAGCGCGTGGGAGAGCTTCTTCGCCGCAGAAGCGAGCGCCGACGCCGCCGACGATCGCGCCGAGGCCGCGCGCGACACCGTGCGCATGACGGTGGTCCAGACCTGGCACCAGCTGGTCGCGGCGCGCGCGATGGTGCTCGCCGCCGAGGCGTCGCTCGCCGCGAACGAGTCGGCCCGCGAGGCCGCGGCGGCGCGCGTGGAGGTCGGCATGTCGCCGGCGGCGGAGCTCGCGCGCGCCGAAGCGGAGGCGGCGCGCGCGCGCCAGTCGCTGGCCGAGGCCCGCCTCGCCGCGACGCTCGCTGCGCAGAACCTCGAGGTCATCACGGGCCTGACTCCGAACGACGCGTCGGTGACCCTGACGGACGACCTGCACAGCGAGCGCTCGCTCGACACGTTCCTCGCCGGCGTCGAGGCTTTGCCTGCGGTCCGCGCGGCCGACGGCGACGTGCGCGCATCGGAGCGGAGCCGCGACGCTGCGATCGCGGCGCTCTTCCCCACCATCGCGGGAACGCTGTCGCAGCGCTTCACCAACGCCGCGGGCTTCGGTCCCACGTCGGTCTGGGCCCTGCAGCTCACCGCGACCTTCAGCATCGACTTCGGGCGACCGTTCGCGATCGAGAGCCGCGACGCTGCGGCCGACGGCGCGCGGGTCCGCGCGGAGGAGACCCGTCTCTTGACCACCGCGGCGATCACCGAGGCGTGGCACCGGGTCGCCTCGATGATCGAGCGCGCGTCCGCGGCGCAGGCCTCGCTCGACGCGAACACCCGCGCTTCGGAGGACGCGCGCGCGCGCTTCGACGCCGGCGCGGGCACCCAGCTCGAGGCGATCCTGAGCGAGCGCGATCGCTTCAGCGCCGAGGTGAACCACATCCAGGCGATCGGCGATCTCTTGGTCGCGCGCGCGGCGCTGCGCATCCGCGCGGGCATGGAGCTCGACTGACCGAGGGACGGCCGGAGGTCAGCAGTAGGGGTTGAAGTCGTTCGCCATCGAGGTGATGCCGAGCCCGGGCCAGAGCTGCTCGCCTGGCCCGCGGCCCCGATCGGGGAAGCGCCACAGCGTGTCGTGCACCTGGAGGTAGAGCGCACCGTCGGCGCCCTCTTCGAGCTCGGCGTAGCCGTCCACGCCCGCCTGCACGTCGGCGCGCTCGCCCGTGCTCACGTCCATGCGCTCGACCCGGTAGTGATCGCGCACCCCGCAGTCGCCGTGCTGCGTCGTCGTGATCCAGATCAGGTCGGGATCGCTGCTCGAGATCACCTCGCGTCGCTCGTCGAGGGGTGCGCGCCCGAGGGTGACGCTGCGTCCGTCGGCGAGGGTGTGCTCCGTCCGGCGCGCCTCGATCGGCTCGTCGTGCACGTAGCGCCAGGTGACGCCGCTCGCGACGAGAACGTCGGTCAGCCGAAGCGGCGCGCGGCTCCGGTGGGCGCCGCTCGCGCGCAGGGTCAGCTCGTAGGTGAGGGTCTCGTCGTCGAAGTCGCCGAAGCCCACGATGGCCCCCTCGTCGTCGAGGCGACCCGTGACGACCATCCCGCTCACCGAGAAGCGATGCGACATCACCAGCGTGCCCGTCG
>CAYZQM010000064.1:22347-27552 GCA_964480175.1 uncultured Sandaracinaceae bacterium
GCGCGCGAGGATCGCGAGCACGCGAGCGCGTCCCGGATCGAAGCGCGTCGCGTTCAGCGCGTAGCCCCCCGAGCCGGACGCGCCCTCGACGCCCCGCTCGCGGAGGCGCGGACCCATCGGGACGAAGCGGCGCTCGTCCGCGAGGTAGATGCCCGCCTGCGACTCTTCCCACGCGGTGCCCCCGCCGCCGTCGCGCGGCGGCCCGTGCATGAACAGCGTGAGCGGGGCGCCCGATCCGATGCGCGCGCGGTACTGCTCGGTGATCGCGGTCACGGTCTGGGTCAGCGCATCACCGCGCAGCGGCTGAAGATCCGGATCGGTCTCGACCTTCGGCGCATACGTCGGCAGGTCCTCGCAGAGCAGCGGGATCAGCACCGCGCGCGCATCGTCGAGGCGTCCCAAGCGACTCAAGGCGCACACCCGGTTGAAGCGCGCCGCTCGGTAGTTGGGAGCGGCCGCGATCGCCTCGCTGAAGAGCCGCTCGCTGCCCTCGAAGTCGCCCGACGCGTGCAGCGCGAGCCCGCGCTCGTTCGCGTCGCGCGCGGCCGCTTCGATGATCGGATCGGCGAGCAGGCCGATCGCCGCGCACGCGGGTGCGGGCGCCGCTTCGGGGCTCGGAGCGATCTCGACGGGCGCGGGGATCGAAGGTGGGCGCTCGGGCGCTGGGGGGGACGCGCTCGTCCCACAGCCGAGCACCAAGAGCGCGAGCACCATGCGCGAGGTCGACGAGCCGCCCATGGGGGCGAAACGTAGCCGGTCGCGGCGGACGCGCCGCCCGCATACAGTCCACTCGATGAAGATCGCCCGCTCCGAGCTCGCGATGGCCACCGGCGTGGCGGTCGCTTCCGTCGGGCTGGTCTACGCGATGATGCTCTCGGAGCGCAGCACGCTGCACCACGCGCTCCAGCTCGCCGCCGCGCCCGAGGTGCGCCCCGGCGCGCCGCTGCCGATCCGCAGCTACCTGATGCACGGCGTCGCGGCGGACGAGATGCCCACGCTCGTCGAAGGCGACGTCGAGGTCGCGATCCACGACGGCGACCGCGCGCTGTCGAGCGTCACGCTCGCCCGCTCCTCGACGCTCACCGGCGAGGGCGCGCTCCTCGCGCCCGACACGCCGGGCACCTACGAGCTGCGAGCCGTCGCGCGCGACGAAGGATCGGTGCTCGCGACCGTCACCCGCCCGCTCTCGGTCTCGAGGGACGCGGCACCCGCCGCCGAGCTCGGTCGCCTCGCTGCGCCGCTCTCGCAATTCTCTCTGGGCCCGATCGCCGTCGAGGCGGGGGAGCGTCCGCCCCGCGCGTTCGACGTGCGCGTCGCGAGCGGGGTGTGCGTCCCCGATCGCCCTTGCGGCCTGGTGATCGACGTCGGCGAGGACGACGTGGCCCTCCGCCTCGAGCCCGGCCCCGCGATCCGGGTGCTCGGCGAGCCGGAGCGCGAGGGACGCTACGTGCAGCAGTGGGTGCAGGTGACGGGCTCCGAGGGCGAGCTCATCTGCGTCCTCACCCGAGCGGGCCGCGCGATCGCGCGGCGCACCGTGCGCTTGCCCGTCGCGCTCGCGACGCCGTATCTCGCCCTGGGCACGCCGTTCATCCGCGACGGCAGGGTGCCGCTGGTGCTGGCCGCGCCGCCCGGTCGCACCACGCTCCTGATCGACGTCGCGCGCGATGGGCACTTCGAGCGCACGCTGACCCTGCCGCCGGTGTCGTTCGACGAGGCGGGTGTGGGCCGCGTCGACCTGACGCTCGAGGATCTCGCGGACGGGATCTATCGCCTGCAGCTGCGGGCCGATCCGTTCCCCACCGATCACACCGTCTCGCGGCTGGTGCGGGTAGGGCGCCCCGAAGGCGTCACCGGGGCGCTCGCCGCCGACGGACCGATCACGTTCGCGTTCGCCGCAGCCGACGCCGAAGCCAGCGAGCTCGAGCTCCCTCGCACGGTCAGTGGTCTGGCGGGCGACGTCGCGCGCGTCGAGGCCAGCCGCAGCATCGTGCGGGTGGTGACGTTCGCCGGGATGCTGGTGGCCGGCGTGCTCTTGGTGATGGCGATCCTGCGGCGCGGCATCGCGGCCGACGCGGACGCCGCGGCGCTGATGAGAGAAGCGGGCGCGAGCTACGACGCCGACGCGAGCCGCCACCAGCGAAGGACGCTCATGCTCGCGATCCTCGCGCTCGCGCTCGCGGTGCTCACCGGGATCGCGCTCGTCGCCGCCCGCGCCGTCTTGGGCTGAGCGCTCTTTGCCACCTCTGGCGCAGCCCCGCGGAACAAGGCCGGGGAGCGCCCGGTTCAGGCCGAACCCCGCTCCGTGCTCCGATGGACGGACACCTCCCTCTGCCCTAGGCTGCCACCCCCCAATGTTCGAGCCCGTCCTCCGCTTCTTCTTCAAGACCAACCACGAGCGGCAGATCCGCAAGATCCAGCCTCGGATCGCGGCCATCAACGCGCTCGAGTCCAAGATGAAGGGGCTCTCGGACGAGAAGCTCAAGGCCAAGACCGCCGAGTTCAAGACGAAGCTCGACAACGGCGCCAAGGTCGACGACCTGTTGATCGAAGGCTTCGCGGTCTGTCGCGAGGCGAGCAAGCGCGCGCTCGGGATGCGGCACTACGACGTGCAGCTGATCGGCGGCGTCGTCCTGCACGAGGGCAAGATCGCCGAGATGAAGACCGGCGAAGGCAAGACGCTGGTCGCGACCCTGCCGTGTTACCTCAACGCGCTCGAGGGCAAGGGCGTCCACGTCGTCACGGTGAACGACTACCTCGCGCGCCGCGACGCCGAGTGGATGGGTCGCCTCTACAACTTCCTCGGCCTGTCGGTCGGCGTCGTCTATCCGCAGCAGCCCGACAGCCAGAAGAAGACCGCGTACCGCGCAGACATCACGTACGGGCAGAACAACGAGTTCGGCTTCGACTACATGCGCGACAACATGAAGTTCTCGATCAGCGACTACGCGCAGCGGACGCTGCACTACGCGATCGTGGACGAGGTCGACTCGATCCTGGTCGACGAGGCGCGCACCCCGCTGATCATCTCGGGCGAGGGTCAGGTCGCGAGCGAGAAGTACGTGAAGATCGCGGCGGTCATCCCGCGGCTGCGCAAGGACGAGCACTACCAGCTCGACGAGAAGAACCACAGCGTCGCGATGACCGAGGAGGGCATCGAGCTCGCGCAGAAGCTGCTCGGTGACAAGGGCGTGATCGAGGGCAGGAACCTCTTCGATCCGGTCAACCTCGAGTCGCTGCACATCCTGCAGCAGTCGCTCCGCGCCAACACGCTCTACAAGCGCGACCAGCACTACATGGTCAACCCCGACCAGAAGGTGGTGATCGTCGACGAGTTCACGGGACGCGTGCTGCCCGGTCGTCGCTGGTCCGACGGCCTGCATCAGGCGGTCGAGGCGAAGGAGGGCGTGCCGATCCAGGCGGAGAACCGCACGGTCGCGACCATCTCGTTCCAGAACCTCTTCCGGCTCTACAAGAAGCTCTCGGGCATGACCGGCACGGCCGACACCGAGGCCTCCGAGTTCCACAAGATCTACAACCTCGACGTCGTCGTCATCCCGACGAACAAGCCCATCGCCCGCAAGGACGCCGACGATCTCGTCTTCAAGACCGAGCGCGAGAAGTTCGCCGCGGTGTGCGAGGACATCATCGAGTGCCATGGCAACGGCCAGCCGGTGCTCGTCGGCACCACCAGCGTCGAGAAGTCCGAGGCGCTGAGCAGCGTGCTCGCCAAGCACAACGTCCCCTTCAACGTGCTGAACGCCAAGCAGCACGAGCGCGAGGCGTACATCGTCGCGCAGGCGGGCCGGAAGGGCTCGGTCACCATCGCGACCAACATGGCCGGCCGCGGCACCGACATCCTGCTCGGCGGCAACCCCGAGATGCTCGCGCGCTACGAGACGATCGCGGCGGCCCAGCAAGCCGGAGACACCGCGCTCTTGAACGACAAGGAGGCGCTCGAAGCCGCTATCAAGAGCAAGCAGGCGGAGTTCGAGAAGGTCTGCGCGAACGAGAAGCGCGAGGTGCTCGCGGCGGGCGGCCTGCAGATCATCGGCACCGAGCGCCACGAGTCACGCCGCATCGACAACCAGCTGCGCGGTCGCGCGGGCCGCCAGGGTGATCCCGGCGCCTCGCGCTTCTACCTCTCGCTCGAAGACGATCTCATGCGGATCTTCGCGGGCGATCGCATCCAGGGGATGATGGAGACCCTGGGCATGGAAGAGGGCGTGCCGATCGAGCACCGCTGGGTGACCCAGGCCGTCGAGAACGCGCAGAAGAAGGTCGAGGAGCGCAACTTCGACGTCCGCAAGAACCTGCTCGAGTACGACGACGTGATGAACCAGCAGCGCAAGAGCGTGTACTCGCTCCGGCGCCAGGTGCTGGAAGGGCAGTACCGCACCGTACCGACGGACGAAGACGCCAAGAAGGGCGCGCTCCCGCAGCCCGTCGTGAAGGAGGCGCGCCCCGACTACGAGAAGCGCGTCGAGGGCGTGCTCGAGCAGATGATCAAGCTGCACGGCGCCGTCGAGCCGCCGCCCGCGCCGCCGCCGATGGGCGCGCGCCCCGAGGAGCAAGAGGCGTACGTGTTCGCGGTGCAGGAGTGGCGCAAGACCGCGCTGGCGGCGCCGCTCGGCGTGCAGAAGCAGGTCCGTCCCAGCATCGAGCGCGAGATCTACGACCGCTTCGGCTGCCGCGTCGCCACCGAGAAGCTGGCGAGCGAGCCCAAGAAGCTGCTCGAGAAGCTCGAGGAGGAGGTCGCGCTCTCGCTCACCGAGCAGAAGGAGCGCTTGCTCGATCTCGTGGACAGCCTCGTGGGCTCGCTGGTCGAGCGCTACGCGCCGCCGAACCGACACTACGAGGACTGGGATCTCGACGGTCTGTCGGTGGCCTACAAGAAGGACTTCGGGATCGAGGCGACCGGCCTGAGCAAGTACGGCGACGCCGAGGATCTGGCGCATCGGCTCTTCACCGACGCCGAGGCGATCCTCGAGAAGAAGGAGAAGGAGTTCGGTCCCGAGCACTTCCTCCGCGCGTTCCGCACCATCTACTTGCGCGAGATCGACCGGGCCTGGCTCGAGCACCTCACCACGATGGAGCAGCTGCGCGACGGCATCGGCCTGCGCGCGTGGGGCCAGCGCGATCCCAAGAAGGAGTACAAGAAGGAGGGCTACGACATCTTCGTGGGCATGACGACGGCCACGAAGGCGA
>CAYZQM010000065.1:0-1190 GCA_964480175.1 uncultured Sandaracinaceae bacterium
GGCCGCGGTGAAGAAGTTGCCGCCGCTCGGCTCGGGGGTGACGTAGCGACCGAAGAGATCGATCGCGAACACGCTGAGCTCGTCGCCGACGTAGTTGGTCTGGTGGCGGTAGGCGACGTAGCCCCCGAGGCGGTTCTCGCCCTCCTCGTAGAACGCGGCGACCACCGCTTGGAACGCCAGATCACCGCAGCCGGTGAAGCCGGTGCCGCCCGAGAGGCCCTGCCGAGGACAAGGACGATCGAAGTCGGCCAGCAGGTCCCACGCGATCCAGTCGACGGCGACCGCGAGGTTGAAGGTCGAGTCGGCGCCGAAGGGTCGCGTCGCGAAGAGCACCCGGCGCACCAGATCGCCGTAGCGCGGGTCACCGAAGGGCGGCGGGGTGTCGCCCCCGTTCGCGACGATGCCGAGGCCCCACGAGAAGCCCATCTGACCGACACGCAGCACGCCCGCGTCGCTGATCCACTCGAGGTAGAGGTGGCGCAGGCGGATGCCCGGGTAGCCGTACTCGTCGCGGGCCCACGCGGCCGGCCGGGTGCCCTGCGCCAGCTCGCCGAACGCGACGCCGAAGAGCACGTCGGAGACGCCGATCAGTCGGAGGAAGGGCACGGGGTTGCCGTCCGCGTCGCGGCGCTCGGCGAGCGAGAGCTCCGCGCGCACCCGGAGCCACTGCTCGGCCCAGTAGTTCTGACCGAGCTCGGCGGGCAGCGTGCCCGTAGGCGGCGCGCGCAGCGGGATGTCGCTCATCGCGTTGCCGCGCAGCTGGTAGGTGCCGCCGATGCGCGCGCGGAAGTTGAGCCCGTCCTCGGGCGGTGCCTCGTCCTCGCCGCCCGGCGCAGCGTCACGGGCGCCCGAGCCCGCGATCTCGCGCGCTTCCGTCGTCGCTTCCGCTTCCGTCGTCGCTTCCGCTTCCGTCGTCGCTTCCGCTTCCGTCGCGGCTTCCGGTTCCGTCGCGGCTTCCGCTTCCGTCGTCGCTTCCGCTTCGGTCGCCGCCTCCGCAGGCGCGGCCGGGGCTTCGACGCCCTCGTCCTGCGCCGCCACTGCGCACGGCAGCGCCCCCAAGATCAAGGCGAACGACAGGGACCAGCGAGCCAAGCGAGCAGACACGGCGCGGATACTCGCCCACTCCGTGGACGGAACGCACCGACATCCGTGCGAGTGCGCACAAGCTCGCGCTATAGCTCGGCCCATGA
>CAYZQM010000065.1:1200-3783 GCA_964480175.1 uncultured Sandaracinaceae bacterium
CCGTCCCCCTCGTCCGCGGCGTCGATGGCGCTCGCAGCCCTCGTGCTGACGAGCGCGTGCTCCGATCCCGAGCCGGTGCCGTTCGGGCTCGATCGCCACGAGACGCCGACGCCCACCGTCGACCCCGAGACGCCCGCCCTGCTGCCGACGGTCGCGCTGCGCGAGTACCCCGCGCCTTCGCCGAGCCAGTCCATCGCGGGCGCGCCGTTCTCAGGCGCGGCGGAGGACGGCACGGCGCGTGACGTCCGCGCGAGCTACGCGCGCGACCTCGACGACGACGGAGACGACGACGCGTTGGTGCTGCTCGCAAACGCGGCGCAAGAAGTCGACGTGGTGTTCGGCCGGCGCGAGGGTGACGTGTTCACCCCCCGCGCGCTGGGGCACGTCGCGCTCCCCGCGCCGGGGTGCTTGCTCGACAGCCTCGCGTTCGACGCGCTCGATCCCCGCCTCGCGCTGGCGACCGCGCGCTGGAGCTGCGCCAACGCGAACGGCGGGCAGGACGCGCAGGCGCACGTGCTGATCGAGGTGGGGCGCACCCCGCGCGTGATCGAGCGCTTCGGCTACCTCGGGGCCGAGGGCGACGGCGTGACGTTCGTGGCCGCCGACCGCGACGAGGACGGCAACCCCGACCTGATCGTGGAGGCGCGGGTGGGCGACGCCCGCGCGACGATCACGT
Source organism: uncultured Sandaracinaceae bacterium (assembly GCA_964480175.1). Lineage (GTDB taxonomy): Bacteria > Myxococcota_A > Polyangia > Polyangiales > Sandaracinaceae > CAYZQM01. The sequence continues at coordinate 1,877 of CAYZQM010000065.1, forward strand.
TCCGCAGCACGGCGTCCGGCATGGCGCGGCAGGCGGGCGCCCCCGAGGACGCGATCGCCCAGCTGGCCGACGAAGCGCGCGCCGCGATCCGCCGTCACCCCGACACCGCGCTCACCAAGGCCGACGCCGCGCTGAACCTCTACCGCGCGCTCTGCGCCGAGAGCGACGCGCCGCGGATCACCCTCGGCTCGAGCCGAGGGATCCCGTGCGGGACCTCCGTCGGCGCGCTTCGGGCGCGGGCCGTGTTGGTGGCCGCGCACGCGCGCGCGGGTCATGTCCTTGCAGCGCTGACTCACGCCGAGGCGCTGCGCGGGGTGACGCTGCGCGACGCCGAGCGACGGCTGGCCGACGACGCGCTCGCCACACTCCCCGCGAGCACGCCGGAGCCGCACGTGAGCATCGAGGCCTCCCCGATCGACGCGCGCTCGGTGCGACGCTCGAGCCTCGCGTTCGCCGACGAAGCGCACGTGCTCGTCTTGGGGGCGACGACCCGGAACGTGTCGCTCGCCGACGACGCCACGACGGACGCGTTTCCGATCGACACGCGCATCGTCGATCCGTCTGGGCACCTCGCGCTGCGGGGCATCGAGCGTCGCTGCGACGGCACCGTGCTCGTGGTCGCGCCGCTCGCCTCCGCTGCGCTCGACGGACCGCTGCTCGACGGCCACACCGCGCTCGTCGCGCCGCGTCCCGCGCCTCCGGGCGTCGCCTGCCCCGACATGACGGCCGCGCTGCGCGCCGACGACGGAGGCTACGTGCCGCTCGGCTGGGCGCCGCAAGGCGTGCTCGTCGCCCACCTCGGCGAGCTCACGCTCGTGCCGCTGGATCTGAGCGGTCAGCTCGCGGGCAGCGCCACGGTGCTCGCGCCGGACGCGCCCGCGCCCGCGCCCATCCTGCCGGGCGCCGCGACGAGCGACGTCGGCCACTACGCGCTGCTGACCGACCACGGCATCGTGGTGATGCACCGCGGCGGCGAGAGCGCGAGCGTGTTGGTGCGCCCGACAGGCTTCTCGCGGCAAGGGAGCGCGATCGACGTCGCGATCTCCCCGAGCGGTCGAAGGCTCGCGTGGATCCAAGGCGACCACCTCCGCTGGTGCGACCTCTGACGCGGGCCCGCGTTCGGTCCGCGGGCGCACTCCGCATCTCAGCTCGATGACGGCCGTCTCCGCGCGATCAAGAGCGCGAGGTACGCCCCGATGGCGGCCATCCCTACCCAGTCTCCCAGCACCACGAACAGCGTCGCGCCCTGCCCTCTCCGCACGTCCGCGACGAAGCCGCCCGCCTCGTCGACCTCGCGCCGCACGACGACCTCGCCGGTCCACGCGATGTGCGCGCTCACCCCGCCGTTCACGGTGCGGACCAGATCTCTGCCGGTCTCGATCGCGCGCAGGCGGGACAAGAACATGTGCAGCTCCGCGCCGTGGGCGCCGAACCACGCGTCGTTGGTGTGGTTCGACAAGAACGTCGGTCCCAGCTGCGCGAGCCAGCGCGTATGCTCGTCGGAGAGATCCTCGTAGCAGTTGAGGATGCCGACCCGCTCTCCGGTCACCTCGATCACCCCCGGCGCCAGGTTCAAGCCGGCGAGGTCAAGGTCGTCGGGCGCGGGAACCAGGCCGATCGGCGTGTCGCGCGCCCCGGCCCGGCCTTCGATGCGTTCGACCACCCATTTGAGCACCCGGCAGCTCTCGGTGCCACGGCTCGAGCCACTCGTAGAGGGGAATGCGCTCGCTGAACGGCATGAGCACCCGCTTGTCGACGATGCCCACCACCTCGCCCCGAGCGTTCATCCCGACGACCGAGTTCCAACGCGCGTTGCGATCGTAGGTGACGCTCCCGAACACCACCGGTCCCGTGACGCCGCCCGCATGGACCGCCTCGATCCCGAAGCCGTCCCGGCGGCGTGAGCG
>CAYZQM010000065.1:3793-13788 GCA_964480175.1 uncultured Sandaracinaceae bacterium
ACGCGAACGCCGTCTCCGGCCAGAGCACCAAGCGCGCTCCGTCCTCCTCGAGCGCTGCGGTCTCCGCGAGCAACGCGCGGTGGTTCGCCTCCCAACGCATCGTGTCCCGCCGCTCGTCGATCGACAGGATGGTGTGCGCGAGGCCGACCCGAACGACCGGCGCCGCCTCGCGCTCGCTCACGGCAGCGCGGTGCACCAGCGTTCCGCCCGCGAACGCGATGCCGAGCACGAGCGCGGCGTCGTTCATGCGCCGCGCACCGCCGCGTCGCATCGCGTCGATCCCGAGCACCACGGGCAGCACGAGCATCAGATCGATCAAGCCCACGCCGCCCATGCGCGCCCACGCCGCCATCGCCGGCAGATCGGTCTGCGACGTCCCCACCCGCCAGGGGAAGAACATCGCGCCGAGCGTGCCGCCGATCAGCAGCGCGAGCGGCGTCGCGAGCCAGCGGCGCCCGCTCGGCAAGAGGCGATGCGCGCTCGCACCGATCGCCCCGGCGACCACGAAGGGCAGCGACTGCGCGAGCCAGAGCAGCGACGAGAGCGCGAGCGCCGCGGAGCTCGGCAAGTACGCGTGCTCGACGAAGAGATCGATGGCCCAGCGCATCGACATCGCGTTCGCCGCGAAGCCCGCGCAGAGGCCCACCCACGCGCCCCGCCACGCCGAGCGCCGAAGCCACGCCTGCTCGAAGGCCAGGTGCACGAGCGCGATGCCCACCCAGGGCAGGCCCACCGCGAGGATCGGCGCGCCGCCCGACGCGATGAGCAGCCCGCCCAGCGCCGCGACCGGGCCAGCGAAGAACGCGGGCCAGGGCCGCGCATCGATCACCCGATCACGCACGCAGTAGAAACGCGCGCTCGCGCATCTCGAAGGTCGCAGGCAGCTTCCCGGGCGCCTCCCCGTCGATGTCCAGCAGCACCGCGTCGCGCGCGTCGAGCGGCTCGGCGCTCACCTTGCGCGCGCGGGTGAAGGTCACCTTCGGGTGCTCGAGGAGCGTTCCGTCGTAGAGCTTCTTGGTCGCCAGCACCGCGTCGCGCTTGCTCATGTGCTCCATGCCCACGACGTCGAAGCGCCCATCGTCGATCGCGGCGCGCGGCGCCGCGTGCATGCCGCCTCCGAAGTACTGGCCGTTGGCGACCATCATGTTGAGCACGCTGGTCTCGCGCCACGGGCCGTCGTCCACCCGCACCCGGATGGGCGCGGCGCGGTAGCGGACGAGCGCGCGGAAGCTCCCGACGAAGAACGCGGTCTGCCCCCCCATCCACTTCGGCGCATCGTTCACCAGCCGATCGACGAGGCCGCCCATCCCGAAGCTCGCGATGTTGAGGAACGCGCGCCGCGCCGGGCGTCCGTCGTGATCGATGTGCTCGAGCCAGCCCGCGTCGATCGGCCGCGGCGTCGCGTTCAGCATGCGATCGACGGCGGCGCCGACGGCGACACCGCGGCGGTCGACGTTCGCGCTGCCGATCGACTTGCGGAAGTCACCGCCCGTGCCCGCGCTGATCGGCGCCAAGAACGCGTGCGGCGCGATGGGCGCCCCCTCCTCGGAGAAGAAGCCGTGCGCGGCCTCGCTCAGCGTGCCGTCGCCGCCCACCACCGCGACGCCGCTCACGCCGGCGCGCAGCGCGGCCCGCACGATGCGCGTCGCGTCGCCGTGCGCTCTCGTGTGCTCGGTCGAGAACTCCGCGCCCCGCGCACGCAGCGCGGACTCGATCGCCGGCACGAGCGCGGCGACGCGCCCGGCGCCCGCGTGCGGGTTCACCACGAGGACGAACGCGCCGCTCATCGACGGGTCGGAATGGCGACGAACGCCGTGAGCGAGATGTCGGCTTGGGACTCGAACGGCAGCGCCAGCGTCGAGCCCTCGAACGCCGTGGCCAGGCGCACCGCCAAGCGAAGCGACGTGGGGTCGCCTACCTCGCGCCGAGGAACCCGGGTCTCGCACACCGCCCCCGAGCACGCGGTGACGTCCGTCGTGAGGTGACGATGCGGCCCCGACTGACTCAGCTCACGCCAGCCCAACCGATCGGTGGCTGCGCTCGCCGACGCCGGCATCAGCGCGGTACCCCAGGCGAAGCGAGGCTGTCCGTCCGGCTCGGTGTGGGAGTACGGTCGCGACGCGACGCGATCGACGTCCCCGATCTCGTCGCCGAGCGGGATCGTCGTCAACAGCACGCCCCCTGACGGAGGGACCGCGTAGACGACGATCGCGCCGTTGCAGAGGTGCGCCTCGACCGCCAGGTAAAGGTACGTGTCGTCGTAGGTCGCGCGTATCGCGCGCAACGCACAGCCGTCGAAGGGGCCGAAGCCCGTCGCAGGCGAGCTGCTGATCGTGGTGTCGTCCCAGGCCGCCTCGAACAACTCACCATCGATGTCGATGTCGAGACGAAACCCTCCGTCCGCGGGCGGCACGTCGATGCCCAAGGTGTCGCTCGACTCGCCGCCGTCGAAGGGCGGAGCGTCACGCCGGATGATCGGGATCGTCGCGTCGAGATCCGCGTCCCACGACGTGTCGCGCACCGGGGTCGGCGGGACGACCGGCGCCGGCTCGCATCCGGTGAGGCCGAGCAGCGAGACGATGATCAGCGCGAGCGTTCGTTCAGTCCGCATAAGGAACCACCTCGAAGGGCTTCTGAGGACCGTACCACTTGAGCAGGGAGACGCGGGGCTTGGCGTGCTCGTCGGTCGGGCCGTCGCCGTCCTGCCCCGTGTACCCATCCGGGTACTCGATCGTGCAGTACGTCAGGCCCGAGTCCTGACCGAGATGCGAGACGTCGAGGTTGATCATCTTCATCCAGGTCCCCGTGTTCACCAGCACCTTGCCCCCGCCCACCTGCTGGTAGCGCGGTCCGTGGCTGTGCCCGATGATGAGGTACTTCACGCCGCGCAGCCGCTTGAGCTCGCGCAGCACCGCCGCGTCGAAGCCCGCGAGCGCGAGGATGTCCTCCCGGAGCATCTGGGGCAGATGAAAGATCCGCTCGCGCCACGCGCGGACGTCGAAGACCCGACGACGCAGGAAGTACACGCTCGAGTGATAGAGAAAGCGGAGCACGAACATCGTGTCGAAGAGGAACGCGCCGATCAGAAAGCGCCCCAGCGGCTGGATGCGATCGACGTAGCTCCGCTCTTCCTTGGCGGGGTTCATCACGTCCAAGATCCACAGCGAGCCCCACGGAAGATCCAAGAGCTCGACCCCGTCGCGCCGCTTTCGATAGAGGCGCTTGTAGTCCACGCGGTGGATGCGCTCGAGCTGGTGACCGTGCCGGATCTGGATCCCATCGGGCAGGTAGTACGTGTCGGAGCCGTCGATGAAGCGCACCCGATCGGCGAGCTCGCCCGGCGCGACGTAGCGGCGAAAGAGCGCCTGCGGCCCCGGCATCACCATGTCGAGATCGTGGTTGCCGGGCAGGAACACGATCCGCCTCCCCGGCCGCGCGACGAGCTCGCGCAGCGCGCGCACCACGCGTGGGTGCCCCTCGAGGCACTGACGTGTCTTCTCGGTCGCGACCTCGTCCGTGATCTCGGTCGGCCACTTGCCTCCGATCTTCACCTTCAAGAGGTCGAAGATGTCCCCGTTCAAGATGAGCTCGAGCTCGCCCGCGCCGACGAGGCGGTCGTAGTAGTCGATCAGATCGGCGAGCTCCTCGTCGTGGCGGAAGTCCTCGAGCGGGTTCGGCTCCCCATGGGACGCACCGGTCCCGAGGTGCAGGTCGCTGAGCACGATCCGGAGCATCCGCATGACCCACGGAGCGTAGAGCCCAGCGGGCGCGCTTCCCAGAAACGGGCGGCGCCGCCACACGATCGCGCCGCCGCGACGTCAGCGAGCGTGCCGCCGTCACTTCGGCGGTGGTAGGCTGGCCGCGATGCCCGTCGCCCCCCTGAGCGCGCGCACCACCCGCCTCCTTCGGGTCGCGATGTTGGTGGTGATCGCCCTGGTCGCCCTCGCCAACGCAGCGGGGCTCGACGACGCGGACGCCGACCTCTGGATCCCCTTCGTCTGCATCATCGCCGTGATGGGCGTCGGGACCCGGGGCGGGCCGGTGGACGCGCTGGGCTTCGTGCTGATCGAGGCGTCCGTGGTCGCGCTGCTCGGCGTCGCCACGTTCTCGGGCTCGCGCGACGGCGTGTGGGTCGCGTCGGTCGGCATCAGCGTGCTCGCGATCGGAAAGATCGCGCTGGTCGAGATGCACCGCTTCGACGCGAGCAAAGAACCGGGACCGCAACGCGTGGTGGATCCGAAGAGCGGCGAGCTGAAGAGCGGCGAGCACCCCGCGCCCGAGTCGCGTGCGAAGGCGGATGCGGTCGAGGACGCGGCAGCGTCGAGCCCATCGCTGTCGGCGCCGCTCTCCGAGACGAGCGCGAGCGCGGCCGCGCCGCAGCAGACCGGCCTGCGCGCCAAGGGCGACGCCGCCGTCGAGCCCGCGCGCGAGCCCGAGCGCCCGGCGATCCCGCGCACCATCTCGGAGCTGCCCCCTGCGCCGATGAACCCCGCGCCGCAGCAGAACCTCACGCCGGTGAAGGCGCCGGTCGTGGAGGCGCCGCGCAAGAAGCGCGATCGAAACGATCCGACGCCGCGCTCGGTCCCGCTGCGTCGCCCCTGACGAGTCACGCGTCGACCGCGTGGTCGATCGCGTAGACGCGACGGCTACTCGTCCTTGTTGCCCTGGCCGACGAACCAGTCGTCCCGCTCGCGGAAGAGCGCGTTGAACGTCGTGAGCGATCCGTAGCAGCCGGTGATGTACTGCTGGAGCTGCACCTTCTCGTCGGCCTCGAGGCTCTTGCTCCCGTTCACCTTCTGCTCGAGCACGCGGAGCTTGTCGCGGACCATCACGATCTTGTGGAAGAACTGATCGAGCGGGACGCGCTTCTCCTGCGTGCCTTCCTTGCCCGGCTTGAGCACCAGCTCGCCGCCTCGCCATCGATCACCCATCGCGGCATCGCTCACGCCGAGCTCCTCGCGGAGCACCTGACGCAGCACGTTTCGGAACTCGTCTTGATCCATGTCGATGTCGATCTCCTGCGGAAGCGCAGGACGCGCCTCCACCACATCACGGTCGTCGTCGCGCAGCGCACGCGGCACGCCCGCCGCCTTCTTGCGCTTGAGCGCGACGTCCCACGACGTTCCGCGCGCCTTGTGGTGCGCGCACGTCGAGGTGTCCTTCAGGGGAGGCGGCCAGCAGCCGAGCCGGCACTCACCGGACTGCGCGCCCGTCGCCTCGTCTTCTCTCAGCGCCATGAAGAACGCGCAGGTCCCACAGCGCCCCGAGAGATCGCGTACCGGCGTTCGTGCTTCTTCGTCGCTCAAGCGGCCGAGAGACTAGCAGCCTCGATCCCGCCGAGGCGAGGGTTGTCATGTTCACACTGCGCCATCCCGTTCACGCCCTCGAGTTCACGCTGTCTCGTTTGATGCTGCACGCCGCTTCACGCTGGTGGCGGGATTCGGACGCTTTGGCACCCTGACTGGAACCACTGCGCGAACCTTGCGCGCGTCACTTCGTCGCAGCGCGGAGGAGCGACAGAAATACAACGCATCGTCCGTCGTGGATGAACCACACGTGAGTCCTTTCCCACTAGCGATCGGGCGCTAGTCTCCGCCGCCTCATGAAGCTCGAGCCGTTCAATCAACCTCCGCCCGAGCTCGGCAACCAGTGGGACGACGACCGCGCGCTGCGCTCGCTCTTGACCCACCGACTGCCCGCCGACGTGCTCGCGGAGATCACTCCGTCGCTCGCGCGCATGGGATCGATCGCGAGCGAGTTCTTCCCGCGCCAGCTCGCCGACCGCGAGAACGTGCCGGTGCACACCCAGTGGGGACCGTGGGGCGAGCGCATCGATCACATCGAGGTCACCGACGTGTGGAAGCGCGCGGAGATCATCGCCGCCGAAGAAGGCGTCGTCGCGACGGCGTACGAGCAGAAGCACGGCGGCTACTCGCGCATGCACCAGTTCGCGCTCGCGTACCTCTTCGGTCCGGCGACGGACGTCTACAGCTGCCCGCTCGCGATGACCGACGGCGCCGCGCGCACGCTGCTCGCGTCGGGCAACCGAGCGCTGATCGATCGCGCGGTGCCGCACCTGACGTCGCGCGATCCGAAGACCTTCTGGACCAGCGGCCAGTGGATGACCGAGTCGACTGGAGGCTCGGACGTCGGGCGCTCCGAGACCGTCGCGGTCGAGGGCGCGGAAGGCATGAGCACCCACCGCCTCTGGGGGCGCAAGTGGTTCACCTCCGCGACCACCTCGCAGATGGCGCTCACGCTCGCGCGGCCCGAGGGCAACGGCCCGGGCGGCAAGGGCCTCGCGCTCTTCTACGTGGAGACGCGCGACGAGCGAGGCCGCCTGCGCGACATCGAGGTCAACCGCCTCAAGGACAAGCTCGGCACCAAGAAGGTACCGACCGCCGAGCTCATCCTGCGCGGCGCGCCAGCGACCGCGGTGATCGGCAACGACCAAGGCGTGCGCAACATCGCGCCGATGCTCAACGTCACGCGTACCTGGAACGCGGTCGTGTCCGCGTCGCTCATGCGCCGCGGCGTCGCGCTGGTGCGCGACTACGCCAAGCGCCGCGTCGCGTTCGGCGCGCCGCTGTCGAACAAGCCGCTGCACCTCACCACGGTCGCGACGCTCGCCGCCGAGCACATGGCGGCGCTGCACTTGGTGTTCGACGTCGTCGCGCGCCTCGGTCGCCTCGAAGCAAACACGCCGGAGCCGCACGACGAGGCGCTCATTCGCCTGCTCACGCCGCTCGCGAAGCTCACCACCGGCAAGCAGGCGGTCGCCGTCGCGAGCGAGACGCTCGAGTGCTTCGGCGGCGCAGGCTACGTCGAGGACACGGGCCTGCCGACCTTGCTGCGCGACGCGCAGGTGTTGCCGATCTGGGAGGGCACCACGAACGTGCTCTCGCTCGACGTCGTGCGCGCGCTCGCGACGTCGCCCGAGACGACGCCCGCGCTCCTCGCAGAGGTCGCGCGCCTCGAGAAGAGCACCGAGGGCAGCGAGGTCGCGGCGATCGGGAGCGACGCTGCGAACGCGATCCGCGGCGCGCTGCGCTGGCTGATGGACAAGGGCGGCTCGGCGCCGCTCGAGGTGGAGGGCGGCGCGCGGCGCCTCGCGCTCACGCTCGGTCGATCGCTCTCCTTGCTCTTGCTCGCGTCCCATGCGGCGCACGAGCTGAAGGGCGGCGCGCGCGACGCGCTCCTCGCTTCGCGACGCTTTCACTCGCTGCCCTACGACTTGCTTTCCCAGGCCGATGATGGCCTGCCCTCAGACGATGTACGCCGCTTGGCGATGGACGAGGATTGATGAGTACCCTTTCTTATCGAGTCGCGCGCGAGCGGCGACGTTCCTGCGAGCGCCGCGTGCGCGTCGCCAAGCTCAGCGCCGTCGCGTTCACCGCGGTGATCGCGCTGCCCACGTTGGATGCGCCGCTGTCGAGCCCGACGGCCGAGGCCCAGAGCCGCGCGAGTGACACGCTCTTGCTCGCGCGCATCTGCGTTCACGAGTCCGGCTGGGACTCGCCGCTCGACTGCGCCGCGATCCACCAGGTCTTGGTCGCAGGCGCGGCGCGCGAAGACATGAGCTACCGCAGCTACGCGTACTCGTACTCGGGGCGCGCGCTCCGCGGCGAGACGAGTCGCTCGTGGGTCGCGCACCTGCGTGAGGACGGACGCGAGCCCGAGAACTGGCCTCGCACCGTCGTGGTGCGGCGCGGCGGCGAGCTCGTGGTCCAGCCCCACGCCTCGTGGGCGGCGTTCCGCGATCGCTGGCTCGTGACCCTCGAGACCGCGCGCATGGTCATGAGCGGCGCGCTGAGCCACAGCTGTGAGACCCCACCCCACGACTGGGGCGGTCGGGTGGATCGGGCTCGAGCCCGCAGGCTCGGCCTCATCCCGGTCGAGTGCGGGGAGACCCGCAACGACTTCTACCTGCGCCCCGCGCTGGTCCCGGCCCCCGAAGCCCCGGCCACCCCGTCGCTGTAGTCGCCGCCCGCTCGGGCGGGCGCGGAGTGGCGTGCAATCCCGGAACGCTGGGACTAGGCTTGGCCGCACCGATTGGCCTCGACCGCCCCATGACGATGGCGGTGCCGAACGCTCGGCTTCCGAGGTCCTCGCTCAGGAAGGCACATGACTCGCGATTTTGGCGTCAACCAAGGCCTCGTCGAAGAGCTCTACCTCAAGTACCAAGAGAACCCCGCCGCCGTTCCGGACGCGTGGCGGACCTACTTCGATGGGCTCGAAGACGACTTGCTCCCCCCCCGCCGGACCTTCAACGGCATGACGTCGCCGGGACACCTCTCGTCCCCCGGCGTCATCACCAGCACCTCGCCCTCGAAGGCCTCGACCCAGAGCTTCGCGCCCAGCCGCGAGACCCAGACGGCGACGGAGCTGCAGAGCCGGGTCTCGGCGATGGTGAACGCGTACCGGGTGCGCGGACACCTCTTCGCCGATCTCGATCCGCTCGGCCTGGCGCCCAAGGGCAACGACGATCTCGGACCGGCGAGCTTCGGGCTGGGCAACGTCGATCCTTCGACGGTCTTCAACGCGATGGGCCAGCGCCTGCCGCTCGGTGAGATCGTCGCGCGCCTGCGCCAGACCTACTGCCGCACCATCGGCGCCGAGATCACCCAGATCGAGGACAACGACGAGCGCGACTGGCTCCTCACCGAGATGGAGTCGACGCAGAACCGAACCGATCTGAGCCGCGAGCAGCAGCTGCAGTTGCTCGGCAAGCTCACCGAGGCCGAGGTCTGGGAGACGTTCGTAGACAAGGCGTACACCAAGAAGAAGCGCTTCAGCCTCGAGGGCGGTGAGAGCGCGATTCCCATGCTCGAGCTCCTGATCGACGGAGGCGCGAAGGAGGGTGTCGAAGAGGTCGTGATCGGCATGGCCCACCGCGGCCGGCTGAACGTGCTCCTCAACGTGATGGAGCTGCCGCCGCGCGACATGCTCGCGGCGTTCGAGGACATGTCGCCCGAGCGCCAGATGGGCCGCGGCGACGTGAAGTACCACCTCGGCTACTCCAGTGATCGAGTGTTCTCGGGCAAGAAGGTGCACCTCACGCTCGCCTTCAATCCCTCTCACCTCGAGTGGGTGAATCCCGTGGTCGAAGGCCGGGTTCGCGCCAAGCAGGATCGGCGCGGCGACACGGAGCGAACTCGGGTGCTCCCGCTCCTGATTCACGGAGACGCGGCGTTCATCGGACAGGGCGTCGTCGCCGAGACCCTGAATCTGGCGAACCTCCGCGCGTACACCACGGGTGGCACGGTCCACGTGGTGATCAACAACCAGCTCGGCTACACGACGTCGCCCGAGGACGCGCGCAGCAGCCGCTACTGCACCGACTTGATGCGCATGCTGCGCTGCCCGGTCTTCCACGTGAACGGTGAAGATCCCGAGGCCGTCGCGCAGGTCAGCCGCCTCGCGAGCGCGTACCGCCAGCGCTTCAAGAAGGACGTCTGCATCGATCTCTACTGCTACCGCAAGTACGGGCACAACGAGGCCGACGAGCCGCGCTTCACCCAGCCGCTCATGTACAAGGCGATCGACGCCAAGGACTCGGTCCGCAAGGAGTACGTCAAGCGCCTGGTCGAGCTCGGCCGCATCAGCGAGGCCGACGCCGAGGCCATCGCCGAGGATCGGCGCAATCGCCTGCAGGCCGCGCTCGACGACGTGCGCAAGACCAAGCGGACCTACGAGGTCACCTCGATGACGGGCCTCTGGTCGAACTACAAGGGAGGCCCCGACGCCAGCGTCCCGGACGTGAGCGGCGCGGTGGACAAGAAGGTGCTCGCGAGCCTGCTCACCTCGCTCGGCACGGTTCCTTCGGACCTGAAGCTGATGCGTCAGACCGCCGCCGAGCGGCAGAAGTACCTCGACGCCGCGAGCGGCAAGGGACCCGTGAGCTGGGGAATCGCCGAGAACCTCGCCTACGCGACGCTGCTGACCAACGGTCACCCGGTGCGCCTCACCGGCCAGGACGTGCAGCGCGGCACCTT
>CAYZQM010000065.1:13798-27195 GCA_964480175.1 uncultured Sandaracinaceae bacterium
AACCACCGCCAGGCCGTCTTGCACGATCTGGAGGACGGCAAGACGTACACCCCGCTGCACCACGTGGGCGAGGCGCTCGGCAAGCCGCAGGCGCGCTTCGACATCTACGACAGCTCGCTGAGCGAGGCGGGCGTGCTCGGCTTCGAGTGGGGCTACTCGCTCGACTGCCCCGATGGCTTGGTGATCTGGGAGGCGCAGTTCGGCGACTTCGCCAACACCGCGCAGGTGATCATCGATCAGTTCATCGTGAGCTCGGAGGACAAGTGGCATCGGCTCTCGGGCCTGGTGCTCCTGCTTCCGCACGGCTTCGAGGGCGGCGGCCCCGAGCACTCGAGCGCGCGCCTCGAGCGCTTCTTGGCGCTCTCCGCCGAGGACAACATCCAGGTCGTCAACCTCTCGAGCGCCGCGCAGATCTACCACGCGCTCCGGCGCCAAGTGGTGCGCCCCTGGCGCAAGCCCTTGGTGGTGATGTCGCCCAAGAGCCTCTTCCGCGCCAAGGACGCCGCGAGCAGCCTCGATGAGCTCGCGACTGGATCGTTCCAGCGGATCATCCCCGACCGCGAGGCCCAGCCCAAGAAGGTGCGCCGGGTGCTCTGCTGCTCGGGCAAGGTCTACTACGAGCTCGCCGAGCACCGGAAGCGCGAGGGCCGCGAGGACGTCGCCATCGTCCGCTTCGAGCAGCTCTATCCGCTGCGCGAGAGCGACATCAGGGACGCGCTCAGCGCGTACGACGCGGGCACCGAGATCGTCTGGGTGCAGGAGGAGCCGTTCAACAGCGGCGCCTGGTATTTCATGAACGCGCGCCTGCCCGCGATGCTCGACTCCCGCTTCGCGCCCCTGCGCGCGGTCGCTCGTCCCGAGAGCGCCAGCCCCGCCACCGGCTCGCCGGGGGCGCACGAGATCGAGCAGAAACAGCTCATCGAGGACGCGTTCGCTCCCACGAAGTCGGCGGGCCCCAGCGCGACGCCCCGCGCCGAAGCGTGAGCCCGAGCGCCGAGGCGTGAGCCCCAGCGCGTGATCTTCGTGATCGCGGAAGCGCGATCACGAACGACGACGGAACGCCGAAGGCCGGCGAGATGGACATCATCTCACCGGCCTTCGTGGTCTCGTGCGCGGGTCACGCGGCGGCGCTCTTCACCGCGATCTGACGGGGCTTGACCTCGGCGCGCTTGGGCAGCTTCACGGTCAGCACTCCGTCCGAGAGGTCGGCCTCGATCTTCTCGGCGTCCACGGTGCGCGGCAGCAAGAACTGCCGGCTGAACGCGCCATAGAAGCGCTCGACGCGGTGCGCGGTGCCCGCGTCCTTCTGCTTGGTCACCCGCCGCTCGCCGCGCAGGGTCAGCACGTTGTTCTCGACGTCGATCTTGACGTCGTCGGCCTTCAGCCCCGGCAGCTCGGCGTGGACGAGGATGCTCTCGGGGTTCTCGGTGATGTCCACCGCAGGCGCCCACGCGGCCTGCGGGCTCTCGGCCGCAGCGCGGCTCATGTCGTTGTGAAGGCGGTTCAGCTCGAAGAAGGGGTCGACGAAACGGCTCAACATGGTCTCTCTCTCCTGCGCACGCGGATCTGTGCCGCGCACGCTGCATGGGTTGCAGGTGGTCTTTGCTCTCGCGCACGCCCCGACCGGTGCCCCCTGTCGGGTTCCGGCTCGGTTCGTTTTGCGGGCGCCGAAGCTAGACACACGAATTTCGAGGTCAACCCCCGCACCGAAATTCGATCCGCGAGCGCGGGTCCGGCTGCGTGCTGCGCTCCCCGCGCTTGCTATGGTCCGCCCCCCGATGGTGGCCCAAAGCAGCCTCGTTCCCCCGCCTTCTCCAGCTTCGCTCGCCTCGCGCATCGCCGACGAGCTCGCCGCGCATCCCTCCGGCGAGGCGCTCTGCGCGCTCGCGTTCGAGCTGATGAGCCGCCAGGCCGAGGCCCGGCTTCTCTTCTCGGGCAAGGAGTACGTCGAGCGCAAGGCGACGGAGAAGAAGCTCGCGCAGAACGACGCGAAGACGAGCGCGGGCAACCTCTTGAGCGTGCTCGAGCGAGGCGCGGAGAACGACGCCGAGCGGGTGTTGCTCGCGACCGCCATGGTGCGCGGGCTCTCGAGTGCGCTCACGGCGGCCAGCGGCGAGGCGCGCGAGGCGATGCTCTCGCGCTTCGTGCGCCACGCGGACTACCTCGAGCTGAGCACCCCGCTCTCGATCTGGGGTGTGATCTCGGTCGCGCTCGATCCCGATCTCCGCTCCGCGCTGCACACCGAGTTGGCCCAGCGCATCGTGGACGATGGCAGCGGCGATCGCGGCCGCGCGCACGCGATGCGCGCCCGCAACGCCGCGCGCCTGTCCGCCCTCGCGAGCTGGTCGGACGGCGAGCCGAGCGCCGCGCGCGCGCTGAGCGACGTCCGCCAGACCCGCTCGCTCGATCCCGCGACCGCGGCGCTGGCCGCCTCGCTCGCCCCGGGCAAGAGCGCGCCGGGCGAAGCGAAGGAAGTGAAGGGGCTGCTCGAGCGCCCTCGCACCAAGAGCGTCTGGCGCGCGCTCTCGCTGATCACCGGCGTCGCGCTGCTGGGCTGGGCCCTGCGCGGTCTGCTCGCGCTCGTCGGCGCACGGCGCGAGGTCGATCTGCGCATCGTGGATGCAGGCATCGAGCTCGAGGAGCGCACCCGGGCGTTCGGGCGGATCCTGAGGCAGACCAAGAGCGCGTTCAGCTTCTCCGGGGTGCGCAGCGTGGCGCGCGAGGTGCGCTATCCGCGGCTTCACCTCTACGCCGGCGCGATCGCGCTCGGGATCGGGGTGCTGGTCGGCGGCATCTGGATCTTCGATGGGGTGCGCGGCGGCGACTTCCAGCTCGCGGCGCTGGGCGCCGGCGTGCTGCTGGCGGGCGCGCTGCGCGAGCTCGTCCTCGACGTCGTGGTGCCTGCGCAGCGCGGGCGCGTGTCGGTCGAGCTCGCCGCCGAGCGAGGACGCCGGGTGCGGGTGGGCAACCTGCCCCTCGCCGAGGCCGACGCGTTCGTCGGAGCCCTGCGCCAGCGCATGCGCTAAGAGGATCGGGCCATGCGCGTCGTGCTCTTGATCTCGTGCGTCTCGCTCTCCGGCTGCATGCACGGGTGCGGCGGCGACGCGCCGGACGACGGCGACGAGAGCGCATCGCCGTCGTACAGCGCGGGCGCCGAGGGCAGCGGGCCCGTGCGCATCGAGGGCACGGACGAAGCGAGCGAGGACTACGCCGAGCCGCCTCCGGTCGAGCCTCCCCCGCTCGAGGCGAGCCCCGAGACGGAGTCCGAGCGTTGACGTGACGCGATCGGTGTTCACCTTCCGCGCCCGCGCCGCCTCGAGCGGCGTCCCTCAGAGGGAATCCACGACGTGAGCTACAAGGACTACTACGAGATTCTGGGCGTCAAGCGCGACGCCAGTGAAGGCGAGATCCAGAAGGCCTTCCGCAAGCTCGCGCGCAAGTACCACCCCGACGTCAACAAGGACGACCCCAAGGCGGAGGAGCGCTTCAAGGAGGCCAAGGAAGCGCACGAGGTCCTCAAGGACGAGAAGAAGCGCAAGCTCTACGACCAGTACGGCAGCGCGTGGAAGGCGATCTCGGAGGGGCGCCAACCGCCGCCCGGCGCTGAGCGCTTCCGCTACGACTTCGGCGGCGCGGGCGCGCAAGGCGTGGATCCCAACGACTTGAGCTCGCTCTTCGAGCAGTTCTTTGCGGGTCAGCACGCGGGCAACCCGTTCGGCGGACAGGCCAACCCCTTCGGTGGGATGGGCGGCATGGGCGGCGGCTTCGGAGGTCGCGCTCGCCGCGGACCGCAGCGCGGCAGCGACATCGAGAGCGTGTTCCACCTCGGCATCGAGGACGGCTACAAGGGCGGCGCGCGCGAGCTCGGGATCACCACCGAGGGCCAAGGCACCTCGCACATCAACCTCAAGATCCCGGCCGGGGTGCGCGACGGCCAGAAGATCCGCCTGCAGGGTCGAGGCAGCCCAGGCCTGATGGGAGGGCCCGCGGGCGATCTCTTCCTCGAGGTGAAGCTGGTCGCCGACGAGCGCTTCCGCTTCGACGGCGACGACGTGATCACGACGCTGAAGATCTCGCCGCCGGAGGCCGTGCTCGGCACCAAGGCGGAAGTGCACACCCTCGATGGCACGGTGCAGCTGAAGATCCCCGCCGGCAGCTCCACGGGCCGCAAGATCCGCCTCAAGGAGCGAGGCTACCCGCAGGCGAGCGGCACCAAGAGCGACCTCTACGTCGCGATCGAGATCGCAGTGCCCAGCGAGCCGAGCGAAGAAGAACGCAAGCTCTACGAGGAGCTCGCGAAGGTGAGCACCTTCGATCCCCGCAAGTAAGGGCCCGCGTAAGAATAACTGCGTCAGCACCGAGGGCGCGCCGGAGCCCCGCAGTCTAGGCGCGAGGAGGGAGTTTGCTGGCCGCAAGCGACCGACGAGCAACGACGAATGCGGGGCTCCCGCGCGGCCGAATGCAGCAGTATTCTTACGCGGGCCCTAACCCGGTCCGGAGGCTGCAGCGGCAGCAGCGGGTCGATCGTGAACGTGGTCGTACGTGGTCGTGGTCGTGGTCGTGAACGTGAACGTGAACGCGATTGGGCAGCGTCACGATCACCTCGCCCGCGCGTTCCCGACCAAGAGCGAGCACGCACGCTGATCGGTCCCCACCACTCACCCCGGTTTTTCTCCTGCTCACCCCCGCGCTCGCCCGGCCCACCCCGAGCGGGAATGCGGCGCCGGTGCCCTCCCGTTCGCCCGCCCATGTCGCGCGCCCTCCCCTGGCTCAGCCAGCAGCTCCGAAGCCACGCTCGCATCGTCTTGCCGGTGCTCTTCACCGGCGCGCTCGTCGCCGCGCGCTGGTGGTGGAGCGGCAGCCGTCTGTTCGGCTTTCTGCTCTTCAACCTCACGCTCGCCGCGATCCCGCTCGGGCTGGCCGTGCTCGCCGGGCGCGCGCACCGCGACGGTCGCACCCTCACCGCGCTCTTGCTGCTGGGCGGCTGGCTGCTCTTTCTGCCGAACGCGCCGTACGTGATGACCGATCTGATCCACCTGCGCGCGCGCCCCGAAGCGCCGCTCTGGTTCGACGCCGCGATGCTCGGCACCGCAGGCTTGGCGGGTGTGATGCTCGGCGTCGCCGCGCTGCGCGAGGCCCGGCGAACGATCATCGCGCTGGTCGGCAAGAAGCTCACGTTCGTCGCGCTCGCGCTGGCCACGATGGCCAGCGGCTACGGCATCTACCTCGGCCGCTTCGCGCGGCTGAACAGCTGGGACGCGGTGCTGCACCCGAGCACGGTGATCCGCGGCGCGCTCCCGCCGCTGATCGATCCGAGCGCCCATCCGCGCGCATGGGTGGTCACCCTCGTCTTCGGCGCGCTCTTCGCCGTCGCGTACCTGGCCCAGCACAGGGACGACGCCGAAGCCGCATAGCGCTCAACCATCGAGCACGCGGACCGGAAACGGTCTGCTACGGCGGCCGTACCAGCGCCCATGACGAGCCTTCCATTCGATCGACTGTGTTGCCCGGCGCCGTGCGGAGCCCCGCTCACCGTCCGGGACCTCCGCGTGCTCGACCACGGTGGCTTTCACGGGGGGGCCCAGGCGACGCTCGAGTGCCCGAAGTGCAATCGACAACACCCGGTGTGTGACGCGGAGCACGTCGAGACCGTCCGCTTCAAGATGCTCGTCGCGCTCGGGCTCGCGGTCGTCTTGGGCGTGCCCTGCGGCTACTTCGGCGCTCAGGCGTCCGACGGCACCGTCTCGATCGCAACGGGCATCGCCTCGCTCGCGCTGGTGGGTTGGTTCGCGTACGCCCTCGCCGTGTTCGTGTCGGCTCGTAGCCGCGCACGTCGGCTCGCTTCGCTGATCGAGCAGGTCCCGTCCGCGCGCACCGCGTGATGATCGCGCCTCAGCAGACCTCGAGCACCCGCTCGACCGCCTCGTCGATCGACACCGGCCCTACGATCCGCACGACCGCGCAGCGCGTGTCTCGAAGCAAGGCCTCGTGGATCGGGCGCGTGTTGATGCCCTCGCTGCTGCCGTCGTCGTAGCCCCGGGTCCACGCCATGAACTCGCGGTGCTCGTCTTCCATGTCGCCCCCGGGGAGAAGCCGATCGCCGAAGCGCGCGCGCTCGCGTACCAACAGCCGCTCGATGCGCAGCGGCGGCGGGAGCGAGAGAAACACCAGCATCGTCGGATCGATCGCCGGCTTCGGCGTCCAGGCGATCGCTCCTCCGGAGAGCGTCCAGCTCGGCAGCGGAGAGAGGTCCCGCTCGAGCAAGCGACAGCGCTCCTCCGGACTGCGAGGGTGGACATACGGCGGATCGGTCGGCGCATGGTGGTAGTCGTCCGAGTCGAAGGCAGGAACCGACAAACGCGCCCCGAGCGCACGAGCGAGCGTCGTCTTGCCCGTCCCTGAGGCCCCGAGGATCACGATGCGAATGGGCGCGCGCGTCACGTCGCGGATCTAACCCCACGGCTCAACTGTGTTGAGCCGCTGGTGTTCCTCTTTTCCGGGGTTCGTCTTGCCGAACCCCCTCAGTCCGAAGTGAATTCGGACTGAGCCTCCCCCACACGGTAACCCCGCCGCTCGCTCGGTCGGATCGACCGAGCTGAGCTCTGGGGTTAGCTGGTCGGCGACCGGGAGTCAGCGCTGGCAGCGGCGGAGGTGCCGGGTGAGCCCGAGCGGTGACGGCCCGATCACATCGACCGAATCTTCGAGAAGGTTGACGCGCGCCCGGCTACGGGGATACCAGGCGTCCATGCAAAACATGGGATGGTTGCTGATCGCGCTGGGTGTTGCGGGATGTGATGGTGGGGGTGGCGGCTCGCCGGACGCGCCCGCCGACCCCTGTGAGCTCGTCTCGACCTACACGTGTACGAGTCCCGACTACTGCGACGAGGTGTACTCGGCGTCGTCGGCGGCCGACCTCGCGGAGCTCTGCGATGGCGACGATGACACCCGCCTGCCCGGCCGGTGCGATCACACCGCATGTTGCTATGGGCCCGTCGGACTCTTCGGCGACGGAAGCATGCACTGTGTGGGGCCGGAGCTCGCGGTCGGCTACCGAGGGGTCTGCGCGGACCGCGGTGGCACCTACTGCGAGCGTTGAGGCACCGCGGCCCACGCGTATCCGCTGCTTGCGACCTCTCATCGTGGCGCAACGCCCTTCTCAGGCACCCGAGGGTCCGCCGCGCAGAATGTCGATGCGCCCGCGGATCAGCGCGCGGCGTGTTCGATGGTGCGCGCTCCCGGGACGCCTGCGCGCTGCGCGGTCAGAAGCCGAGGGCGGCGGCGGTGAAGAGCGCGAGCACCGCGCAGAGATAGAGCGCGGCGATCACGAGGCCGATGCGCAGGTGGATCGCGGTGACGATCCCGACGATGGGCGCGAGCAGCATGCACAGCATCGCGGCGATGCCTTCGCCCTGTCCGACGGAAGCCCCGGGATCGAGCCAGCCGTGGACGACGGTGCCGCCGAGCGCGATCACCACGACCGCGATGATGAGGCCCACCGTGACCGCGAACGCCGACGCGAGCCGCAGCCCGACGCGCTCCCAGGTACTCGCGCCCGTGGACTCCGTCGACATACCCGCAGTCTCCGGCCATCGCGGCACGAATGGAAGCGCAGCTCGCAGACCGCGCGGTCGCCCCGCGCTCGATGCCGCGGAACAGCGCGCTCGCCGCGGCGTTGCACACCTCGACTCGAAAGGACGTGTGCGATGAAGACCGTGCGTTTCTCTTCCAAGGTCGATGCGTGGCTCGGCGCGATCCTGATCGCGCTTCCGCTGGTGACGCTGGGCGTCGCCGTCACCAGCGTGATCGGCGGGGCGCCGTGGCTCGCGGCGCTCGCGCCCGTGGCGCTCATCGCCGCGATCTACGGAGGTCTCTTGTTCCCGCTCTATTACGAGCTGGGGGATCGCGGTCTCACGATTCGGTTCGGACTGATGCGCGCCCACGTCCCGTATCCCGACATCCGCGCGGTGCGCCGCACCCGAAACCCGCTCTCGAGCCCAGCGCTCTCGCTCGATCGGCTGCACGTCGATGCGGGCAGCAGGCTGGGCCCCAACATCTCGCCGCGCGATCGCGAGGCGTTCATCGCGGCGCTCGCCGCTCGGGCCCCACACCTGCGGCGCGATGGAGAGGGCCTCATTCGTCGCTGAGCGACGGCTGGCGCGTTCGGCGCCGAGGTTGTCGTGAAGTGTCCCCGCGAGACGGCGCGCGTCGTGACACGAAAGGGGCGCCGGCTCTTCGGCCACGAGGGATGAGAGGTATTCGATGGGTTTGGTGCTGCAGCCGCTCCACATGGGCGCGTTCGACGACTACTTGGATTGCGCCGCGTGTGGCGGCACGGGGCTCGTCTCTGGCGTCCGCTGCACCCCCTGCCGGGGCGCGGGCGTGGTCTCCGATGGCTTCACCCGCGAGGTGATCGCCGCGCTGGCTGCGCACGCGCCCCCCGGACTCGACTTCATGCGGGTGCGCGACGAGCGCGAGCAGTGGACCGAGGTCCTGCGCGACGGAAGCTACCAAGCACCGAGGCGCATCCAGGTGCTCAGCGCGACGCCCGAGGACGACGGAACGATGAGCGTCGACGAGTTCCTTCAAGGAGCGAGCTCGGCGCAATGGACGGTCGGCGGCGACGGTGACGATGAGCGCTGGCCCGAGCTCCCGCCCCTGATCTTGCCCCGCGCCGAGACGAAGTGGGACCTCACAGAACTGCAGCGCGACCCGGTGATCGCGCGGCTGTCGCGGATGCACGGCGTCTCGCGCATCGGCGAGCTCTCCGACGAGATCGACTGGTGGCAAGACCGCTGCGGAGACGCGGGGCGCTACGTGCTCGAGGGCGCGCTGGTCCAACGCATCGTCATGACCTTCGGCTGACGCCTCACCCGCCTGACCGCAGAGCTCCTGTTCATTGCGCCGGCGCGTCGGGCTGGAGGAGGTCTTCGAGATCGGGGAACGATCCGTCGCGCACGTAGCGCTCCCAGAGCGCGGGGTGCTCGCGTTCGCAGAGGCTGCGCACGGCGCTCTCGCTGAGGCGGGTGATCGGCTTGCCGTCGGTGCTGCTCTTGGGTCGATGCCGAATCGCCATCGGCTCGTAGATCGTCAGCTCGATGGGGAACAGATCGGCGACGAGCACGTGGGTGAAGTCCATGATCGCGTTGCCCTTGCGGAGCGAGACCCGATGCACCTCGTGCGTCCAGCCCAGGCGCGTGATCGCGGCGATGACCTCGTGCTCGTCGTGGGCGAAGACGTGCAGATCGATGTCGCTCCCCTCGCGCACGTGGCCCGTCGCGACGGATCCGATGAGGCGCGGAGAGAACCGATCGAGCGGCGCCATCGCCTCGATCGCGACGATCCTCATCGCGAAGAGGCGCTCGGTCTGGGCCTCCCCCTCGATCTCGAGGACGCGCTCGCGGAGCGCTTCCTTGATCTCGCCGTTGCTCGGAAGCTCGCGCAGACGGCACGCGCTGCCAGAGCGGCCTTGCCCCACGAGGCGCTTGGCCGCGAGGCGCTTGGCGGGCAGGTACTGCTTGATGCCCTCCTCGAGCATCAGCTGGGCGGCGAGCTCGGCGATGGCGGTCCGCAGTCGCGAGGGCGGTCTCACTCGCGCACCGTGGGCGAGAGCGACGCGAGCGCGATCCGCAGCTTGGCCAGCGCACCGCCCACCACCGCGCCGCCACGCGGCGCGCCGTAGAGGCGCCGCTGGATGACCTGCTGCGAGACGCCGCAGCGACGGGCGATCTCGGACTAGCTCAGGCCCTCGAAGAAGAAGAGCTCGACGGCCTCGCGCTGCTTCTCGGTCAGGGCCTCTTCGACGGCGCGGCGGACCGCGCGCTCGAGCTGCTCCGGCTGCGGCTCAGCTGCTCCTTTCATGGTGTTGCATGACGACGTGCATGGCGTGCTGGGGGGTGGAGGTGATGGCGTGGGGGCTGCGACCGCTGAGATCCCAGCGACGAAGGAGGATCAGATCGCGGAGCTCGGGGGTGTTCGCGTAGCGGCGCATGGTGCGGCGGGGATCGCGGAGCAGATCGAGGTGGTGGCGCACCAGCCAACAGACGCGCTCGGAGACGAGCCCCTCGAGCAGCTCGGCGCCCACGGCGTCGTGCGACTCGCCTTCGGCCGTGCACGCCTTCCCCACGTCGTGAAAGAGGGCCGCGGCCCAGAGCTCGGGATCATCGGTGTCGGCGTAGGCGAGGTCGAAGACCTGCAGCGAGTGAAAGAGGGCGTCGCCTTCGGGATGGTAGCGCAGCGGCTGCTGAACCCCATCGAGGGCGAGGAGGAGCGTGAGGAGCTCGTGATGCATCTCTACCCTTGGGGAGGGCTACACCCACCTCGGCCATGGCAGCCGTCAGTCGCTGTTCCACCAGACCAGGAACGCGCGGAGCGGCTTGCCGGGGCCCACCAGCTCGCGCGTGGCCTCAAGGAGGCGATCGTCCAAACGCTGGTCCTCGTGAAGGTCGACCGGGCCCATCACCGTTGCGGGCGCCAGCGGATCCGCGGCGTGCACCGAACGCGGTAGTTCCGCCGAGAGAACGGACCAGCCCTCGAAGAAGCGCAGCGGGTCGCTCGCATCCAGCTCGACCAGCGCCTCGGAGGCAGCGATCACCTTCGGGAGTGGCGGGCCCTTCGCGAGCACGCGGTCGAGCACCTCGATCTGCTCGGGTCGGTACGGCCCGCCGCAAAGATGAAGGGGCTCGAGATCGGGACGCGCGCGAATAGCCGCGTCCTCTGGGCTATCGCAGCTCAATACGACGAGGTCGGCCACGAGCGCCGCCGCATTTGGGCGGTCGCGAAGCGGCAGCACGAGCCCGGAGAGGTCCTGCTGCATGCAGATGTTCCCCATGTACTGATGCTGAAACCTGGTGAGCCACGGACGGTCCGCCGCGTCCCAGATCCGCTCACCGACACCGAGCACGATCGCGGGCATGACCCACTCGTTCAGGACGATGAAGTCCGCCTCGATCACGAAGCGAGCATGCGCGTGGATGGCGCGCTGCGCGAGCATCTCGTCGGGTGCGGCAGCGATGCGTCACTCGCAGCCGGCGATCGGGCACTCGACGGTGACCGCGAGCTCCTGGGTCACCTCACCGAGCGTGACGCGGATGCGCGCGGGGCCCGAGCCGACGGTGTCGTAGCGGAGCCGAGCGCCGCGCATCGGGCCACCGAAGAGGCCGGTGCCCTGAAGCTGCAAGATGTCGCCCCCCTCGATCACCTCCCACACGATCGCGTCGACGCTGAGCAGCGGTCCCGCGGCGTCGGACGCGCGGCACACCAGCTGCCCCGATGACTCACCCTCTTCCACGAAGGCGAGGGCGAGCGTGTTGGTGGGCGACAGCTCGGGCATGTCCCACGAGACGTCCGTGCTGGGCGAGAGGATGCCGCACTCGAGGCGGGTGGCGCGCCGGACCTCGACGCTCGCGCGATCGAGGACCTCGCTGCCGACGGTGAACTCGACGACGCCCGTGCCCGGGGTGGCCGCGGCCACGGACACCCTCCAGTCCCCATCCTCTTCGTCGCGCGTCGCGCTGCTCGACGAGAGCGCGCCCGTCACCTCGGGATCGAACGTCGCCTCCTCGGCGCCCTCGACCACCAGCACGGTGTCCGCGCCGACGGCCAAGGGCACATCCAGGCTGCAGCCGCCGCCGAGGCCAGGGCAGAGGCCATCGGCGATCTGCCAGCGGGTGCGGCCGAGCTCGCCGCGTGACCAGTCGCCCTCGAGGCCCGCGAGGGGATTGCATCCGGCGAGCGGGATGAGGGCGAGGACGAGAAGCGTGGTGCGCATGCGCGAGACTCCGAGTGCGAGAGGTGTCCCCCTCCCGTTGCTCCCATCCTCATGCCCCCTTCGCAACGGGAGTGCCAACGCGCTGGAGCGAGCACGCCGCCGCGATCGGGGCGCTGCGCCGCAGCCCCGCGTCACGACCGTGAAGGTCTTGCCACGGCCCGCCCGCGGTGCGCCACGTTGGGTCAGTCGCAGGTACGCGGCGGCGGAAGGTCGCTCGGGAGCGCTTCCCTGTGCGCGGACCACATCGCGCTCACGAACGCGCTCGACGTCTCGGGCTCGCCGCTCACCTCGCCCGCCATCCAGCGATCGACGTAGTCGAAGAAGGGGTCGTGGTCCCAGATGTCCGTCGCGTCCAAGAGGCGCGTCGCGAGCGCCTCGCCGACCCAGTACGCGCTGGTGCAGCAGTCGCGGTAGTCGGGGCACGCGTCGCGCAGCCCCTCGGGATCGCGGCAGTCGCGCGCGCCACCGCCGGTGCAGCCGTCCTCGAAGTACGTGCCTCGCCCTCCCCCGCAGTCCGAGCCGAAGAGCGCGGTGCCCTCGGCGCCCACGTAGGTGTGACCGTCCTCGCCGAAGTCGCCTGCGTAGGCGCGGCCGACCGCGAGCATGTCGCAGTCGTCCAGCATGCGCGCCGCGAACACGACGGGGAACTTGCGCGCGTTGTGGTGACCCCCGTCGGCATGCCAGCGTCCACCGGCGCGCAGCACGCCGTAGTTGTCGATGCCGTGCTGCACCAGCGCGCGCACCAGCTCGTCGCGATCGGGCTCGTCCGCCAAAGAGACGTCGAGGAGCACCGCGAGCGCGGCGTCGCTGATCACCGTGGCGACCTCGCGGCCGTAGCAGGCGTGTGCACCCTCGCCGTTGTTCCAGTTCTCCTCCGCGCAGCTGTCTTGGATGGTCCACGAGCTCAGGTGATCGATGCGGGGGCGATCGAGCATCGCGTTCAAGTCGGCGATCGATGGCGCGGTGTCGGGCGGCGGCAGGTTCGGCAAGAGCGACATTCGCAGCTCGCTCGCATCGAAGATGCGCTTGTAGGTCCCGGCGTACGCGGGGCGAAACGCCGTGGGCAGCGCGGGCGCGGCGAGCGCGGTGAGCACCGCCTGCGCGCGGAGGCACCCGACGTTGCGCACCTCCACGCCCTCGGGCTTGCTGATGCTCGAGACCAGCGATTGATCCGGCATCAGCACGTACGGCAGCGAGATGTTCTCGCTGTCGTCGTACTCGCCGCCTCGATCGTCGTAGCCCTGGTGGCCGCCGGTGGGGTTGACCACCGAGCCGTTGCGCCCCGCGCTCGGGCTCGGGCTGATGTCGACGATCGTGACCGGACCGACGACCCAGGGGTCGCCGGTGATGAACGTGCCCGTCGGCACCTCGCGATCGAAGGTCCACGTGATCCCGTATTGCGTGATCGAGCTCGCGAGCACGCCGGGGCCGGCATCGAGCGGCGCGTCGCTGCGCGCTGGCGTGTCCATGCTGGCGAAGGCGTCGTCGGGCCCGGCGTCCTCGCTCGCGTCGCCTCCGCAGCCAGCGACCATCCACAACGAGAGCCCACCGAGGATCACAGCGCGCATGCCCGAGATGGTACGCACGCGACCCCTCTCCAGGAAAGGCGGCTTCCCTGAGGGCCCTAAGG
>CAYZQM010000066.1:0-24581 GCA_964480175.1 uncultured Sandaracinaceae bacterium
CGCCTCCCCCGCCGCCGGAAGATCCGCCGCCGCCGCCGCCGGGCAACCTCATGCCGCCGCCGCCCCCGACCTCCGGTGGCGCCGCGCGAGGGAGCTGACGACGTGCCGAAGAAATACGAACCCCGAAAGCTCCTCCTCGCGACGCTCGGCCTCGCGACCCTCACGATCGGCGGCTGCCTCAGCAGCGGCAACCTGGTCGCTCCGCCCGACACGGGCACCGACGTCCCGGAGCCCGAAGACGACGCGGGCGAAGAGCAGGACGACGCCGGCGAGAACGGCACCAAAGAGTAGGCGCGGATGACCGAGGCCACGCCGCGCACCGTCGGCGAGCTCTTCGAGCTCGAGCTCCTCGGAGGAAGCTGGGAGAAGCGCTACCGCAAGCTCCGCCCCGAAGTGGAGGCGATGCCCTGGGGCACGCTCGATCCGAAGGAGCACCCCGAGCCGCTCGTGATCGCCGCGCGCCGCAGCTGGACCGGCGCCGCGTTCCAAGAGCACCGCACCGGCGCGGCGTGCGCGGAGACCCTGCGCTGCCTCATCGAGTGCCGCGCGCCGCTCGATCTGATCGCGGTCGCGAGCCGCTTTCCGCTGGACGAGATGGTGCACGTCGAGCTCTGCGCGCGCCTCGCGATGGAGCTCGGAGGCGGGACCGAGATCGTGCACGACCCCGACAACATGATCGTCCACGCGAACCCCGCGCTGGCGCCGCTGCTGCGCGCGGCCGAGCTCGTGGTGTTCAATTTCTGCGTCGGCGAGGCGCTCTCGATCCCGATGCTGCACGGCACGTGGAAGGCGTCGATCCACCCGCTGCCCCGCGCGGTGCTCGGACGGATCGTGAAGGACGAGGCGGCGCACGGCGCGTTCGGCTGGGCGTTCTTGGACTGGGCCGACGACAAGCTGAGCGACGCGGATCGCGATCACTTGGCCGGCACCGCGCGCCAGGCCATCGCTGGCATCCACACGCTGTGGGCCGACATCGAGCGCCGCCCGCGCGCCGCCGACAGCAGCGTGCACGCGCTCGGCTGGATGCAGTCGGAGGCGTATCTGGCCCTCGCCCGGCGCTCGATGGAGGCGAAGGTGCTGAAGCCGCTCCGCGAGCGCGGCATCCACCCCGCGCTCTGATCACTCGACCGGAAGCCGCAGCAGCTCGCGGCGCTCGAGCACCTCGCCGTCGCGACCGGGATCGACCGAGATCGACGCGCGTACGAAGTGCACCGCGACGGATCCGTCGAGCTCGCTCGCGAGCGGCTCGCGCATCGCCACGTCACGCCACCAAGCCTCGAGCGCGGCGGGATCGAACGCGCCGTACACCCCGATCAGCCGCCACGACAGCGCCCAGCCCCGAGGGCCTACCTCTTGGAAGTGATCGCGATCGAGGGGGCGGCGCGCGCCCGCGTCGTCCTCGAGCTCGACGATCAGCGCGGGCATGTGGTCCTCCGCCATCCACTCGAAGGTCGGATAGCAAGCGAACGGATAGGCCTGCATCTGCCCCGCGATACCGAAGGCGACGATGCCCGCCAAGAGCGGCGCCGAGACCGCGAGCAGCGGGCGCAGCGAGCGCACGGGCTGATCCCGCGGCGCCGGCAACCGCGCGCCGAGCCGCTCGAGCAGCGCGCGCCACGGGACGAACATCGGATAGCAAGCCCACAGCACCGAGAACTGGATCCCCATGAAGAGCTCTGCGCCCGCGTGGAAGAGCAGCGCGGAGATCACCGCGAGCGCGCGGGTGCGCGGGTGAAAGACGAGCGGCAAGAACGTGAGCTCGAAGAGGATCGTGAGCGCCGCGAGCGCCTCACAGAGCAGCGGATGACGGTCGATCCGGATCGACGGCAGGAGCGCGGGATCCTGCGCCCACTTCCACCACATCTGGTTGCGCAGGTTGTCGCTGAACGCCCAGGCGAGCCCCGAGGTGTGGAGCTTGTGGATCCCGGGAAAGAGGAACACGAGCCCGATGATCAACCACGCAGCCCGCACCGCGGCACCGTGCGCGCGTCCCGTGGTCGGCGGCTCGATCCCGCTTCGTCGAGCGCGCCACGCATCGAGCGAGAGCGCGTCGCCGCACGGGCTCGCGGCGAGGACCACCGCGAGCCACAGCACGTGGTGATCGTGAAAGACGGCCCCGCCGAGCTGGGGGATGAGCAGCAAGTACGACGCCGCGAGGCTGATGACGACGAAGCTCGCGCGAGCGAAGAGCCCCAGCGCGCCCATGACGCACGCGATCTGAAACACCCAGCGCAGAAGATGCACGGTGGCGGGATCGATCGCGAGGTGAGGCAGGAGCCATGCGATCCCGTACGGCGCGGTGCGCGCAGCCTCGGGCAGCGCCGCCCAGCGCTCGGCGCTCGCGACGCTGCCGCTCGAGAGCAGCACCAACGCGATGGTGATGCGCAGCGCCGCCAGATCGATGGCGGCACCTTCGGGCGCGAGCACCGCGCGGGCGCGACGAGCGAGCTCGCTCATCCCATCGAGGCGCGGATCCGGCGGTGATCCGGCACGGCGGACACGAAGCTCTCGCGCAGCTCGGGATCTCCGATCTTCGCCGCCCGTTGCTCGATGCGTGCCCAGGCCCGCGTCGCCAGCGACCGCGCCTCGTCCTCGTCGCCCTGCGCCCGCGCGACCTCGATGCGCGCGCGACGGATGCTGGCTTCGCCTTCCTCGAACGCCTCGGGCGCCGCCTCCAGCGCAGCGAGGGCGTCGGTGCTCGCTGCGCGGGCTTCGTCGAGCGCGCCGACGGCCAAGAGCGCGAGCGCGTGGTGCGCCGTCGCGACCGCGCAGAAGCCGGGGATCGCAGCGACCAGCTCGCGCGCGCGATGCGCCTCGCGCTCGGCCCGCGCGAGCGACGTCGGATCCCCGAGCGTCCGCAGGAGCTCCGCCGAGTAGAGGCGCGCGCCCGCCTCGAGCGCGCCATCGCCCAGGCTCTCCGCGATCGCTACCGCAGCGTCCAGCGCCTGGCGCGCAGCCCCTTCGTTGCCGAGCGCCGCGAGCGCGTGGCCCAGGTTCTGGTGGGCGTAACCTTCGATGAGGCGCAGGCCCATCCGCGCAGCGTCCTCGACCGCAGCGCGAAGCACCGGCTCCGCGCGCTCCGGACGCCCGAGCGAGGTCCACGCGTTGCCCAGCCGCACCCGCTGGTTGACCGCGTCGCGCGCGTCGCCCGCGGCCTCGTACGCCTCGACGGCCCGCGCCGTGCCGAGCGCGAAGCCGCCCACGTCGCCTGCGCGCAGGGACAGCGACGCCGTCAGCACCGCGCGCCACGCGATGGACAGCGGCTCGCTCTGCGCACCCACCTCGATCGCCTCCGCCCGCGCGAGCGCCCGCTGCGCGCCCGCGGAGTCACCGAGCGCCAAGAGCGCGCTGCCGGCGCGGCACACGAGGGCGACCTGCGCGGTGCGGCGAGCGTCGTCCACCTCGAGCTGCATCAGGGACTCGATCAGCGGCCTCACGTCGTCGATGCGGCGGAGCTGGCTCGCCGCGCTCAGCACGGTGCTCGCCACCTCGAGCCACTGCGCGCTTCCGATCGAGTGGGCGCGCAGCGCTGCGAGCCCCGCGTCGAGGGCTTCGACGTACTCGCCCCGCCAGCGATGGGCGAGCGCGATCTGCCCCATCAAGCGCGCCTTCAGCTCCGGCGCGCAGAGAGCCAAGCCCCGCTGCGCCCGCGCGAGCGCGCCCGACAAGTCATGGGCGCCGAGCGCCGCCTGGGCGGCCTCGGCGTAGAACGCCGCTGCGCGCTCGCCCTCCTCCGCCCGATCGAAGTGCAGTGCGACGACGGCGGGATCGGCGTCCGGCTCCTCGGCCGCGAGCTCGGCGGCGAGGCGATGGCCCAGCTTGCGATCGGCGGGCGTGAGCATCGCGTACGCCGCGTCGCGCACCAGCGGCTGTCGAAACGACCAGCTCGGGGCGTCGCCTTGCGCGCGCTCGCGCACGAGCAGCTCGCGTCGCTCGAGCACCCCGAGCCAGTCCTCGAGCTCGCCCGCGCCGATGGGCGCGAGCAACGCAGCGAGCGCGTCGGACTTCGCGCCCGCGCCGACGATCGAGAGCGCGCGCAGCACCCTCCGCGCGCCGGGTGGCAGCTCGGTGAGGCGGTCTTCGACCACCGCGAGTACGCTCGTCGGGAGCGCCTCGATCTTGTCGCCCCGGGTGAGCGCCTTGGCCATCTCCTCGAGGAAGAGCGGGTTGCCCTCGGCGCGTTGGGCGATGCGCTCGACGAGCTCCGCCTCGGCGCCGGGCGCCAGCGCCTGCATCAAGATCCGGCTGCTCTTGCTCGAGAGCCGCGCGAGCCGCACGGGGACCGGCTCGTGATCTTCGAGCACCTCGACCGCGGCGTCGTCGGGGCGCGACGCGAGCACCAGCAGCAGCGGGTGATCCGCCACGACGTCGAGCACCCGATCGAAGAGCGTGATGCTCGCCGCGTCGACGAAGGGAAGATCGTCGAGCAGCACCGCGACCGGGTGATCGGCGCAAGCGCTCGCGAGCCAGGTGCCGAAGGCGCGCTCGACGAGATCGCCACGCAAGAAGGCATCGCCCCGCGCGGCGCGGAGCGCTGCGTCGGCGTCGGCATCCGCGATCGGCGTGCGCGCGATCTCCCCGAGGAACGCCGTGGTGCGATCGACCTCGGCCGGCGCGACCGTGCGCTCGACCAGCGCGCGCAGCTTGCGCTGGCGCGACGGCAAGGGCTCTCCGTCTTCGATGCCGGCCGCAGCGCGGACCAAGAGCGCTGCGATCGCGTGCGGGGAGTCGCGCTTGAGCGGCTCGCCGCGCAGGGGGAACACCTCGATCCCGCGCTCGCGCAAGAACACCTCGAGCTCCGCGAGCAGGCGCGACTTGCCCGACCCCGCGGGCCCGGTGAGCGACGCGACGCGCGCGATGGGCTCGTCCACGCACTCGTCGGCCAGATCGGTGAGCGTACGGAGCTCGCGCTCGCGGCCGATCATCGGCGCCCGTGCGCGCAGCACCTGCGCGCTGTCGCCCTCGGGCGCTGCCCCGATCAAGAGCTGCCCCAGCGCATCGACCGCGAGCGTGAAGCGCGCGCCCAGGAAGCTCGCGGCGACGTCGTCCACCCGCACCCGGCTCTCGGCGTCGGCCCGGGCGTGCTCGGCGAGCTCGGCGGCGCGCTGCACCACGTCGCCGACGGGCAGGCGCAGACCGAGCTCTGCGCGTCCGGCGCCGACGACCAGCGCCGCGGTCGGCACCGCCGCGTGCATCGCGAGCGCGAGGAGGGCCGCGCGCGCGGCTTGATCGCTGGGCGCGCCGTCCTCGGGGACGATCACCAGGAGCGCGCCGTCGCCCAGCACCTCGACCCGCGCTCCGATCGACTCGGCGACCGCGCGCAGCTCGCCCTCGGGACGGAGCGCGGCGCCCGACGACGACCAGCCGGCGTCGCTCACGGTCGCGTCGCTGCCGCTCGCGGCGTGCAGCGCGAGCACCACGAACACCACGCGCTGCTCGCGCTCGGTGAGCCCGAGCGTCGGCCCGACCGACGGTGCGCTTCGCGCGCGGAGATCGATGGCCGCGAGCGCGCGCGCGAGCTCGGCGCCGTCGCTGGCGCGTCGATCGGGGGACTTGTCCAGGCACGCGGCGACGATCGCGGAGAGCGCGTCGCCGACCTCCGGCCTGAGATCCGCGATGGGCGGGGGCTCTTCGAGCAGCACCGCTGCGAGCACGGCGACGACGCTCTCGTGCTCGAAGGGACGCCTGCCGGTCAGCATCTCGTAGAGCACCGCGCCGAGCGACCACACGTCGGCGCGCGCGTCGATGCCGCGCATGCCCCGCGCCTGCTCGGGCGCCATGTAGTACGGCGTGCCGAGCACGGTGCCGGTGGTCGTCAGCGAGCGCATCTCGGCACGCGCCGTCCGCGCGATGCCGAAGTCGAGGACCTTCACCCGCACGTCCCGATCACCGTCGGGCAAGAGGAAGAGGTTGCCCGGCTTCATGTCGCGGTGGATGACGCCCGCAGCGTGCGCGGCCCCCAGCGCCTCGGCGGCGGAGCGCGCGATGTGCACCGCCTCTGCGACCGGCAGCGGGCCGAGGCGAAGGCGCTCCGAGAGCGACTGCCCAACGAGGTGCTCCATCGCGAGCCACGCGGCGCCGTGCGGTGCGGTGCCGTGCGCCACGTAGCGCACGATGCCCGGGTGACCCAGCGACGCGAGCGTCTGGCTCTCGCGGACGAAGCGATCCTGCCCTTCCATCTCGGAGAGCATGATCTTGAGCGCGACGTCCTCACCACGCGCCGCGTCGTGCGCGAGGTACACGGCGCCCATGCCGCCTCGACCCAGCTCCCGCTCCACGACGAAGCGGTCGAAGAGGATCGAGCCTTTCGCGATCGGCGACACGCTCCGCGAGGATCGCCCGAACGACCGTCGCTGGCCAGCACGAGCTCGCGCGCCTGGTGGCAGCGTGGGTTGACATCTCGCCCTACACGCGAGATCACCGCAGCGCGTCAGCACGCTCCGCGGTCGTCCTCTGGGGCGCCGCACGCCTCCTCGGCTCGAGCGGTCGCCTGCCGTGGTGTGCCCATTTTCTTTCCGCTGCCCGCGAGCTCGCTCGCAGAAGGTGCCGCCGTGCGCTTCTCCTTTCACTCGCTCGTTCTCCTCGCGCTCATCGCGTTCACGGCGCCCGCCGCGGCCCAGACGATCGCCCCGGGGCAGACCGACTGCTCGACCCCGCGCCGCGCGCTCTCGACCTGGCTCGCCAACCTGCAAGACGGCGATCCGCACCCGAACGCGGCGACCCGCTGCTTCGACTGGCGCGACGGCAACCACGGGCGCCCGGAGCGCGCTCGGCTCGCGTCGCACCTCAAGGACGTGCTCGACGCGCGTGGGTTCTTCGTCGAGATGAGCGACGTCCCCGACGACCCCGAGCTCGAGGACGCCGCGCGCACGTACACCCCCTTCCCGAACTCGTTCGGCGCGCTCTCGCTCGAGCGGGTGGGTGACGAGTGGCTGGTCTCGCGCGACACCGTGCGCGCGATCCCCGAGCTGCACGCCGCGACCTTCGCGCTCGACGTCGACGACTGGATCGATCGCGGCCCCGCGTTCCTCCGCTACCGCGTGATGGGGCTGATGTGGTGGCAGGTCCTCGCGTTCGCGACGCTGCTCGTCGTCGGCTACCTGCTGCGCGCCGTCGTGGTGCATCTGCTCGCAGGCCAAGGCGCGCGCCTCTTGGCGAACCAGCGCTTCCACATCGAGCCGGATCTGATCCGGCGCGCGGCGAGCCCGGTGGGCACGCTGGGGCTGGTGCTCTTGGTGAGCTGGGCGCTGCCGCTCTTTCGCTTCGGGGTCGGCGCGAACCAGGTCCTCTTCTTCGGCCTGCGCGTAGCCGCCGCGGTCTCGGGCGTGCTCATCGTCTACCGCCTCGTCGACGCCGCGTGCGACGGCTGGGCCAAGCGCGCCGCCGAGACGGAGACGAAGCTCGACGATCAAGCCGTCCCCCTGGTCCGCAAGTCGGCGAAGGTGGTGACCGTCGTGCTGGGGCTGATCTTCGTCCTGCAGAACATGGAGGTCGACGTCGGCTCGCTGATCGCGGGTGCGTCGCTCGGCGGCTTGGCGTTCTCGCTCGCCGCGCGCGACACCGTCGCCAACCTCTTCGGGAGCCTCTCGATCTTCGCCGATCGTCCGTTTCAGGTCGGCGACTGGATCAAGGTCGACGGAGTCGAGGGCGTCGTCGAGGAGGTCGGGATGCGCTCCACCCGGGTGCGCACGTTCTATCGCTCGTTGGTCAGCGTCCCCAACTCCAAGGTCGCCGACGCGGTGGTCGACAACTACGGACGACGCGACGCGCGGCGCGACACCTTCCGCCTCGGCATCCTCTACTCGACGACCTCCGAGCAGATGGAGGCGTTCTGCGACGGGATCCGCGCGATCCTGCACGCCAACCCCAAGGTCCAGAAGTCCGCGTTCGAGGTCCACTTCGCGGCGTTCGCGGACAGCGGGCTCGAGGTGCTCGTCTACTACTTCCTCGAGGTGAGCTCGTGGTCCGACGAGCTGCGGCAGCGGCACCTCATCTACCTCGAGATCCTGCGCCTGGCCGAGTCGCTCGGCGTCGACTTCGCGTTCCCGACGCGGACCCTGCACATCGCGTCCTCGCCGAAGCCCGGCGAGGCATTCACCCCGCGCGCCGTGCCAGCGAGCGAGCTCTCGAGCGCGGTCGCGGCGTACGCGCTGGGCGGCAGCCACGCGCGCCCCGAAGGCCCGAAGATCTCGAGCGGCTACTACCCGGGCACCGACGCCGCACGCGGCCCGGAGCCCGCCCCCGAAGACGGCTGAGCCGAGCGATGGGCGTGGATCGGCGCTGCCCGATCGCGCACCATCGCGCGCGATGGGTCGACCCTTCCTCCTCGTGCTCGCTGCCTGCCTGACGTCCGCGTGCGGAGCGCGCTCGGGGTTGGTGCTCGAGCCCCCAGACGACGCGGGCCCTCGCAGGGACGGGGGGCCGTTGCGCGACGCGGGACCGGTGCTCGATGCGGGACCGGTGCGCGACGCAGGCCGCGACGCGGGTCCGGTGAGCTGCCCCGTCTCGGGCGCGATCGGCTTCGACTTGATGGCCGCGGGGCGCCTGCCCTTGCCGCGCCGCATGCTCCCTCGGGAGATCGCGCTCGCAGGCGATGGCGAGCGCCTCTTCCTCGCCGTGGGCTCCGCGGATCGCAGCGTACCCAGCCTGCTCTTCGAGCTGAGCGCCGCGCTGGAGCCGATCGACGAGCTCGCGTTCGCGAACGGTCACTCGCTCGAGATGAGCGTGGACGACGGCGTCGTTCGGCTCGCGGCGCTGGCCGACGACGGCCCCGAGAGCCTGATGGTCTACGAGGGCGAGCGCGTCAGCACCGCGCGCTTCCGGCACACCCACACCGAAGGCGCGCCGTTCGTTCGCCTGGCGGCGCCCGCGTGGAATGGGCGCGACGTGGTGATCGCGGGCGAGGACAGCGCGGGCGGCGTCTTCATCGGAGCCCTGCGCGACGAGGCGCCGATGGAGACGTGGCGCGCCGTGGGGCCCGCGGCGTTCGTGGCGCTCGACACCGATCCCGCCACCCGAGAGGTGCATGCGCTGCGACGCGAGTCGGTCGACACGGCGCTCGTCGAGCGCTTCGATCGCGACGGAGGCGCGCTCACCCCACCCGGCGGCGTCGTGCTGTCCGGCGTGGATGAGTTCTTCGTCGGCCGCGTCGCGTTCGGCTTCAGCGACGACGACGCCCTCGGCGACTGGGTGCTCGCAGGGTGGAGCCTCTCGCTCGACGGCGAAGAGCGCGTCGTGCTCCGGCGCTTCTTCGACGATGGTGGCGGCGGCGCCGGCTTCTCGTCGCCCTTCGACTTCACGCCCGAGCGCTCCATCGCGCTCACGACGACGCCGCCGACGGGCCATCGCAGCGGCTACGGTCTGGCGGCCTCGGATGGAAGGCGCGTGCTCTTCCACGGCGCGGGCGAAGGCTTCGTCGGCGGCGCCCGCGACGCGCCCATCACCTGCGATGGCCCCGACGGAGTCGTGATCGCCTCGGGCCCCTGCGGCTATCTGATCGCGTGCCTCGACGGACGCAGCGTCGCCTTCGCGTGGGCCGTCCCCCAGCGCCCGCGACGCTGAAGAACATCACGCTCGCCGCAAGGCCGACGCACGCACTTACGAGGCGCGCCGATCTGGTACCGTCCCGGCCCAGTGCCGCGTCTTCCCTTGGTCCTCGGCGACTACGAGCTCCTCGAGCGCATCGGCGAGGGGGGCATGGCCGAGGTCTGGAAGGCGCGCGCCAAGGGCGCCGCAGGCTTCGAGAAGACCGTCGTCATCAAGCGGGTGCTCCCATCGCTGATGGCCAAGCCGGGCTTCGCGGATCTGCTCGTCCGCGAGGCGAAGATCTCCTCGCGCCTCTCGCATCCCAACATCGCGCAGGTCTTCGAGCTCGGTGAAGACGGCGGCGCGCACTACATCGCGATGGAGTACGTCCACGGCAAAGACCTGGGCCAGACCATGACGTTCCGCGCGGGCGACGGCCTGTCGCTCCCGCTGCGCATCTGGATCATGAGCGAGGTCGCCAAGGCGCTGGAGCACGCGCACAGCCGCCGCGGCGAAGACGGACGCCCGATGCAGATCGTGCATCGCGACATCTCTCCGCAGAACGTGCTGCTCGGTTACGAGGGCGAGGTGAAGGTCGCCGACTTCGGCATCGCGCGCGCCGACGAGGCGGGTCTGGGCCGCGGCGAGGATCCCAAGGTGCTCCGCGGCAAGTACGCGTACATGTCGCCGGAGCAAGCGCGGGGGGAGCCGCTCGATCGGCGGAGCGACGTGTTCGCGACCGGCGTCGTGCTCTACGAGCTGCTCACGGGCACGCGCCTCTTCCGCGGCAAGACGTCGCAAGAGACGCTCTCGCTCGTTCGGCGCGCGCAGGTCCCGCCGCTCGGCCCCGCGGGCGTCGATCCCGACTTCCACCCGATGATCCTCAAGTGCCTCGCGCTCGATCGCGAGGACCGCTACGCGAGCGCGAACGAGCTCTACCGCGAGCTCGCCAGCTGGCTCTTCCGGCGGGGTGAGCTGGTGGGCGAGCCCGATCTCGCCGAGGCGATGGCGCGGATGTTCCCGCCGGAGGAAGCGCTCGCGCCGAACAAGCTGCGCGTCGATCTGATGCTGCGCGCCTACCAGGACGCGACGGCGATGAGCGAGCCGCTCGCCACGAGCGACACCGATCAGGCCGCCGACCGCACGGCCGCGTTCCCGATGTCGCGACGCGCACGCGTCGAGTCGCGAACGGTCGCGTTCGCCTTCGCGGACGCGCGCGACGTCGACGAGACGGCCTTCGTCGCGGCGACCCAGCGCTGCGACGGACAGATGTTCCGGGTGATGGACGATCTGCGCGTCGCCGCGTTCGGCTACGCGGCGGGCGTCGAGCGCCCCGCGCTCCAGGCCGTGCGCGCCGCGATGGAGTTCCGCCAGCGCGCCCGCCACGAGGCGTCGCCCTCCCCCACGCCGCGCATCTGCGTGCTCGACGCCGAGGGCAAGGTGATGGACGGCGTGGTGCTCGAGCCCGACGAGCCGGTCATCGAGCGCGCGCGCGCGCTGCTCGGCCACGCGACCCCCGGCGAGGTGCGCATGCCGGCGAGCCTCGCGGCGGAGGTCGAGAGCGCGTTCCGGCTTCGGCTCGACGGAGAGAGCGTCGAGGTCGAGGCGTTCCGAGGTCGCCACGAGCGCGCGCAG
This sequence comes from uncultured Sandaracinaceae bacterium, assembly GCA_964480175.1. Taxonomy (GTDB): domain Bacteria; phylum Myxococcota_A; class Polyangia; order Polyangiales; family Sandaracinaceae; genus CAYZQM01. Next base: position 11,161 of record CAYZQM010000066.1, read on the forward strand.
CGCGAGCTGCGTCGCCTGCCCTTGGTCGGCCGGCGCGACGAGCTGCGCCAGCTCACCGAGCACCTCGTCGCTGCGAGCGAGGGGCGCGGCGGCGTGCTTCGGCTCTTGGGCGAAGCGGGCGTGGGCAAGTCGCGTTTGCTGGCCGAGCTGCGCGCCATCGCGGCGCCGACCGACTTCGCGTTCGTGTGCGCCCGCGCCGACGAGGGCGAGCACGACGAGCCCTACGCGCTCATCCGCGATCTCGTCGCCGACCTGGCGGGCACCGAGGGCGAGGACACGCCGCACCAGCGCTTCGCCAAGATCGAGCGCCTCCGGGTGCTCGGCCTCGACGTGCACGAGGTCCGCATGCTCGGCGAGCTCTGCGGCCTGCACTACCCGCTGCCGCCCGAGGGCGGCGCGCTGTCTCGCGAAGGAAGACCCCGGGGCATCGCGCTCGCGGTCGCGGTGCGCAAAGCGCTGATGGCGCTGGCCCACGATCGATCGCTCGTCGTCGAGCTCGAAGACCTGCAGTGGTGCGACGACGAGAGCCGCCAGATCTTGCCGATCCTCACCCAGAGCCTCCGCGGCAGCCGCACGCTCTTCATCGCCACCGCGCGACCCGGGCACATCGTGCCTGCGCTCGGCGGCACGCCGACCCGCGTCGCGCCGCTCACGCTCGAGGCGACCGCGCGCCTCACGGCGATGTTCCTCGGAGCGCGCGAGGCGCCGATCGCGCTCTGCACCGCAGTGTTCGAAGAGACGGGCGGCCTGCCGGCGTGGATCGGACCGGCGGTGCTGGAAGGCCGGGACGCAGACGGGAACCTCATCCGCACCGGGCCGCCCCCCGCGTCGATCCAGCGCCCGCTCGAGGCCGCGTTCGAGGGGCTCGACGTGCTCGAGCGCGCGCTCCTCGTCACCACCGCCGCGTTCGGTGGCCCGCTCTCGCTCGAGCTCTTGATGGCGATCGAGGGCCTGGTCGGTGACACGGGGAGTGCCCGCATGGCGCGGCTCGTCGCGCGCCGCCTGGTGATCGAGACGAGCCCCGAGACCACGAGCGACAAGCGGCGGCCCGACTCGCGCAGGCCACCCGCGCGCGCCGCGGCGCCGGATCCATCGCTGCACTACCCGCTGGGGCGCTGGGGGGGCAACGACGAGCGCGACCTGCCGCGCTGGGTCGCGCCGGCCTCGGGGTACGCGGCGCGCGCCGTGCTCGCGACGCTCGACCCCGACGAGCGTGGCCGCTTGCACGACCGCATCCTCGGCGCGCTCGAGCGAGCCCCGGGCGACATCCGCGCCGCGCAGCTCGCCTACCACGCCGCGCGCGGTGCGGATCGACGGAGGGCGCCCGACTACCTGCGGGCCGCCGCCGACGCGGCCGAGCGCGCGGGCAACACCGCGGCTCATTTTCGCGAGGCCGCCGAGCACTGCCTCACCGCGGTGCGGATCCTCGCCGAAGACGGCCTCGACACCGATCACGAGCGCTTGGTGCCGCTCGCCCTGCGCGGGCTCGACCTCGCGCTGACCGCCTACGAGCCTGCGCTCGCCAGCGAGCTCGTGGCGGAGCTCCGCAAGAGCCTCGCCGCGGGCGACCCCGACGACGCCGCGTGCTTGCTCTTCGCCGAGGGCCGGATGGTGCTCGACCGCGACGATCCGCACGGCGCGCTCGCGCTGCTCGGCGGAGCGCGCGCCGCGAGCGACGCGCGCGAGCCCTGGCCCTCGCGGCTCGCGCTGCTCGAGGCGCGAGCGCACATCGGCGCGGGCGAGCTCGAGCCCGCGCGTGGTGCGCTCGAGCGCGCCGCCCAAGGGTTCGGGGCGATGGGTGACACGCTGCAAGAGGGGCGCGCGCTCGCGCTCCGCGCAGACATCGAGGCGCGCCTCGGCGCGCTGGACGACGCCCGCAGCTCGGCGGCGCGGGTGCTGGCGCTCGCGGCGCGGCACGGTGATGCGCAGGTGCGGGCCGACTCGCTCGCCGCGATGGGCGCCGAGCGCGAAGCGAGCGGCGATCACGCAGGCGCGCTCGATCGCTTCTGCGAGGCGATCGAGGTCGCGAGCCACGCGCGCCTCGAGAGCGACGCGGTCGCGCTCTCGCTGCGGGCGGCGCTCGCTGCGCTGCGGGTGCGCGCCGACGCGGAGGCCGGCTCGCGGGCCCACACCGCCGTCGAAGGCGCGCGACGCCGCAAGCTCGAGGCCGCGCAGCTGCTCGGCGGCGCGATCCAGAGCGCGATCGCAGCGCTGAACTACCCCGACGCCGCCTACGCGATGGCGATCGAGCGCGCCGCCACCCGGCTCGAGGCGCTGCGGCGACCGCTCGAGCTGGCCGCCTGCCTCGAGCTGCTCACCCGCACGGAGCTGGCGATCGGGCGTGACGAAGAGGCGTCCGCAGCAGCCGAGCGCGCGATGGCCGTGGCCCACCAAGCGGGCTGGCGGGTGCTCGGCCGCATCCTGAGAGATTGAGAGCGCGCGAGCGTTCGGTTCACGTTCACGGACCGCGACCGATCGTTCGCGCTCGCTCAGCGCTTTTGGTCGGTGACCAGACCGATCGACGGGAGGCGATCGAGCGCCTCGTCGAGGCGATCGAGCAGCGCGCCGATCGTGCCGAGCCGCCGCCTCACCTCGACCGGATCCCCCTCGGGATCGAGCGCATCGAGCGGGACCAAGCACCCGCTCTCCAGCTGCGACGTGATCCGATCGCGCTCGGCCGCTTGCAGCGCGCGCAGCTCGGGGGTGCTCGAGAGCACCAGCGAGGTGATGCGGCGCACCACCGTCTCGGCGTGCCGCTTCGTCGACATCCAGCGCGCTCGCACGTAGAGCGGATCGTTCACGTCCATCACCGAGTGGGCCTGCGTCGCCAGCGTCTCGTGCAGCGCCTGCGCCTCGTTGGTCACGGCGCGCCACGCGGCCTCGTCGTGGGCGCGCTGCGCGTCGCGGCCTCGCTGGGTCATCTCGTCCAGCCGCGCGGCCCAGCTCGACGCGCTCTGTCCGAGCACGTCGCTGCCTCGGAACGCCACGCGCCGCACCGCGTCCAGCGTGCCCTCGAAGTGCTCCCACGGCGGACTGAGCGCGCCCTCCTCGGCGAGCCCCGACGCTTCGAGCAGCTGCTCCAGCTGCGAGACCAGCGCGCGGGTGCGATCCGGATCGTTGCTCGCCGCCTCGCGCAGTCCCGAGGCGAGCGGATCGAAGGTCCACCCGAAGAGCGTGCGGCGGTGTCCCCAGAGCCCTTCGCGCAGCCGCTCGCCGCTGCTCAGCAGCGCCTCGACGTGCTCGCGATCGGGCGTCCCGCTGGTGCGGCGGTCCTCGATGCCGCAGACGAGCTCGCGGCCGACCACCTTCGCGGTGACGTCGAGCGCCATCGACTCGGCGACCCGAAGCGAGAGCTGCACCGGGCTGCCGAGCGGCACGTCGGTCGGGATCTCCAGCGCGAGCGTCTGCACCGGCAAGAGGCCCGAGCAGAGGCGCAGCACCACCGCGCCCGTGCGATCGCCCGTGTAGAGCTCTGCCTCGATCTCGGTCGGCAGGCTCGCGCCGCGCGGGACCAGCACCTTGCGCTCTCGGCGTCCCGCGCGGAGCACCTCGACCGACAAGTCCTTGGCCATCACCGCCGCGCGGCTGAGGGGTCCGGGACGCTGACCGAGCTCACCAGGCTCGACACGCCACAGCTGGACCGGCAGGCGATGCAGCACGCCATCGCTCGCATCGCAGAAGGCGAGCTGGACGGTCGCGGCGCGCGCGCCCTCCGCGAAGGGCTGCACCGTACACGTCAGGGACTCGGCGCCCAGCGATACCCGCGAGAGCTCGGCGCCCTCTTCGGTCTCGATCGCGATCGAGGTCGCTCCGTCGGGGCGACGCGGCGCGCTGAAGATCAGCTTCACCGAGTCCGTGCGCGTCACCAGCGGCGAGCGGAACGCGATCTCCGCGCGCTCGTCGCCGATCGCGAGGCCACCGAGGCTCGCCGCATAGAGCGCTGCGCCGAGCGCGACCGACGTGTCCACCTCGTGCGCGAGCGGTGGCCGCTGGCTCGCCGTGCGCTGGGCGATCGCCTCGTTCACCCGACGCTCGACGAGCGGCACGCGGGTCGAGCCGCCGACCAAGAGCACGCGATCGAGATCCGCGACGTCGATGCCCGCGCTCTCCTTCGCGCGCGAGAGCGCGAGCTCGCACCGCGCCAGCGTCGCCTCCACGAGATCGGCGATCGACGCCTCGTGCTCGCTGCGCGCGACCTCGAGATCGACGTCGATGCTCTCGCCTCGCTGATCGGTGAAGTACGCCTCGCGCGAGAGGTGCACCACCTCGCTGCTCGAGAGCGCCTCCTTCGCCTCCTGCGCGAGCTGCACCAGGCGCATGCGCCTGGCCGCGTCGTCCGGGCGCGTGTCGGGATCGAGATCGAGCGCGTAGCCTCGCTCGACCAAGCGGAGGCGCAGGCGCTCGGCGAAGCGCCGATCGAAGTCGTCGCCGCCGAGGTAGTTGTCGCCATCGATCGCGATGACCCGGTGCTCGCCCGCGATCGCCCGGAGGATGCTGACGTCGAAGGTCCCGCCGCCGAGGTCGTACACCAGGCGGTAGCCGTCGCCCCAAGCGTCGGCGTCGCCCGCGCGACCATGCAGCCACTGGTGGTAGAGCGCCGCGGCCGTCGGCTCCTGCAAGATGCCGATCACCTCGAGCCCCGCGAGCTCGCCCGCCTTCCGCGTCGCTTCGACCTGCGGCCCGTCGAAGTACGCGGGCACGGTGATCACCGCCCGGGTGATCCGCACCTCGGTCCCTTCGGGCGCCTGCTTGCCCAGCTCGTCGCGCATGCAGCGCACCAGCTCTTCGAGGATCTTGCTGGAGACCTCCTCGGGCAGAAGCGCGTGCGGGCCGACCTCGATGCGCACGTCCTGGCCCATCTTGCGCTTCACGGACTCGATGGGCGGATGCTTCTTGCCGCGCATCGCGCGCGCGGCGCGTCCGACCACGAAGCGCTCGGTCGCCGGATCCCACGCGACGGCGGAGGGCACCGTCTTGCGTCCGAAGCGATCGGCGTAGATGAGGAGCTCGCGCTCGGAAGGATCGAGGAGCGCGATCTCCGAGTGGGTGGTCCCGAGATCGATGCCGACCGCGCGATCGATGAACGAGCTCATCAAGGCTTCTCCTGGCTCGATGCCGAGCGACGCTCGTCGTCGCCCTCGGGCCCCATGCGCGAGGCGAGCGAGCGCCGCAAGTCCGCCGGTCCGACGGGCGCGAGGACAGCGGGCGCCGCGGGCACCCTCGGACGATCGGGGCGCGGGACCGTACGCAGCAGCTCCTCGAGGTGCGCCTCCGGCCGCTCGGTGATCCGCTCGAACGTGCGCCGCGCGAGCTCGGCGCGCGGCCCACCCTCGGCCGCGATCTCCGACAGCGCCTCCACGAGCTCCGCGAGCGAGCACGACGGATCGAGATCGAGCACGTCGAGCGCGCTCTGTTGCGCGCGTGGCACGGAGGACGACGCGTCGTTGCGATCGCCCTCAGCCACGGCTGTCTCCACGCGTCGCGATGCGCGAGCGCTCGATCAGCACGGGCCGTCGGCGCTCGGGCGGCGCGCCCGGAGCCTCGAAGGCGACTGCTGCCAGAAGCTCGCTCAGTGGCCTTCGCCGGCCGGCTCGGCGGGCGTGGTGCGGCCGTAGCGCTCGGCCGCGGACGACGCGGAGCCGGTCATCACGACGACGAGCACGCCGATCGCGAGCACACCGGAGATGAGCGCGAGCACACCGGCCACGCCCATCATGATGTTGTCGCCTTGCTTGGTGACGACCGAGATCGCCACGAGCGCGGCGATGCCGCCGAACACGACGAGGCCCCAGAGGCCCGACGTGTAGAGGCTGACGACTCCGGCCACTGCGACGATGGCGCAGACACCGAAGAGCACGAGGAAGCTCGGCTGGCCAGCGATGGACTGGGCGCGCTGCAGGGCTGCGGTGTCGCGGTCACTCATATGGGGGAGCCTGGTTACCAAAGATCCCCGGGCGCCGTCAACACGGTCTGCGCGGGGTCGACCTTCAGCCGCGGCGGGACGCGGAGAGCGATCCCAGCGCGCCCCCGACGGCCTGGCCGAGGAAAGCCGCCGCGCCCAGGCCGAGGGCGATGGCAGCGATGAGGTGGAGCGCGAGATCAGCGGGGACGGGCATGAGAACCTCCAATTTCATGGAGCTTGCCGCCATAACGCGACGCATCAAGCAGGTTGTTGACCGATGTTCAATCGGTGACACGCGGCGGTCGCGGCGATCGGTCCCCGCGCTCGATGGCCAGGGCGCGCCCGCGGCGCCCTGCTACCCTCGCGCCGCATGAAGGTCGCCGTCGTCGCGTTTCCGGGTTCCAACGCCGACTGGGATGCGCTGCACGTCGCGCGTGACGTGATGGGCTGGGACGCGCGCTGGGTCTTTCACAAAGAGACCTCGCTGGGCGACGCCGACTTCGTGATCCTCCCCGGAGGCTTCGCGCACGGCGACTACCTGCGCTGCGGTGCGATCGCGCGCTTCTCACCGATCGCCGACGCGATCTACGCGTTCGCGAAGAAGGGCGGGCCGGTGCTCGGCATCTGCAACGGCTTTCAGGTGCTCACCGAGATGGGGCTGTTGCCCGGCGCGCTCACCCGCAACGCGCACCTGCGCTTCGAGTGCCGCGACGTGTGGGTGAAGGTCGAGGGCGAGGGCCGCTTCACCAAGTCGCTCGATCAGGGGACCGTGCTTCGCTTGCCGATCGCGCACGCCGAGGGCCGCTACCAGTGCGACGACGACACGTTTCATCGCCTCGAGGGCGAGGGACGGATCGCGCTTCGCTACTGCGGGCCCGACGGCACCATCGACGACGCGATCACCGTGAACGGCTCGCGCAGCGAGATCGCCGGGGTGTACGGGCCGAGCCGCAACGTGATGGGCCTGATGCCTCACCCCGAGCGCGCCGCCGAGCCGATCCTGGGCAACGCCGACGGCAAGACGCTCTTCGAGTCGCTGCTCAGCTGACGCGTCGCCTGATGGCCGGGGGGATCGAGGGATCTCGCGCGTACCCTGGCGCCACCATGTTGCTCCTCCAAGCCAGTGACTACGAAGCGGGCTACGCCGCGGGACAAGCGGTCGGTCAGGTCCTCGGGCCCTGCTGCTGCGTCGGCTTCTCGTTCGCGATCGCCGCCGGGATCGGCGGCGGCATCTATTGGCTGGTGCGGCGTTCGAGCGCAGCGAGCGCGCCCCCGACGGCGAGCCAGTACCAGTTCGCGCCGGGCCAGAGCCCCGACTTCGCCAAGATGCAGGCGGCGCAAGGGGCCGCGTTGGCGGCGCTCGGCCCCCATCAGTCGGCCGAGACCGACGCGGTGAACGCCGCCGCCAAGAAGCTCGTCGCGCGCGACTTCGACGGAGCCATCGCGGCCTACGAGGACGTCGCACAGCGCTTCCCCCACCGCGGCGGCGACGCGCACGGACAGATCGGCGCGGCGTACTTCTTCAAGGGCGACTTCGACCGCGCCCTGCAGCACTACCGGCACGCGCTGTCGCTCGGCGCGCCGGCCGACATGATGCAGGACAACATCCGCGAGGCCGAAGAGGCCAAGCAGAAGCGCGGCTACTGACGCCCGACGCCAGAGCGCGCGACGCTCAGGGCCCGCGTGAGAACAACCGCGTCAGCACCGAGGGCGCGCCGGAGACCCGCAGTCTAGGCGCGAGAAGGGAGTTTGCTGGTGCAAGCGACCGACGAGCAACGACGACTGCGGGGCTCCCCGGCGGCCGAATGCAGCGGTTGTCCTTACGCGGGCCCTCAGCGGGTCTCGAGGTAGGCGACAAGCGCGTCGAGCTCGGTCGTGCTCATGTCGACGGCCGCGCCGTGCAGCCACAGCGCCGACTCGAGATCCGGCGCGCTGCCGTCGTGCAGGTACGGTCCCCGCGCGGCGACGCCCGCCAGGGGCGCGGTGAGCAGGCGACCGCTGTCGACCGAGTGAAGACGGCGGTCCGAGCCCAGCTCACCGACGTGACAGCTGTCGCAGCCCTCGCGCTGGAACACCAAGCCTCCGTCGTGCACCAGCTCGGGTCGCGCGCTCGCGCCCGCCGGCGCGATCGGCACCGAGCTCAGCCACGTCTCCAGCGCGTCGGTCCGCGCGACGCCGAGGGGCGGCGCGTCCATCTGCGGCTCGAGCGCGAGCATCAGCTGCGCGAAGCTCGCGACGTCGCCGCGGCGGTGGTACGGGGCGCGACCGACGACGCCCTCGAGCGACTGGGTGCGCGTCGGGCTCGTCGCCATGAAGGCCCAGACGTGACCGTCGTCGGCGCCGCCGGGGTGACAGCTCGCGCAGGCGATCGTCCCGCCGAGATCGAGGTGGAAGAGCTCGTGCCCCGTGTCGATCACCGGCGCACCACCGAGCGCGATCGGGTCCTGCCCTTCGATGATCAGCATCGACGGCGAGCGGGTGTGCACCACGAGGCGCTCGCCCGCGAACGCGACCGAGATCACCTGCCCTGGGAAGCCCGAGCGCACGTCGCCCGCGAGGCAGTCTTCACGCCCGCCGCTCCGCCCCGCCTCACGCGCCGTCGCGACCACCACCTGCGGGCCCGCGCTGTAGGGGCCGCCGGGATCGCCCGCGAACGCCACGGCGAGGCGGCCGCTGCCGGACACCGCGAGATCCACCGGCGTGACGCCGCGCGAGACGGGCATGCCGATGTTGGTCGCCGTTCCATCGCTCGCGACCGCGCTCACCACCGAGTGGGTCACGGCGTTGCCGCAGGGATCGGCCCACGTGACCACACCGTCGGAGACCGGACGGCTCGAGTAGCTGTAGGTGCTGGGCGCCTCCTCGCGCGCGACCGACTCGACGCCGATGCGGGCGCGCTGGTGCACCACGAACGAGCCGCTCGTCCCGCTCACCAAGCGGATCGCGGCGTTGGGCTCGTAGGTCTGCTCGAGCTCGCGGCTCATGGGCGACGCGAGCGTGGCGTTCGGGAGGCGGCGCACGTCGCCGTGCGAGCCATCGGCGTTCACGAGCAGCGCCTCGGCGCTGCGAAAGCGGCTCACCAAGAGCCCCCGATCGGTCACCGCGACGTCGCGCAGATCCGAGGCGACGAAGACGCGGCGCACCTCTTCACCCGCGACGAGCGAGACCAACGTCCCGTCGGCGCACGCGACGTGCATCGCGTCGGTGGCTTCCTCGTACGCGATACCGCGAGGCGCAGCGCACACCTCGTGGCGCTCGAGCTCGGTCATCGATCCCGGATCGATCTCGATCACCGCGCCGCCACGCCGCGCGACGACGAACACGTGGCCCGCGCCATCTTCTGCGACGCGCCCCAGCTCGAGACCGGGCTCGAGCGCGAGGGTGCGCACCTCGCGGCTGCCGAGATCGACCGAGAGCACCCGGCTCCGATCGGGATCGGCGAGCACCGCGTGGCCTCCGTCGCGGGTGATCAAGAGCGTGCCGCCGTGGATCGGGGGCGGGGGCTCGCTGAGCGAGACGACCTCGTCGCCGAGGCGCGGGTCGTCCTGGTTGAAACCGCACGACGCGATCGCGGTGGGCAGAATGCCGATCGAGGTGAGCAGCGCGGCGAGGCGCGCCTTCTGGATCATCGCGATGCGTTCGTGGGTGCGAGTCATCGTGCGCTCCTCCGTGTGGACCCCGAGTCTGCGGGTTGCCCCGTGTCGGCCCGGCCCGGCTCCGACTCCGAAGTGTGTCGAACGAACATCAGGGGCGCACGTGGATTCCCAAGCCGAGGTGAGGTCCTGCGTACATCGCGGCGGGGCACGCCAGCCCGAAGCGGCACACCGGCTGGTAGAAGAGCGCGCCGCCCCCCGCGACGAAGCCGATGCCCACGCCGCGCCGGGTGTCGCCCTCGGGCCAGATCACCACGCCGAGCTCGCCGAGCCACACGCCGCTGAAGCCGTAGAGACCGCGCGCCGTGATCTCGACCGACTCGATGGGCAACGTCACCCGCACGTCGATGAGCCCGTCCGCCTCCTCGTCACCGAAGAGGCCGATCGCGCCTTCGGCCTCGATGCGAAACTCGTTCGCCAGCCCGATGCGGGTGCGCAGCGCGAACATCCCCACCTCGCGCTGGGTGATCCCCTCGGGTCGCTGCGAGAGCGTGCCCACCCCGCCTCCGATCCCCAGCTCGAGGACACCGAGCTCGAAGCCGAGGTAGAGACGCACCGCGCCTCCGAAGAGGCCGCCGCGGTTGCCGCCGCCGACGCCGATGGGCGACGCGCTGAGCCGGAGCACCACGCCCGCCGAGTCGAAGAGCACGTGCAGCCACCCGTCGAGCAGGGCGCCGTGCCCGTCGAGTCCGACGAGCGCGCGGGCTTGCAGCCCGGTGTCGATCGTCGCGATCGGTGGCGTCTCCTCGCGATCGCCCACCGCCCACACCACCCGGCCGCCGCACGACGTGCCGCTGTAGCAAGCGAGCGTGATCGTGTGCGGGCCCGACACCGCAGCGCGGACGACGATCCGCGAGCCGAGGCTGTTGCAAGCGTCGTCGTTGCGCGCGACCAGCCCATTGGCCGGGTCGGCGACCGCGAGCGTGGTGTCGCCCACCGCGAACGCCCCGCGCACCCCGCACGTCCCCACGGTGAGCACCTCGCCCGCGACGAGCTCCACCGTGACGACCTCACCCGCGACGTGATCCCGCTCGCCCCGCCGCGGACCGAGCGACGGCCGCGGACCTTCGGGATCGGCCATGCCGATCACCGGGCCGAAGTCGTCGCCGTCCTGCGCGCTCGCGAGCGCAGGCAGCAGCACCAGCGACGCCGCGAGCAGACCCCAGGGGACGCGATGCATCCCGCGAGCATGTCTGGAAGAGGTCGTGAACGCCCGCCTGCGGTACGCTGCGGCCGATGTCATCCGACCCGAACGCAGCGGATCCTTCCACCGTCCCCGACGAGGAGTCGGCGCTCGACGACGCGAAGAAGGTCGCGCGCCTGGCGGCGTCGCACGGCGAGCTCAAGCGCGGCAAGGGCATGCTCTCGGGCGTCATCGCGGTCTCCCTCGCGGGGCTCGCGCTGCTCGGGGTGATCGGCTTCCACTTCCCCGCGTACCTCTCGACGCCCGAGTTCCGGCACATCTACGACGTCACCACACTCCGCTACATCATGTTCGGCGGGATGGTGATCTCGGGCGCGATCGCGATCACCAACGCGGTGCTCGGGCGCACCCGCTGGCTGGCGTTCACCACGTGCGCGCTCTTGGTGATCAACCTCCTGATCGGCGGACCCAACACCCCGATCGAGGACTTCCCCGACGGCACGCCGTATCTGGGGCTCGACTTCTTCATCCTCGATCTCTTGGGCTCGACCATCGTCTTCGTCGCCCTCGAGAAGTTCATGCCGCTCCGCAAGGAGCAGCCGGTGTTCCGGCGGGAGTGGCAGAACGATCTCACCCACTTCTTCTTCAACCACCTCGTCGTCGGCTTCGTGCTGCTGGTCACCAACCGGGTGGTGCACAGCGCGTTCGGCTGGGCCCAGAGCGACACGGTGCGCGACGTGATCGCGACGCTGCCCTTCGTGGTGCAGCTGCTCTTGGTGATCCTCGCCGCCGACATGGTCCAGTACTGGACCCACCGCGCCTACCACGAGGTGCCGTTTCTCTGGCGCTTCCACGCGGTGCACCACAGCGCGCCCGAGATGGACTGGCTGGCGGGATCGCGGCAACACATCCTCGAGCTGATCCTCACCCGCATCCTGGTGCTCGCGCCGATCTTCGTGCTCGGCTTCTCCCAGCGGGTGATCGACGCGTACGTGGTGATCGTCGGCTTCCAAGCGGTCTTCAACCACTGCAACGTGGACGTGCGCCTCGGTCCGCTGCGCTACGTGATCGTGACCCCCAACTTCCATCACTGGCACCACTCGCGCGACACCGAGGCGATCGACAAGAACTACGCGGCCCACTACGCGTTCCTCGACTACCTCTTCGGCACCGCGGTCACCGCGGATCGCAAGTGGCCCTCGCGCTACGGCGTCGTCGGCGACTACATCCCGCTGGGCTTCCTCAAGCAGCAGGCGTTTCCCTTCATCGGCTCGACCGAGAGCCGCGAAGAAGCGGCCAAGCCACGCCCGAGCCTGACGCCAGAGAGCCACGCGTGGACCCCGCCGGCCCCCGAGAAGAGCGCGCCCAAGAGCGAGTGAGCCTTCGCCAACCAGAGACCGCGGGCTGGGTGTAAGCCCCGCGTGAGCCGGCCGTTCCCCGCGCATGGAACGCGCTTGGCTCCCTTCTCCCTCTTCGATTCACCCTGGCCTCGGCCGCGTCGTGCTCGCTTTCGCGATCCTGCTCGGCGGCTGCGGCCCCGCACGGCACTTCCGTGCGCTCGAGACCACCCATGCGCCGATGCCGGCCGACTGCGCGCGGATCGAGCGCTGCGACTACGACGACGCGAGCGAGCAGGCGCGCTGCGAGATGGCCGATCTGTCGGTGCCCGAAGCCGGCGCGCTCGCGGTGTGTGGCGCGCTGCCGGTGGGAGGCTGAGATGCGCGCGCTCCTCTCGATCGCGGCGCTGGTGGCGCTCATCGTTCCCTCACGCACGCACGCGCAGATCGACGCCGACCCCTACGAGGTGGACGCGGCCGCGCTCCGCAGGGCCGCATCTTCCCTCGTCGAGGTGCACTGCCTGGGCTCGGTGCTCGACGACGCCGGCGTGGGCTTCGCGTACGGCGATCGCAGCCACGTGCTCACCACCGCCGGGCGCGGGCGTTGCCGTGACGCGCTCTACGTGATCGCGGACGGCGAGCGGGTGAACGTTCGTGCGTCGCAGATCTCCGAAGACCTCGACGTCGCGCGCCTCGAGCTCGCGACGGCGCTCCCGCCGAGGGTCGTACCTCTGGTGGCCGACGCGTTCGTCGATCCGGTGCGCGGCGCGCCCATCGCGTACTTCACCTATGCGACGCCCGACCCGATCGAAGGCGAGTCGCCGTTCGGCCTCGTCCGCACCGCGATCGAGAACACCGATCCGGCTCGCTTCGATCTCGAGCTCGGGAGCGCAGGCTCACCGGTGCTCGACCGTGAGGGACACCTGCTCGGCGTAGCGCACCCGACGTGGGACGACTTGACGTTCCTGCCGCTGGTGCACGTCGACGACATCGAAGCGTGGCTGCTGGAGGCCGAGGCCCCGCGCGCGCCGCGGCGTCGGATCACCCTGGGCCTCGACGAGGGCTACCTCGTGGGGTGGGCCACGGCGATCTCATCTCGGTGGGCCTGGGCGTGGGCTTCACCACCGCGTTCGACGACACCTTCACGTTGCGCGGCGACCTGCGGCTCGATCTCCTGCTCCACCGCGACGATCCCCGGCAAGACGCGCCCCCCGGCTTCGGTGTCGCGACCGGCATGTTCGTCGGCCTCCGCACCGCCGCGTACACCGAGGACGGCCCGCGCATCGCGCTCAGCTTCGAGGTCGGCGCCGTGGGCGGCTACGCGCTGGTGCCACCGGGACCCGCGGAGATCGACTACACGATCGTCGTCACCGACCTCGGCGCGG
>CAYZQM010000066.1:24591-27116 GCA_964480175.1 uncultured Sandaracinaceae bacterium
ACTACACGAATCTCTTCTACGTTCGTCCTGCTGCGCGCGTCGGCTTCTCGCTGGGCCCCATCGGGATCAGCTACGAGCTCCAGCTCGACGTCGAGCGCCCCGACCAGTCCGTCCACCTCTTCTCGGTGGGCGCCGTCTTCGAGTAGCGCGTCCGCCAGTCGGTGCGATGCGGGTCAGGCCTTCAACAGGTTCTTGAAGGGCTTGCGGTTCTTGAACCGGTAGGCGCCGAAGTCGCGGGTGTCGGTGGAGAGGATGTTGCCGTGTCCCAGCGTCTCGGCGAGCACCACGAGCGACGCGTCGGCCAGGTCCATCGGCAGCGAGCGGTACTGCCGCATCAAGGCATCGATGCGCGGCAGATGCGCGGTGGTGAGCTCGAAGGGACGCACCGCGCCCGCCGCGACGCTCGCGACGAAGCGCTCTTGGGCGTCGCTGCCCAGACGCTTCAGCAGCAGGTGACAGGTCTCGGTGAGCACCGGCCAGGTGGTGACGAGCGGCTGCTTCAGCTGCGCGAGCGCGCGCTTGGCAGGCTCGTGCCAGTGGTCGCGGGCGTTGGCGAGCGCGACGAAGAAGCCCGTGTCCGCGATGACCATCACGACTTGGTCTTGCGCGTCTTGTCGGCCGACTTCTTGGGAGCGCGCTTCGGGGCGCCGTGCTTGTCGCCGTAGTCGATTTGCCGTTTGTACTCGCTCGCCAGATCCGGCGGCCCGTCGGCGCAGCCGATGAAGCCCGTCTCGGAAAAGAGTGGGTACGCACGGGCCTCGTCCATCACGCGCGCGTGGTACTGCTCGAGCGCCGTCACCAGCACCTCGGTGGTCGTCTGCTTGGTGGCCCGGCGGATCTCCTCGACCTTCTCACCGAGCTCCTCGTCGAGCCGAGCATTGATTCGTGCAGGCGCACCCATGACATACGAACCGTATGACATGTCCCGACCCCCGTCCAGCCGGCGCCCGCACTCACCCGGAGCGATGCATCGGCTCGGCCGCTTGCAGCATGCGCTGCAAGCGCGCCCCGTCCCGCCGAGCGATGGCGATGCAGTGGCAGCCGCCGCACACCTCGATCACCACGTCCTTGATCCCCTCCCACGAGAGGTGGAGCGCGTCGCGCACGTCGCCTCCGCAGTTGCCGCAGGGTGCGTCGATGGGCTCGCGCACCCGGCAGAGCGGCGAGCGACGCAGATCCACCTGGCTGGTCCCGGCGCGCTCCGCGAGCTCGGCCGGCGTGTACACCGCGAGCTCGCAGGGCACGCACCCGCTCTCGGTGCTGGTCCCGCTCCGGTACGCGCCGCCCACCGAGCTCTCGAGTCCTTCGACCAAGGACGCACGACACCGAGGGCAGTTCATGCGGCCGATGTACCACGGGCATGGCGTCCGCTGCGCGCGGTCACTCGACGTTCACCATCGCCCGTACGAAGCGGGCACCCGCATCGGGAGGCATCGCGAGCGCGCCCTGCGCTCGCTCGCGCAGCCGCGTCCGGCATCGCGAGATCGTCGGGCCCCAGAAGCACGTGGAGCGCGCGACGTTCGAGCACTGCACGCCGCGAGGCTAGCGCACCGATGGGCGGTCGACGGCCCGTCGCCTGCAAAGACGCCTTGGCCACGTCCTGGCGCGACGTGACGATGGCGCGGGGATGTGCTGGATCACTGCCGTTGAGCACGCTGACGCGACTCGGTTTCGGTGGCGGGTGCCACTGGTGCACGGAGGCGATCTTCGAAGCGCTGATCGGCGTCGAGCGTGTCGAGCAAGGCTGGGTCGCGTCGGTGGGCGATGACGCAGAGCCGTCCGAGGCCGTCATCGCGCACTTCGATGCGCGCATCATCGACCTCGACACGCTCGTGCGAGTGCATCTATGCACCCACTCGAGCACGAGCGTGCACGCGCTGCGGGATCGCTATCGCTCGGCGATCTACACGTTCACCGACGCGCAGGCCGCGGCGGCCCGCGCCGCGATGGAGGCTGCCCAGGGGGACTTCGATCGTCCGCTCATCACCCGGGTCCTACCCTTCGCCGCGTTCGTGCCCAACGAGGCGCGCTACCTCGGCTACTACCGCAACGCCCCCGACCTGCCCTTCTGCCAGACCCACATCACCCCGAAGCTGCGGCGGGTGACCGAGCGCTTGCCAGACCGCGTGAAGCCTGGCTTCGTTCGCTGACGTTCTCACCTCGCACGCACCGAGCGCCTCAGCCTGCCTTGCGCAGCGTCAAGTTGATGCGCTGCGCGCCGAGCAGGGGATGATGGCCGGGTGCGAGCGGCGCGATGCCGTGGAAGCGCAGGCGATCGACGCCGCCCCACACCACGACATCCCCGTGCAGCAGCGGCACCCGGCGCGGACGATCCCGTCGCGTGGCGCCGCCGAACAGAAACGTCGCGCTCAAGCCCAGTGAGACGGAGACGATCGGATGTCCGAAGTCCCGCTCGTTGCGATCTTGGTGCAGCGTCATGCGGCTGCCGGGCACGTAGCGGTTCACCAGGCAGGCGTCGGGCACGAACGAGTCGAAGCCCGCTTCGGCTGCAGCGTCGGCTGCGA
>CAYZQM010000067.1:0-20292 GCA_964480175.1 uncultured Sandaracinaceae bacterium
AGCCCGCGCCCTCGGCGATCGACACGGGCCCACCGATGGCGCGCGACGTGAGGCTGCCGTCGAAGAGCAGCACCACCGAGAGCAGCGTCGCCTCCATCGCGAGGTACGTCGTCTCGAACGCCGCGACGACCGCGTGACCGAAGGGCGCGGGGTGGGGCGAGGACTCCTGCACCGTGATCGGCGCCCAGTGCTCGATGCCGGAGGCCCAGTGATCGTAGACGAGGCCATATTCCGTCTCGCCGTGCGCGTGCCCCAGGGTCAGGCGCCGCGTGAGGATCTGATCGCCGCGTCGAAAGCGGAGCTCACGCGCCGTCTCGCCGCCCTCGGCGACGTCCTCCAGGAACGCGTCGAACGAGCGGATCTCCACGCCGTCGAGCGACACCAGTCGGTCGCCCGTCATCAGCCCCGCGTTCGCCTCGGGCGATCCGGCGCGCACCCGGTGCACGTAGAGCTCGGACGACTCGATGCCCGCGCGCATCGCTCCGTCGCCCGGGCCCGGCTCGGGGGTGATCGTCGCGACGCGCGGCGTGTAGAGCGCGAGCTCGAGCAGCGCACCGAGCGGGCCATCCACCGAGCGGGGCCGAAGGTAGGTCACGAGCACGGTCGAGCCGCCGTTGTTGCGCAAGAGATGGGCGAGATCGATCCAGCGCTCCACCGGCCTGCCTGCGCACGCGACCACCCGATCGAAGGTGCGAAGGCCTCCCGCGGCGGCAGGGCTCGAGGGCGACGTCACGCCGATCACCGCGAGCGGCTCCGCAGGCGAGATCCCGAGCCGCACGGCCTCGCGGCGGTGATCACCCACCAGCGCCTCGCTCACCCGCTCGGGCGTGACCCGCGTCTCCACGCGCTCGCCCCAGCGCTCGACGACGATCTCCGTGCTGCGACCCGCGCGGTTCTCGATGTGATCGCTGATCTCGTCCCACACGTGCACGTCGCGCCCCTCGATCGCGACGATGCGATCGCCCGCCTCAAGCACACCGTCGGCGGGGTAGTCGGGGAGCACGCGACCCACGACGGGCGGCAGCGAGTCGGTCTCGCCCATGAACACGACGAAGTAGAGGATGGGCGGCAAGAGCAGGTTCATCGCCGGCCCGGCGAGCAGGATGATCGCGCGCTTGAAGAGCGCCTGCTCGTGGAACGCGCGCCCTTCGTCCTCGGGCTTGCGCGCCGGATCGGTGCCCTTCTGATCGCCGAGCATGTGCACGTAGCCGCCCAGCGGGATCAGCGCGATCTGGTACTCGGTCTCGCCTCGCTTGAAGCCCGCGATGCGCGGACCGAAGCCGAGCGAGAAGCGCAGCACCTTCACTCCGAACGCCTTGGCCCAGATGAAGTGCCCCAGCTCGTGCACGAAGATGAGCACGCCGACCAGCACGATGAACCAGAGCAGGGTCACGGGAGCCGGCAACCATGACAGACGGATCCGCGCGCGTCACAGCGCCCTGTGCCCATGCGCAATGCGCGTGTTTCAGCGGCGCGACGCGAGCCGCGCGAACGTCTCGTCGCGGTCGCGGAAGATGTCGTCGACCACCGCCTCGAGCGCGGCGACGCCGACCTCGATCACCTTGTCGCGGTTGTTCTCGGCGATGCGCTCCGAGACGGAGTCGGGCACTGGCTGCGCGAGGAAGGCGCGCAGATCGATGCTCGCGAGATCGACGAAGCCCGTGCCGTGCGGCGCGCTCCGTCGCACCCGCTCGAGCGCGCTCAGCCGGGTGAGCTGAATCGTCGGGTGCGGCGTGCGGCGCAAGAACGGCACGAGCCGCCCTGCGGTGCTGAGATCGGGCGGCGCGTCGGGATGAAAGCCCTCCATCGTCATCACCAGGCCGCCGGGCTCATCTTGGTGGGCGTGGCGGAGGCGCTCGACCCACACGTTCAGCGCGAGGCGCTCGATCGCGAGCGTGGGAAAGATCGCGAACGCGACCTCGACGCGCTCGTCTCGTCCGAGCGCGCGCACCTCGGCGAGCACGTCCTCGTCGCTGGGCGACGCGCCCGCGATCACCACCTCGGCCGTGCGGCCGTCGAGGCGGGCGCGGGATGCGTAGGGGCAGAGGTCGAACGCCTCGATCAGCTCGACGGCGTAGCGCGAGTAGAGGCGCTTGGTCTCGCGCTCGAGCGCGCCGTCCGTGGCTTCGTCAGACATTCGGCTTCACCAGCCGAGCGAGGACGCGTTGAAACTCCGGGACGCTCAGATCGACGTGCTCGACCACGCGGCCGTAGAGCTGCGCGGTGGGGATGGTGCGCCCGGGACGCTCCTTCTCGAGCAGCGAGAGCTGCCAGAGGATCACCCGCTCGATGCGGGTCAGGCCATCGCGCACGTCGGGCAGGCGATCGAACGACCCGGGATCCGTTCGATCGTCGGCGTCGCGCGAGGTCATCGCGAGATCAGACCTCGCCGGCCTTCACCTTCGCGACCCAGAGGTCGACCTGCTCGCGGATGACGTCGATGGCCTTGCCCTGGAAGATCCGGAAGAGGAACGGGACCTCCATGTCCACGTCGATCGCGCGATCCCGAACCTCGAGCGTGCCGCTGAGCGAGATGCCCTTGGCGCTGAAGCCGAACTCACCCTTGGTGTCGTTCACCCAGCTGAAGCGGGGGTCGTACTCCGCGAAGCGCTGCTTGTAGGCGTTCATGGCGCCATCGAGCGCGCGCTTGCTGTCGGCGACGTTGAGTCCGGTGTCGATCGTCTTCTTCATGTCGCGGCCTTGGTCGCATGGCCGGCGGCCTTTTTCAAGGCCGTCCGGCGCTGTCTCTCACGCCGAGTCCTTGCGCTCGTCGTCGCGTCGGGGACGCCGCGCGCCATCCAGCACCCGCTTGCGCAGGCGGATCGCGTTCGGGGTGACCTCCATCAGCTCGTCGCGATCGATGAACTCGAGACCGTTCTCCAGCGTGACCACCTTGGGGGGCTGCAGAACCGTGTTCTCGTCCTTGTTCTTGCTGCGGACGTTCGAGAGCTTCTTCTCGCGGATGATGTTCACGTCCAGATCGTTCTCGCGGTTGTGCTCGCCGACGATCATGCCCTCGTAGACCGCGTCGCCGGGCGAGACGAAGAGCACGCCGCGGGGCTGGAGGTGATCGAGCGCGTACTCGGTGCACTCGCCGGTGCGGTCGGCGACCATCGCGCCGTTGGTGCGCCGGAGCATCGGTCCGCTCCAGGGCTCCCAGCCGTCGAACATGGTGTTCAGCAGGCCCGTGCCCCGGGTCTGGGTGAGGAACTGCGAGCGGAAGCCGATGAGGCCGCGCGACGGAACCCGGAACTCCATGCGCGCCCGGCCGAAGCCGAGGTTGGCCATCTTCACCATCTGGCCCTTGCGCTGTCCGAGGTTGGTGGTGACCGCGCCGACGAACGAGTCGGGCACGTCCGCGATCACCCGCTCGATGGGCTCGCTCTTGACCCCGTCGATCTCCTTGATGATCACCTCGGGCATCCCGACGCCGACCTCGTAGCCCTCGCGACGCATCGTCTCGAGGAGGATCGAGATCATGAGCTCGCCGCGTCCGTAGACCGTGAACACGTCGGGCGAGTCGGTCGGCTCGAAGCGCATCGCGAGGTTGCGGATGGCTTCCTTCTCGAGGCGCTCGCGGATCTGCCGCGAGGTCACCCACTTGCCGACCTTGCCGGCGAAGGGTGAGCCGTTGACCATGAAGGAGATCTTGAGGGTGGGCTCTTCGACCCGGATGCGAGGAAGCGCGACCGGGTTCTCCACGTCGGCGATCGTGTCGCCGATGGTGATCTCCTCGATGCCGCTGATCGCGACGATGTCGCCGGCGGAGGCCTTGTTCACCTGCACGCGGTTCATGGACTCGAAGCCCCAGACCTTGCCGACCTTGGCGCGGACCGGACCGGCCTCGCCCATGCGCATGACCGGCTGCGCGTCGGCGACGGACCCGTCGACCACCCGGCCGATCGCCAAGCGCCCGACGTAGTCGTCGTACTGCAGGTCGTTCACGAGGATCTTCAGCGGCGCGGCCGCGTCACCCTTCGGCGGCTTGACCCGCGAGACGATCGTCTCGAAGAGCGGCGTCAGATCGGTGCCCTCCTCGTTCAGCTCGCGCTTGCAGATGCCCTGCTTGCCGATGGCGTAGAGGATGGGGAAGTCGACCTGCTCGTCGGACGCCCCGAGGTCGACGAAGAGGTCGAACGCCTCGTTCACCACCTCGTCCGGGCGCGCGTCGGGGCGATCGATCTTGTTCACCACGAGGACGATCGACATGCCGAGCTCGAGCGCCTTGCCGAGCACGAAGCGGGTCTGCGGCAGGGGCCCTTCGGCCGCGTCCACCAAGAGGATCGCGCCGTCGGCCATGCGCAGCGTGCGCTCGACCTCGCCGCCGAAATCCGCGTGGCCGGGGGTGTCGATGATGTTGATCTTCGTGCCCTGCCAGCGGACCGAGCACTGCTTGGCGAGGATCGTGATGCCCCGCTCGCGCTCGAGGTCGCCGGAGTCCATCACCCGGTCGGTGAGCTCCTGACCCGCGCGGAACACGCCGGTTTGGCGCAGCATCATGTCGACGAGGGTGGTCTTGCCGTGATCGACGTGGGCGATGATGCAGACGTTGCGGAGGTGTGCGTTCGGGGACTCGGTAGCCATAGAGGGCCGCGTGCTTGGCACGGTAGAGGGCGCACGGCAACGGGCATCGGTGCGCTTGCGGGTCCATGCTGCGGCATGACTGGACGCAAGCGAGACGAAGACGAGCTGGCGAAGGTCGCGGGCGCGTACGCCATCGGCGGACCGGTGCTGGCGGGCGCCGTCGGCCTCGGTGGGCTCACCGGTGACGGACCGAAGGACCGGGAGCTGGGGCCCACGCCGATCGGATCCGATCCGTGGCTGGTGCGCGAGGTGAAGGCGGCGCTCGCGAAGGCGAACGTCGCGGACGGGGTGTCGGTGAGCGCGAAGGATGCGGTGGTCACCCTCGAGGGCACCGAGGGCCACCTCGTCGCGATCGAGACGGCCGCGCGCACGGTGCAAGGCATCAAGGATCTGCGCCTGCTCCCCTGACCGCGCAGATCGAAAGACCGAGGCGAGCGCCGCGCTTGTCGGCTACCCTCGGCGCGCCCATGGCGCGTCCCGACGACCGCGACGTCTACGCGAACCTCCTCCGAGACACCCGAGAGCTCCGTCGGGATCAAGCGAGCGCTCGCGACATCTGGTACGCGACGCTCGCCTGGGATCGGAAGGAGGAGTCGCTCTTCGAGCTCGAGATGCTCCTCAAGGGCGTCGCCTGCTTCGGGAACCCCCGCAACCACCCGGGCGGCCAGGTCGGCAGCAAGAACGCGGTCGCGCAGGACTTCCAAGCGCAGCTCCGGGTGATGCGCGACGCGAGCTACCGGGTGGTGCAGCTCACCCGCAGCTTGCTCGGGGAGAAGGAGCAGGAGTACCGCTTCTCTCGCTACCTCGAGACGGTGCTCCCCGAGGACGCGGCGCGCGGCAAGCTCATCCAAGAGCAGCTCTCGCAGGACACGCCCGAGGACGCGCTCCTGGTGCTGCGCAACTCGTTCGGGCACTTCTTGGATCTGGCCGACGGCGTGCTGCGCTTGGGGCGCACCTCGCACCGCCTCTATGCCGCCTACCACGGCGTCGTGGTGCGCGAGATCGGGCGCAACGCGTTCTTCAATCCACTGGTGCAGCTCGAGTTCCGCCCCGAGTTCGATCGCATCAAGCACGCCGAGGTGCTCGACGTGCTGCACGGGATGCGCACCGAGAGCGCGCACCGGGTGCTGGCGCTCGTCTTCCTCACGCTCTTTCGTTGTCTGCGCTACGCGCAGATGCTCGAGGTGTACGGGCCCGAGCCGATCGCGGTGCGGCGCTGCTACGTGGTGCTCGCGGTGCTCCGCAGCGATCTCCGCGCGCTGACCCGCTACCTCTCGCGCGGCGCGGCGATCACCATCGCCGACGGCCTCGAGCGCGACATGATGGCGGTGCCGGCGAGCGAGATCGGGAGCCGCTACGCGGAGCTGTCCGCCGAGGCGCGCGCGCTCATCTCGCTGCGCGGGATGCTCGAGAGCGTCTCGAGCGGGCTTCGCATCGAGGTGCGGCGGGTCTTCTCGCGCGACGTGGCCGCGCCCGAAGCGCAGGTGAACGACAAGGAGCTCGGCGCGCAGATGATGCTCGCCTCGGCGACCATCCGCGCCTCGCTCGAGCACGCGCTTCGGGTGCTGTGCATGGAGATCCGACCCGATCTCTCGCTCCACTCCCTCGACGACGTCGGCGCGCGCCGCGCCGCGAGCGAGCGGCTGCGGCGCGACATCTGGATCTTCCAGCAGGTGCTGCGCGCGTTCTTGGCGCTGGCCGAGCAGGGGCCGCGCGGCAGCGACACCTGGGCCGGCGCGGGTGGCCTGCAGTTCGTGCGCGACTTCCTCCAGCACTTCCGCGCCATCGGCTACCAGCTGGTGCGCACCAACGACTACCCGCGTCTGAACCCCTACCTCGAGTCGCTCGAGGAGCTGCGCGACGTCGATTTGCTCGAACCCACGCGGCTGTCGCGCGTCGCCGAAGAGAGCCGAGGCTTCGCCCAGTTCCTCGGCGATCTGTTCGAGCGGGTAGGGCAGCGCGCGGAGCTGCGCGGGGTCCCGTTCGATCGCCAGACCGCGGGCGAGGTGCTCAAGATCTACCTCGGCCGCGGCTGAGTCAGCTCGCTGCGGGGGCGAGCTTGTCGAGGACCTTCAGCCAGGTCGCTTCGTCCTGCGCGCCGGGGACCACGTAGCGTCCGTCGATCACGAAGTGCGGCACGCCGGTCACCCCGCGCGAGGGCTGGCTCATCGCGACGTCGCGGACCGCGCGTCGTTCGTCCTCGTCCTGCACCAACGCGCGCGCCTCGTCCTCCGTGAAGCCGTGCTGCGAGGCGACGCGGGCGAGCACGTCCGGGCTGCCGATGTCCTCGCCGTCGCGGAAGTAGGCAGCGAAGAGCGCGTCGGCGAGCGCCTCTTGGGTGCCGCGCGAGGCCGCGTGGGTGATGAGCACGTGCCCGCCCAGTGTGCTCGGCGCCCGCTGGATCTTGCTGAAGTCCATCGGCACGCCCGCGTCGCGGGCCACGCCTTCGACCCGCGCGAACATCGTGCTCGACGCTACGCCGTACTTCTTCTCCAGGCGGGCGCGGAGATCGGCGCCCTCGGGCGGCAGGCCCGGATCGAGCAGGAACGGGGTGTAGGAGAGCTCGACCTTCAGCTCGGGCCGCTGGGCCAGCGCTTGGTGAAGCCGGCGCTCGCCGATGAAGCACCAGGGACACATCAAGTCCGAGACGATCTCGATCCGCAACATGGCCGCGGCTCTGGAGCAGCGGACGGCGACCTGCAAGCGTCACTCGGTGCGGCACCTCCCCGCGGCACAGACGTTCGGGCATGAAGCGGGAGTCCCCCGTACGGGCGACGCTCACGTCCTGAGCGGGCACGGGCGCGGGCACGGGCGCGGGCGCGCCGGTCGCGGTGGTCTGGGGCCTCCTCGGTGACGAAGCTGGCTTCATCGGGGAGCCCCTGCGTCAGCCGGGATCGATGTGGATCCGCGCCGCCAGCGCCACGGTCGGGCCGTACGCGTGACGGCTCTCCTACCCATGCGCGCGAGCATCGCTCCCATCACGGCGGACTACAACGAGCGCAGCGTGAAGGTTCGCAAAGCGCACCCGGTGCCTGCGACTCCGAGAGGTGCGCGGCGAAGCACTCCAACTCGCGGAAGTCCGCGTGCCGCGACCTGCTCGCGCTTGCGGAGTGGGCCCCTGCGTCACGGAAAGCCTTCCACACGACAGGCGCCCCACTCGCAGTAGTCGAGCGAGCATCGGAAATCGCCCATGCAGCCGCCGCGACAGTTCTCGCAGCACAGGTACGGGAGCGTGCAGGTTTGTCCGAAGGCGCCGCAGGTCTGTCCGGGCTCGCGGAGGAAGCACTCTTCTGCCTCGGTGCATCCTCGGGTCACGTCGAACACCTCGGTCGGACCACAGGTGCACGCGGGGCTGGCGCAGTCGTCGGCGCACGGCTCACCGCACTTGCTGTGGCAGCAGGTCGGGCCCCAGCTGCCGCCCGTGGCGAGGCACAGCGCCTCGCCGCGCAGCGTCTCTGGCTCGCAAGCATCCGACACGACGCAGCCGACGCCCTCCTCGAACACGCCGAGCGCTCCGCAGTCGCAGATCGGAGCGGGCGGCCCGCCGCACGCGGCCTCGACCGCGCGCCCGCACGCGCGGTGAGCGCACTCCCCGTCGGCGGAGACGACCCAAGCCCCGCCGGTGTCCCGGCAGAGCTGCGCGGGACAATGGCGGTGGGCCTCCTCGCATTCGGCGCGCGTCGCGGTCGGGGGATCGCACGGACCGATGCACTCACCGCAGGTCACGGGAACGCAGCCGCCAACCATCCAGTGAAACACCGGCGCGCGCGAGTGGTCGCAGCTGGGGGCACACTCGAGGACGAGGATGTTCGCATCGACGCAGGTGCGCGGCGCCGAGCCGGTGTCGAGCGCGTCCGATGCGACGTCGCGAGGAACGTCGGGGCGCACGTCGCCGCCTCCGATGTCGCGCGCTCCGATGTCGCGACCCCCGTCGCGGCTCGCGTCCATGGTGCCAGCGTCGAGATCCTCGCCCACCCCGTGCGACAGGTAGCAGCCCTGCAGCGCGATCATCCACCAGCACATCCCTCGCATCAGCGCGCGCGCTCCCATCGCGCGAGCGTGCGTCGAGAGCGGCGCTCGACTCAAGCCCCCCGGCGTAAAGGTTCGAAAAGCCTCCTCAGGGCGCCAGCACGTTGTTTCCGCAGGTGTCGATCGCGGGGTCCTCGCTGCACACCGGGGCGATGCAGCGCGGCGCGCCCTCGCAGCCGGGACCGCCGCAGCGATCGCAGCAGAGGAGACCCGGCGCGCAGCGCTGGCGCGGATCTCCGCAGCGCTCACCGCTGCCTCGCTCGAAGCACTCGTCTGCCTCGATGCAGCCGCGCGCCTCGTCGAAGATCTCCATCGGGCCGCAGGTGCACGCGGGCGCCAAGCAGAGCGCGGCGCACGGCTGACCACACACGGAGTCGCAGCACACGCCC
The DNA here is from genome assembly GCA_964480175.1 of uncultured Sandaracinaceae bacterium. Classification (GTDB taxonomy): domain Bacteria; phylum Myxococcota_A; class Polyangia; order Polyangiales; family Sandaracinaceae; genus CAYZQM01. The sequence goes on from CAYZQM010000067.1 coordinate 9,003, forward strand.
TCCCACGTCCCGCCGCTGCTGGTGCACAGCACCTCCCGCGTCGGGCGCACGATCTCGGGGCACTCGTCCGAAGGCACGCAGCCCGCTTCCTCGTCGAAGACCGCGTGGATCCCGCAGTCACAGACCGGCATCCCCACCTCGCAGATCGCGAGCCCTTGCTGTCCGCAGCGCCGGTGCTCGCACTCTTCGGCCCAGAAGAGCCACTCGCCGCCCGTGTCGCGGCAGCGCTGAGGGACGCACGCCGCGTGGGCGGCCTCGCACGAGGCGAGGGACGAGAAGCCGGCCGCGCAGTCCTCGCCTGCGCACTCGCCGCAGCCGATCGGGAAGCAGCGCTCGCCGTCCCAATGGAAGCTCGGCGGTCCATCGCAGCTGGGCTCACACGTCGTCTGCTCTACTCGGTCGGCGTCGCACGGAGCGCGCACGCCTGCGTCGCGCGGCACGTCGAGCGGCACGTCGAGCGGCAAGAGGCTGCTGTCGACGATCGCGGCGTCGCTGGTGCCCGCGTCGCGATCGCGCTCGTGCGAGTCGGAGCACCCAGAGAGCAGTGCCGCGAAGAGCCCGAGCTGTGCCATCGTGGTCCAAGCCATCTTCATGCCCTCGGCTTCAGCACCGCTCATGCCAGCAGGTACGTAGTTGCCCGGCCCACGCCCCGTGGTAGACACGCCCTCCCGTCAGGGACCCATAGCTCAGCTGGATAGAGCGTTGGCCTCCGGAGCCAAAGGTCGAAGGTTCGAATCCTTCTGGGTTCGTCGATAGTTAGCGAGATCGGTTGGGGCAACGTGGGGCAACGCGGGCCCCGGAGTCGCGCGCGCAGCGGCCGCGAGCAGCTCGCCCGCGGTGTGGATGTACCGCTCGGTGACGCGCAGATCGGAGTGCCCGAGGAAGTCCTTGATCTCGGGCGCGCTCCAGCGCCGGCCCCACGTCCCCGCGGCGAGGTGCGTGCCGCACGAGTGCCGCAGATCGTGGAAGCGCACGCGGCGCTCGACGCCGACGCGCTCGAGGATCCCCGGGGTGCGCAGGTCCTTTCCGCGATCGAGCTTCTCGGCCCATCCGAAGTCGTAGTCCTTGCCGTATGCGTCGCCGTCGCTGCGCGCGAAGAGGAGCTCGCCGCGCACCGTCGCGAGGTGCGCGCGCAGGAACGGCGCGAGCGGCGGGAGGATCGGCACGCGGCGAACGCGCCCCGACTTCGTGGGCCCGCCGTCGACGCCGAAGCGGATCACGAGCTGCGGCCCGGGCACCTCGGCGTCGATCAGCACGTCGGCGACGCGCAGGCTCTTGATCTCGTTCAAGCGGAGGCCGGCGAAGATGCCCAGCGCGCACGCGGTGCGATCGCGATCGGAGAGCGCGGGCGAGCCGAGCAGCGCCGCGATCTCGTCCTGCCGAAGCCAGTCCCACCCCTCGCTCGTGCTCGAGCTGCGCGCGACGCGCACCATCGCCGCGGGGTTCTTCGCGATGAGCTCGAGGCGCACCGCTTCGTCGAGCACCTGGCGGACGATGCGCAGCGCGTGGCGCTGGAGCTGCGTCGAGATCGTGCGCTTCGTCGGGATGAGATCGACGCCCGCGCCCTTGCGCGTCGTCGCGACCGCTTGCCGCGTGCGGAGCCAGCGCACGAACGCCTCCACGTCGAGCGTGCGGATCGCGTCGATGGCCATCGCGCCGAGCTCGCTCGGCTTCACGTGCCGGCCGAACACGGACCGCTCGGCCTTGATGCTGCGCACCACGTCGCGATGCCGCGAGCCGCCGATCTCGCGCTGGTCGAGCAGCTCGGCGCCGAGCATCGCGAGGGTGACCGCGCTCGGCTCGACGATCGCCGACGTCGCGACCTCGGCGTTCCACGCGTTGAGCACCGCATAGGCCGCGGCCTCGTTCGGGTACATCGGCCCGATCTGTCGGCGCTTCTTGCCGATGGTGCTGCGGATGCGCGCGCGCCCGTCGGCCCGCACCTCGACCGACCCGAGGCCGTTCGCGCGCTTCGCGCGCTTCATCGCGCCGGCCGCGCTGGACGCACGAGGAAGCCCATGCGTCCAGCGATGCGGCGAGCCGTCGCGCGATCGGTCTCGCTCGGCGCCGCATCGGGCTCGCTCTTCGCCTTCACGCGCGCGACGGTAGCACGCGCTCCCAGCGCCTCGAGCACGCGCCCGATGATGCGGCTGACGATGCGCTCCTCGAGCGCGTCGAGATCGGCCCGGGTGATCGGCTCGAGGTTCACGCCGCTTCCCTCACCGGCACGGGTACGAGCTCGCGCGTTGCGACGTCGGCGGCCACGTCCGCCAAGTACGCGGAGTGCTTCGCCGAGACCTGCGCCCACCGCTTCCGCTCGTAGCGACGGGGACGCGATGGAAGGCCGAACGAGCGCTCGATGCGGTCCACGCACCGCGCAACCTCCGGCATGGGCGCGACGAAGCCAACGTCGACGCTCGCGTGTCGCGCTGCGATCAGCGAGACGATCGCGCGCAGCACGAGACGCCGCGCGCTGCGCGAGTCGAGGGAAACCGCGTTGACGGTGAGCTCGGTCCAGGTCTCGCCGCTCGCCACCCGCACCCCGACCGCCGTCCATTCGGCGACCCAGGTCCCGGGGCGGCACACGATGCGGATGCAGAACTCGTCCGCGAGCTCGAGCACGCTCAAGCCTCCGGGCATTGCAGGGTGCCAGCGGTGCAGATCACGAAGCTCTTGGAACGCGGCAATGAGCGCGAGCGGGAGCACGCGCGAGAGGTAGAGGGCCAGCATCACGCCGCCCCCCCGGCGCTGCGCGCGCTCGCATAGACCGCTTCGAGCTGCTCGAGGACGTTGACCAGACCGGTCGCCTCGCGCGCTCTCTCGCTGTGCTCGATCTCCGATGCGAAGGCGCTCGCGAGCGAGCTCATGCGCGCGCCGGTCGCGACGCACGCACCGCGCAGCAGCTCGGCGACGTGGGCCGCGTCGTGCTCGCGTCTCGCGCGGAGCTCGAGGACGGCGCCGATGAACTTCCGGAAGTCGGGGGACGAGAGGCTGACGTTCTCGACGAAGCGATCCGCGTCGGGCACGACCGCCTCGGGCAAGCGCGTCGTGCGCGCGGTCGCGAGGGAGAGCTCGACGATCGCGGCGCCGCCCACGCGAGCGCGCAGACGTCCCTCGAGGACCTCGACGGCGATGCGCTCGACGAGCGCGCTCCACAGCGCGAGCGCCTGCGCGGCGTCGAAGCCGGACGTCAGCAGCAAGCGCACGATGCGCTCGACGAGCGGCGCGGCCGCCGCGGTCAGCGGCAAGAGCACCGCGCTCGCGGGCCGGGCCTCACCGGCGGGGGATCGATGGTTCGGGGACGGATCGGGCCCCTGGGGGGCGGGGTGGATCGGCTTGGGTTCGGATGCGGCTGTCGGATCGGGCATGAGCACCTCCTGCCGCAGAAGTAGCCCACGCTTGATAGCCAGTCAATAGCGTTAGGCTACTTGCGGCGCTTGGGCCCGTTGATGGGATCCAGAGCTCGCACGGCCGCAGACCAAGCGTCCCATCTGCGTAGCAGCTCAAGCGGGGTCGCCTTCGCCAGCCGCCGGGCTTCGACCGTCAACGGGAAACTGGTCGCGAAGTGGCTCGCCATCGCGCGTCGAGACCGGACCAGCATCTCCACCGCATCCTCGTCCTCCAGGGATTCGACCTTCGCGATCGTCTTCGCGGTCTCATCGGGCCCCGCGTCTCGGAGCTCGTGCTCGATCACTGACCAGAACGCCGCGTCGCGGTAGGGGTCGGGTGGTTGAAGCTCCACGTGAAGCGCGTTCTCGATGTACCAAGTCGGATCCCCGCCGTGCTTGTCCTGAGGGTCGAAGAAGTACTCGCGGGCAATTGGCAGCGCCGCGATCGCCTTCTCAACGACCTCCAGACCTACGTTGGTGTGCCCCGAGAGGAACTTCGAGAGCGTGACAGGATGGACGTCTAGCCGCCTCGCCGCTTGGGCCTGCCAGCCGCGCGCTCCGCGGTAGTGCTCGCGGAGCCAAAGCACGAGCGCGCGATAGCGATCGTTCAGTGCTCCTACCTTCGAGGATGCCGCGCTACGGGGGGCCTTCTTGGGCACGCTCGGAATGTAGCCGCTCGAGAGTCGCACCGCCGCTCTTTATGACTTGCGCTCAACCCTGCCAGCGCGCTATCCAATGGCTAATGACCCGCTTTCAGTCCTGGCTCGCCGAAACAGGAATCGCGCGGACTCGCGTTGCGAGGGTGCTGGGTGTCGATCCTAGCTACGTGACGCACCTGGCTGCCGGCCGAGCGCGACCTTCGCTACAGGTGGCATTCGACCTCGAGAAGCTCACCGATGGTGCAGTCCCCGCGTCGAGCTGGGCGCGTCCTTCGCCGATCCCACCGCGCGACTGGCTGCCACCGATGGCTCGCATCCCCCGGCACCGGAAGAAGCGCGAGCGGAGACGTCGGGATGACGCGCCCGCGGTGGTGCAGTGCCCGGCCGATGCCCCGAAGGCGGGCGAGCCCGCATGAGCGATCCGACCGACGAGCAGCCCCCCGCGCCGATGGACCCCAAGCCGCTGCTGGGGCTTGATCCCAACGACGTCTTGATCGCAACCGGCAGGCGTCCCGACATCACGGGCACCGAGATCGACCCGTGGGACCCACGCCTTACGTCGCCGGGGACGGTCGTGTCGATGATCGATCACAAGAGCAAGCGCGCCTCGGGCCGAGCTCGAGCACGCAACGGTGGACCGCCCCCGGATGACACGCCGTGGCCGACGGATGGGGACGGCCCGAACGGCGGCGGCCGACCGAAGATCGTCGTCACCGCAGAGGAGGAGGCGGTCAACGACGCGGCCGAGCTCGCACTGGCTGCACGCCCGAACCTCTACGCACGCGGAAACGCGCTCGTGCGGGTGCTGTCCGACGACACGCGCCGGCCGGTGATCGTGGCCGTGCCCCCTGAGGTCCTGCAGGAACAGTTGAGCAGCGCAGCTCGGTTCGTTCGGCTCAAGCAGGATGACGAGGTGCACGTCCACCCTCCGAAGTGGTGCGTGGGCAATATCCTCGGCCGCGGAAACTGGAAGCACATTCCAGCGCTCGCGGGCGTGACCGAGACCCCGATCCTCCGCGCGGATGGGACCATCCACGGCAAGCCGGGCTACGACCGCGTGAGCGGGTTCTTCTACGCTCCGATCTTCAAGCCCGAACTGCCACCCGATCAGCCCACCGTGGACGACGTCAAGGCCGCCGTCGCGGAGCTCGACGACGTGGTCTGCGACTTCGAGTTCGCGCAGCCGTCGCACCGCTCAGCGTGGTTCGCCGCGGTGCTGAGCCCGATCGCGCGCCTCATGTTCTCGGGCCCGCCGCCTCTCTTCCTGTTCGACGCCCCCGTCGCCGGCACGGGCAAGGGCCTGGCCGTCGACGTCGCGATCCACATCGCCACCGGTCGCCGGCCGAACTTCTCCGTCTACACGACGAAGGACGACGAGATGGGCAAGCGCATCGTCGGCTGGGCCGCCGAGGGCGAGCGCACCGTCGTCCTCGACGAGGTGACCGGCCAGCTCGACGGCGCCCACCTTCGCTCCGCGCTGACCTCGTCTCGGGTGTCGGGCCGCTGGCTCGGGGGCAATCGCAACTGGAGCGGGCCGAACGACATCATGTGGTACGCGACCGGGAACAACGTCGCGGCCGGCCCCGAGTTCATCCGGCGCGTCGCGCACGTCCGCCTCGAGTCGCCGATCGAGGACCCGTCTCAGCGCTCCGGGTTCGGCCTACGTCGCCGGGCGACTGCCGGCGCTGCATCGTGCGGCCCTCACCATCCTTCGGGGCTACATCGTTGCAGGACGTCCCGAACCGAAGATGAAGGTCTGGGGGTCCTACGAGGCGTGGTCCGGCATCGTGCGCAACGCGATCGTGTGGGCGGGCATGGCCGACCCAAGAGACGGCACGGATGAGCTGCGCGCGGCAGACCCCCGAGGCGCGCTGTACCGCACCATCGCCTACGAGTGGTGGCGGATGCTCGAGCTGCTCAAGGTGCCCCACGTCACCGTGAAGGCCGCTCTCGCGGCGCTCGAGGAATACCCCGCGCCCCTCTCCGATCTCCGGACAGCGATCCGGGAGATCGCCACCGACAGCAAGGGCGAGATCAACGCGATCATGCTGGGCAAGAGCATGAAGGCCCTGGTGGGCCGACGCTTCGATGCGCCGTCCGGCACCATCGAGTTCACCCGGCACCCGTCGCGAGCGGGCGTGATGGCGTGGTCGGCCCGCTTGGTCTCTGGTGGGGATGGTGGGAGTGGTGGGGGTGATGGATCAGCTACCATCCCCACCACCACCACCACGGATCTCCCGGAGAATGGGCCCCTTGGTGGGAGTGCAGGGGATGGTGGGGGTTCTCCCACCGCTACGCGTAATCGATCGGACCAACACTTACGCGTAGGGACCGTACTAACCCCCACCACCACCACCACTCCCACCATGGGAGAGGAGACGAAAGAGAAAGACAAAGAAGATTGGGGAGGCTTCTGATGCTGGCAGTCGTCGTTGCTGGCACGAGCGCGGGCGCTGAGGCATCGCAACCCATCGAGGCTAGGTGTGCTCGTCCTGGTGTCCCCGAGTCTGCCAGCGTCCACGCTGGCGCACCGGCCGTTGATGCCAGTGCCGGGGTGGCCTGGATTGCAGGGGCCCCCGGCATCAGGGAAACGAGTTCGCGTTTGCCGGCTCCCCGGCGGACGGGAACTCATAACGTTCTGAAAAAACAGGCGATTCGCTCGTCTGCACTCGTGGCTCGCTACCTCCGGCCGCGCGCCGGACTCCCGTGCTCGGGGCGCCCGGGGGACGGCGAACGCGCGACGATCGCCTGCCCCCGCATCGACCCGCGCCCCGCGCCAGCGCCCCACCCCGGCCCCGGAATCGTCATAACCAACGACGAATCCGCGCGTTTTCGCGGGGTTTTCGCAGGATGAAGCCCCCCGCGCCCGAGATCGAGCAGGGCAAGCTCGATGCGCCCGTCGCCGTCCGGCTGACCAGCGACATCGCAGAGAGGCTCGAGGCGAGGCGGGTCGAGGTCGAGGCGCGCTGCCGCGCGCTCATGGGTCCACACGCCAAGTGCTCGACGAGCGATCTCGTGCGCACCGCGATCGAGCGGTACCTGGCGAGCGACGCCTGAACGCGTTTGCGATGTTTGCGATGTAAACGTGGTCTCGCACCCGCTGATCGGGGACAGGTGTGGGCATGACGACGAAAGCCCTCCTCATGTTGCGCGTCGATCCCAACGTCCTGACCCGGTTCGAGCGCTTGAGTGCGCTCGCCAACGTGCCGCGCGAGGTGATGGTCGCCGACGCCCTCGAGGCCGGCCTCGACCTCCACGAGAGCCGACAGAACGAGGGCGAGGCACTGCGCTTGCGGTTGCTCGACTTCCTCAAGCGCACGGTGCCCGATCGGGCTGCGGAGTTCGAGCGCTGCTCGACCGACTACCTCGAGGGGCTGGTGGACGCCCAGGCGCATCGCAGGGCGATGCGTGAGATCGCCGACCAAGAAGAGCACGAGCTCGCGCGTCGCGCGGCCGAGCTTGCGCCGGAGGAGGCATGAGCTCCGGCGGACTGTTCGGGCCGGAAGGATGGCGTGCGCCGCCCGGTGCGCCGCCCGCCGAGATGACCATCGAAGAGGCGGATCGGCTCCAGCAGGCCGACAACGCGGCTATGTGGGCGGACCGGAAAGTGAAGGCCGATCGCGCTAACCTCGCCGAGTCCGAGATCAACGAAGCGGTGCGGGTGCGTCGGAACAACGGCCCGCCGCGGCAAGAGACAGTGATCGACGACCGGGACCCCTACGCCAAGGCCAAGCGGGATCTGCGCTCGGCTCGTCGGCGTGCGGCGAACGCACGTGAGGCAGCCCCGCAGGCTGAAGATCGCGCGCAGCGCCTCGGGGTGCTCCTCAAGCGGTTCGAGGATCTCGACGATCCGCTCGGTCCTTACAAGCAGGCGATCGAGGCGGCGCTTGGCCTGTGCGATGAGCTCGCCGGTGAGGTCCGCCACGTCCCGCCGCTGGCCGTTCAGGTCGCGCGCGTGCGCTCGGGTCTCGCTGCAGCGCTCGCGCTGCAGAGTCCGGTGACGCCCCTGGGCCCGGCGATCCGCACGGCCCAGGAGAAGACGGCTCTCGCGATCGAAGGGCTCGCCGAGCTCGGAACCAAACTCGACGCGGAAGCCGAGCGCATGCGACTCCGGCTCGGCCGACTGCTCGACCAGAGCGAGTGGAAAGACGAGGGAGCGCGATGACTGTGTTCAGGACCGACGTCGGTCGGCTCGACAAGTTCGAGCGCACCCCCTCCGGCGGCCTTCGCATCCCGGCTGCGGTCGCGCGCACCGGCGTCCAGGTCTACCGCGATGCGCGCGGCATCGAGCACCGCGAGCTGCGTCACCCCGAGGACGTCTTCGACCCGGCCGCGCTCGCGAGCTTCGCGGACGCGCCGGTGACCGACCTTCACCCCGAGGTGATCGTCGACCCGAGCAACTGGAAGGATCTCGCGAAGGGGTCGGTCGTGCGCCCGCGTCGCGACGGCTCGTTGGTGATGGTCGATCTGCTCGTGCTCGACGCGGACGAGATCCGGCTGATCGAGAGCGGCGAGCGCAAGGAGTGCTCGGGCGGCTATACGTGCGAGCTCGAGCTGGTGTCGGGGGTCTACGAGGGCGAGCGCTACGACGCGCGCCAGCGCACGATCCGAGCGAACCACGTCGGCCTCGGCCCGAACGGCTGGGGCCGCGCGGGCGCCGAGGTGTCGCTGCGCCTCGACGGCGCGATGCAGGACGGCTGGACCCGCGCCGACGAGATCGAGCACCAGGTCCGCATCGAAGCGGGCCGCGTGCTGCTCACGCGCGACAACGAGCGCTGGCACCGCGACGCCGCCGACCGGTTCGCGGTGCGTTCCGACCGCGCAGACGGATGGGCCGTGGCTCGAGAGGAGAGCTGAACGATGAGTCCCGTAGCCAGGCTGAAGAACGAAGTCGCCACACTTCGCGGACTGATCGCGCTCACCCCTCCCGGCGCGGGTCAGCGCAGTCTTGCAGCGCGCCTCTCGGCGGTGGAGTCGGAATTGGCGGAGACCCGCGACAACCGTCGCGCGGAACCGAGCCCGACCGATGATGAGGCCGGCGGCATCATGTGGGCCGACGGGGACTTCGAGCAGTCCGATCCCGAACGGGGTTGGCCGCCCGCAGAGGAGGCGAGCTGATGGCGAAGCCCGCAACACTGCCCTCCTGGGCTACCGACGGGGGAACCACCATCGAGCCCGAGCCCGGCGAGAAGGCGCAGGGCTTCCAGGCGGGCGCCCGCGCGCCCGCCCGCAAGATGAACTGGATTCTCCACTGGCTCTATCGGTGGGCGGCGTACCTCGACAGCCGCTTCGACGCCGGCGACGAGCTCGTGTACCCGACGCCCGTGACGCACACGCGGGTCTACACCGCCGCGCACTTCGAGCCCGACGATCCGACGCAGTGGTCGCGCACGATCCTCGGGGGACCGGGTGCCATCGCAGCGGGACAACCGATCGCGAACGACGCGGGCGGGCGCTTCATCCTCGACGACATCCCCGCGGGCGCCGTGGTGTCGTCGATCATCGCGCTCGTGTCGGCGAGCGTCACGCGGACAACGGGCAACGGCTGGCGCATCCGTGTTTGGCACTCCAGGATCGACTTCGCCACTCCGATCACCGCGACGGCTGAGATCGGGACAGCGATCGAGGTCCTCGGCGACGGCTATCGTTACCTCGGACCTGGCGGTCTCGCCGAGGCTGTCGTCGAAGGGGATCACTTCGCCGTCCAGATCATCGGCCCCGATGGGTCGCTCGATCCGAGTGACGTGCTCTACGGCGTCCAGGTGACGTACTCAACCCCTCGGCCGAGGCGCTGAGACATGACGGTGAGCATCGGTCGCCGCGTCGGCGGGTCAGGTCCCGTGGGGCGTCGATGCCGGACGCAACCGGGTTTCATGTTCCCCGGCGGTGAAGCCGCGGGCCTTCTGTCGTCGCCGCGGCGACCGATGCTCACCCCCCTCGCATGTAGTGGTCGCCGCACCGTCGGGTCAGGTCGCGTGGACCGGATTCCCCACGCTGGCCTTCCGTCGACGGTGCGGCGACCCCTGCAGGCGGCTCGGCGATTGCCAAGCATAGTCCCCCGGAAACATGAGCTTTCAGGCTCGCCGACCGAACAAAACGCGCTCGGCGATCAGCGCCTGGGACGTCGCGGAGGTCGTGGCATCGGCGAGAGCCCGAGCACGATCCAGACGGCCTTGATCACCAGCGCGAGCACGACGGCGATCACGACCCACCACAACGCGCTCGTCAGCATCTCCATCGCCGGAGCGTAGCTCACGCGCTCGTCAGCATCGCCACCGCGGTTTCTCGCGCCGCGGCGTGCAGTGCGTCGGGTGCCAGGTGCGCGTAGCGTTCGGTGACGCGCACGGTCGAGTGGCCCAGGAACGTCCGCACCTCCTCGAGCGTCCAGCGCCGGCCCCACGTCCCCATCACCAAGTGGCTCGCGGTCGTGTGCCGCAGATCGTGGAAGCGCACGTCGCGAGTGATCCCTGCGATGCTCTTCGCACCGAGGGTGACACGCAGCGTTCGCTTGCCGTCGTCCCCTTCCGGCCCTCGGCGCTCGCGCTTGTCGGCCCAGCCTGCCTCGTAGCCCTCGGCGTACATCGCCCCATCCGGCCCCGGGAACACCAGCCGACCCGCGAGGGCCTCGACACGCCGCCGTCGTCCGAGCGCGGCATCGCGGATTCGGGCGAGCGCTGCGATCGCGGGCGCGAAGAGCGGGACCTCGCGGGCCTTGCCGCTCTTGGTGGGTCCCGTGTGGCCGCGCCGAACGACGAGGCGCGCACGGTCGCCCTCGAGGTGCACGTCCTCCCACTGCAACGCGAAGAGCTCTCCGCGACGAAGGCCGGTGTAGATGGCGACCGTGAACAGGTCGCGCCTCGCGCGCTCGAGCTTGGCGCACTGGATCACAGCGCCGATCTCGTCGACAGTCAGGAACGTCCACGCGTCCGAGACGTCTGCGTCGTCGCGCAGGAGCTTGGGCACGGTGAGACTCGCGGCGCAGCGTCACATCGCCGACGCGAATCGCAGCGGTCGCCTTCGACGCGAGCAACTCGTCGATCCAGTCGGCAACCTCGCGCCGCCGGATCGCCGCGATCGGCTGCCCGTAGAAGGGCGCGCGCTCGACGTGCGCGCGCCAGCACTTGAGCTCCTGGCCGATCCCGCGCACCCGCCGCGAAACCTCGCGCCGGCCGAGCCACTCGGCACCCAGCGCAGCGAAGGACACGCCGCCGGGCGCGATGATCGCGCCCTCGGTCACCTCCC
>CAYZQM010000067.1:20302-26788 GCA_964480175.1 uncultured Sandaracinaceae bacterium
TAGGAACGCAGCGAGAACTCGCCGAGCGGTCACCTCGTCGTCGAACAGTCCCAAGGTGCGGCGCTTGCCCTCGACGGTCACACGAACGCGCCAGCGGCCGCTGGGTCGCCGATCAAGCGTTCCGATGGCGCGACGGCCAGGCGCCACCGCGTCTACGCCCCGCGCTGGGCGGCCCGCGCCGCATCGAGGATGCCGGCGCCTTCCAGCACGCCCTCCGCCCACCTGAGGGCGCGTGCGAGCGCGAGCGGGTCGCCCGCCTCGACGCCTGCGACGAGCGCCCACGCGGCAGCCACCTCCGGCGTCGCCCCCGGTGGGGCAACAGGCAACCCCAAGGGCGCGGCGTCGCTCGGGTTCTCGCTCGACTCCGGAGCCAAAGGTCGAAGGTTCGAATCCTTCTGGGTTCGTCAGTGATTCGCTAGCGAGGGGATGGACACCGCGACGCCGCGTGGGAACCCGAGCGCGTGGCAGGTGTCGAGCCGGCCATGTACCGCGATGGCCAGACCGCCGAGATCGAGTCGCTGCGAACCGAGGTGTCCCGCGCAGAGGCAGCGCATGCGGAGCTGGCCCGACGCCAAGACGCGCTGCGGGCCGAGCTCCATCGGCTCAAGGAAGGCGTCGAGCCCGACGCGACGCTCGCCGAGCACCGCCCCTATCGCCGCATGCGCCTCGTGCTGCTCGCGCTCGCGGTGGTCGCGTCGCTCGGGCTCGTGCTCGCGCTGAAGCAGGTCTTGGCGTGGGCGGTCGCAGAGCCGCTGCTCACGATGCAGGGCCTGCGTAACTTCGGCTGGAGCGTGGTTCACGGACGAGGCGTGCTCGGGATCGCCGCGACCGGCTTCGCGTTGATCGTGCTCATGCCGTGGGTGTGCTTGCCGCTCGTGGGACGACGGGGGCTGAAGGGCGAGCACCGGTGGGGCTGGCTCAGCGCGGTGGCGGGCGCCGCGCTCTTCGTGCCCACGCCGCTCATGCCGCTCGCCGTGTTCGCGCTCGTCGTCCTCTTCTCCCGCCGAGTTCGTGCGGTCTACTTCCCCAAGTGACTGGCGAAGGTCGCGTCCGCGGCGGGGCGCAGGAACTGCGCCCGTGATCGGTGGCGCCTGCACGAAGTGCGGTCGGGTGCCGCGTTCTTCGGCGGCAGGCGCCGTCTTCATCGCGGCACGTCGCATGCGAAGCCCGCGACATGACCCAGACCTACCGCATCCTCGTGACCACCGACTTCAGCCCCCCGTCCGACTACGCGGTTCGCTACGCGCTCGCGATGCTGGGGAGGACCGATGGCGCCGAGCTCCACATCGCGCACGTCGTCGTCGATGGGGCGTCCCGCGCGGCGATCGACGTGGATGAGCGCTTGCTCCGCGAAGCGCAAGAGCGCCTGCGTGCCTTCGTCGAGACGACGCGAGGCGCCGTCGATGACGGGGAGACCGCGATCGAGCGGCCCATCGTCCACCACGTTCGCCTCGCCTCCGACGCGACGACGGCCATCGAACAGCTGGCCTTGGACGTCGAGGCAGACGTCGTGGTGTGCGGAACCCACCAGCGGCGAGGCATCGATCGGCTCGTGCTCGGCTCGGTCGCGGAGGCGCTCCTGCGCCGCGGTCGCGTCCCGCTGCTCGTCGCCCGGCCCAGCGCGTTCGACGGAATGGCGCGCACCCCGAAGCCCGATCCCGCGGTGCCGGGCGCGAAGCTGCACGACCCGCGTCGCGACGTGATGGAGTCCACGGTTCGCTACACCTGGACCGGCTCCTCGCGTCACATCGCGGGCCTCTTGTGACTGGGCTCAGCTTCCATTTCGCGCTGTGTCCTGCTGCGGCCGCCGCTTTCGGCCGAAACGCGGCTTACGTCCTTCCTCCTCGTTGCGGCGTACCTCTGGTACGCCTCACTGCGGAGGTGCGGGCGCGCTCGCGTTTCGACTCGAAATCGACGCCCTCGCGACGGACCCAGCGCGAAATGGAGGCTCAGCGGATCCCGTAGTCCTTGAGCTTGTAGAGCAAGGCGCGGTGGCTGATCTCGAGCAGCTTCGCCGCTGCGGTGCGGTTGCCGCCGGTCTTGTCCAGCGCGCGTCGGATGAGCGTCGCCTCGATAGCGTGCGTCGCCTTCTTCACCGACAGATCGCCGGAGCCGAGCACGACGTCGATCGGGCTCTGCTCCGCAGTCACCTTGTCCGGTAGGTCCTGCTCGTCGAGCAGCTCGGCGTCGGCGAGCACCATCGCGCGCTCGATCAGGTTCTCGAGCTCACGCACGTTGCCGGGGAACGCGTAGGCCATCAGCCGCGCCATGGCGCGCGGGCCGAGCCCTCGGACCTGCGTCTTCATGCGGAGGTTGTTGCGCTCGATGAAGTGCTCGACCAACAGCGGGATGTCCTCGCGGCGCTCGCGCAGCGGAGGCACCGCGATCGGGAGCACGTTCAGTCGATAGAAGAGGTCTTCGCGAAAGCGCCCCTCCGCCACCTCCGTCGCCAGGTCGCGCACGGTGGCGGCGACCACGCGCACGTCGACCTCGCGATCCTTGGTCTCGCCGAGGCGACGCAGCGTCCCCTCTTGCAGGACGCGCAGCAGCTTCACCTGCAGCGGCTGCGGCATCTCGCCGACCTCGTCGAGGAAGAGCGTCCCGTGGTGGGCCGTCTCGAAGAGGCCCGCGCGGTCGCTGGAGGCATCCGTGAAGGCGCCGCGCTTGTGACCGAAGAGCTCGCTCTCGAGGAGGCCGGCAGGGATCGCGCCGCAGTTCACCGCGACGAAGGGCGCCTTGCTGCGCGGGCTGCGCCGGTGCAGCGCCCGCGCGACGAGCTCTTTGCCGGTGCCGCTCTCGCCCTGGATCATCACGGTCGCCCGGTGCTCGGCGGCGCGGTCGATCACCCGGAAGATCTTCTTCATCGCCTCGCTGCGACCGAGCAGCTCTTCGAAGCGGCTCTGCGCCTGCATCTGCTCGCGGAGCGCGCGCACCTCGCGGCGCAGCTGCTCGCGCTCTTCTGCCTTCTTGAGCGCCAGCAGCACCTCGTCCTGCTTGAACGGCTTCTGCACGTAGTCGTAGGCGCCGGCCTTCATCGCCTCGAGCGCGAGCTCCACCGAGCCGTAGGCGCTCATGACGATGACGACCGCGCCGGTCTTGCTGCCCTCGGTCGAGAGCGCGTCGCGCTCGCCGAGCGCGCGCACCAGCTCGATGCCGCTCTTGCCCGACATGCGCACGTCGGTGATCACGAAGTCGGGCGCGATGGCGTCGTAGCGCTCGAGCGCGTCCTCCGCGCTCGACGCGGTCTCCACGTCGTAGCCGTGCTTTCTGAGCAGCGTCCGCAGCACCAAGCGGATGTTCTCTTCGTCGTCGACGATCAGGACGCGCGGCACCGCGGCAGGATAGCGGATCCCGCGTGGGCGCTCGCCGCGAGAACGACGCGTGCGGCGTCGGCCTCGTTGGGCTACGACGGCGGCCATGCGCAAGCCCAGCCCGATCGTCGCTCTCTGCCTCTCGATCCCCCTCGCCGCATGCGGCGGCTCGCCGAGCAGCGGCACCACCACGCCGAGCACCGGCGCGCGCATGGACCGGCTGCGCTTCAACCAGCTCGCGCTCCGCTTGGACCTGCCGCTCTTCTGGGGCCCCGACGCGAACGAGAACGGCACGCCGGATCCCGACGAGGTCCACTCGCTCGCGTTCTATCCGATCACCGCGAGCTGGGTCGAGGCGGGACACTTCACGCCCGACTTCGACGTCGCGATGCGGCGCATCCGCGCCGAGGACGAGGCCGCGACCCCGAGCGATCCCCGCATCGCGGCGGTGGTGAACGAGCTCGATCACGCGGCGCCCACGCTGGTCTCGACCGACTTCTCCACGCTCGCGCCCGAGCACCGCGCGTTCGCGCGGCGCATGCTCGCCGTCGGCGCGCTGATCGATCAGCTCTATGCCCGGCAGGTCGGGATGGAGGCGCTCCGCTCCCGCCTGCCCGAGGACAGCGCGTCGCGCGCGCTGTTCCGGCGCAACTGGGGCGCCTCGTGCCGCTCGTCGGCCGAGGAGAGCAACCCGGCATGCAGCGCGATCCCGGGCGCCCCGGAGACGCTCGTCGACGTGTATCCGTCCAGCATGGTCGCGGCGCCGGACTTCTGCGCGAACATCGAGGCGCGCCCCGACGCGAGCGCGCTCACGTCGCCCTTCACCGTGGTCCGCGAGGGCGCCGCGCCCACGAGCGCGTTCGACGCGCACGGGAGCGACACGACGTCGGTGCGCATGATGGCCGCGCCGGAGCCCGCGATCCCCGCGCTGCACGCGGTCCCGTACTCCGTCGCGTATGCCGATCTCATGGGTCCGATCGCGACCGAGCTGCGCGCGGCGGCGGACGCGATGACCGATCCCGACGAGACCGCGCTCGTGACCTACCTCCGCGCGGCCGCGACGGCGTTCGAGACGAACCAGTGGGAGCCGGCCGACGAGGCGTGGGCGGCGATGAACGCGCACAACTCGCAGTGGTACGTGCGCGTGGGACCCGACGAGACGTACTGGGAGCCGTGCTCGCTCAAGGCGGGCTTCCACATGACGTTCGCGCGCATCAATCCGGGCTCGCTCGCGTGGCAGGAGCGCCTGACTCCGATCCAGGCGGACATGGAGGCCGCGCTCGCGGCGCTCAGCGACGCGTACACCGCGCGTGAGGTCAGCTTCCACATGCCGGACTTCATCGACATCGTGGTGAACTCGGGCGACGACCGCGACACCTTCGGCGCGACCATCGGACAGAGCCTCCCGAACTGGGGCCCGGTCGGTGACGAGGGCCGCGGCCGCACGGTCGCGATGAGCAACCTCTACACCGACGACGACAGCATGGCGCGTCGTCGGGCGCAGGCGTCGTCGATCTTCGATGCGGCGACGATGACCGAGTACACGGGCGATCCCGCGGCGGGCCTGCTCTCGACGATCCTCCACGAGGCCAGCCACAACCTCGGTCCGAGCCACGACTACCGCGTGAACGGCCTCACGGGCGACGAGGCGTTCGGCGGCGGGCTCGCCTCGATGCTCGAGGAGCTGAAGGCGCAGAGCGGCGGCCTCTTCTTCGTCGAGTTCCTGCGCGCGCGCGGGGTCATCGACGACGCCGCCGCGCGGCACGCATACGTCGACGCGATCACCTGGACGATGGGCCACATCTCGCGCGGGATGTGGACGCCGACCGGCAACCGGAAGGCCTACAGCCAGCTCGCTGCGATCCAGGTCGGCTTCCTCATCGACGCGGGCGCGCTCCGCTGGGATCCCGAGGCGACGACCGCCGATGGCGCGCATCGCGGCGCGCTCTCGATCGATCTGAGCGCGATGCCCGCCGCCTGCCACGCGCTGATGGAGCGGGTGATGGCGATCAAGGCCACCGGCGATCGCGCGGCCGCCGAGGCGCTCGCCGATCGCTACGTCGGCGCCAGCCCCGACGCCGATCTGAGCGCTGTCGTCGTGCCCCACGCGACCATCGTCGAGCGCTGGTCGGGCGGCTTCCCGCAGACGACGTTCGTGTACGAGATCAACGACTGAGCTCGGCCGCTCCAGCGACGGCGGAACTCGTGTGATCGCTCCTGGAGCACGTTGAACGCGCAGCGTTGCTGGGACACGTTCGGCGCCTTCTCAGTCAGGTGCCGTCCGCATGATCCACACGTCCGTCTCCGCTCGCTTCGCCTCGCTCGCCATCCTCGCGGGCTTCTCCCTGCTCGCCACGACCCCCGCGCACGCGCAGTGCGTGAACGGCGCACCCGACGGCATCTACGTGCCGCCCGGTGAGGCGTGCGACGACGGCAACACGATGGCCGGCGATGGCTGCTCGCCGATGTGCGCGATCGAAGGCGGCTGGGTCTGCGCGCCTCCGATCTCCCTGCGCGTCGAGGGCCTCGAGCGCTTCAACTATCCGGGCGGCAACTCGAACTGGACCTTCAGTGACAACGGCTTCACCGGGACCCAGACGGTCAACAGCACCACGCCCACCATCGCGACGTTCGGTGCGGACGCGAGCGCTGCGACCTGGGGCCTGGAGCTCACCGTCACCAGCGCGGGTGACGACGACTTCATGGGCTTCGTCTTCGGCTTCGACAGCAGTGATCTGAGCTCGCCGACGGCCGAGTACCTGCTGCTCGATTGGAAGGGTGGCGCGCAGGCCTGCGCGACGGCGGGCATGCGCCTGTCGCGCGTGACCGGTGTCCCGAACTTCGGCGGCGCGGGCACCGAGACCACGAGCGACTTCTGGTGTCACACCACGAGCGCCAGCGGTGGTGTCGCGACGATCGCGACCGCGATGGGCGGCTTCGGGACCGCGGGCTGGGTCGTCGGTACGACCTACCGCTTCAACATCACCTACACGACCGCGCACATCCGGGTCACCGTCACCGCCGGCGCCACCACCACCACCGTCTTCGATCTCAGCGCGCCACCCGGGATGCCGTTCCCCGCGGGTGAGATCGGCATGTACGGCTACTCCCAGCCCAACACCCGCTACCGCGTGGTGTCGCCGCGCGGTCCTTCGTCGTGTAACCGCATCCCGAC
>CAYZQM010000068.1:0-26648 GCA_964480175.1 uncultured Sandaracinaceae bacterium
CGCGCGAGCAAGACCATGAAGGACCTGGTCAAGGAAGGCACCGCGAAGGTGGACGAGATCGTGGCCGCCAAAGAGAAGGACATCCTCCAGATCTGAGCGGGCCGGGGGCCGCTCGGGTGTGGTGAACGATGGCGGCCATGGACGCTGAGCCCCGCGGCGGTGTTCCTCAGCACGGGGGCGCGCCGCGCTTCGTGCTGCGGCTCGCGATGGACGCCGCGCCGCACCTCGTGGTGCTGATGGTGCTGGCGACGATCGCCGCGGGCGTGCTGCCCGCGGCGATCGCGTACGTGATGCGCCTCGTGGTGGATCAAGTGATCGCCGCGCTCGACACCGGCGACACCGCGTGGCGCGACGAGCGGGACGCCGTCGTGGTGCTCGTCGCGATCGAGGGGCTGCTCGCGGTGTTGCTCTTGGCGTCGCAGCGCGCGACGTCGACCTGCCAGCAGCTCCTGCGCGCGCGCATCGCCAACCGGGTGGCCGAGGCGATCCTGGCGAAGGCGAGCACGCTCGCGCTCGCGCAGTTCGAGGACTCGGAGGTCCACGATCAGATGCTGCGCGCACGACGCGAGGCCGAGTCGCGCCCCGTCGATCTGTTGACCGCGTACTTCAACCTCGCGCGCCTGATGGTGACGCTCGCGTCGTGCATCGTGCTCCTCACCCAGCTCTCGTGGTGGGCCGTCGCGATCGTGGTGTTCTCGGGCCTGCCGGCGTTCGTCGCGGAGGTGCGCTTCTCGGCGCAGGCGTGGGAGCAGCAGCGGCGTCGCTCCCCCGACTACCGCATGCAGTCGTACCTCGAGACGCTCCTGGCGCGGGAGGACTTCGCGATCGAGATGAAGACCCAGGCGCTCAGCCAGATCTTCCTCGAGCGCTTCCGCACGCTCTCCCGCAAGATCGAGCGCGAGGCGGTCGGCGTCGCGACCGAGCGGGGCATCGCGGGCTTCGTGCTCAACGGCGTGGGCACCGCGCTCTTCTATCTGGGCTACGCGTGGATCGTCCGCCGCACGATCAACGAGCACCTCTCCGTCGGAGAGATGACGATGTACCTCGCGCTCTTCCGCCAGGCGCAGCAGGGCGTGTCGGGCGCGCTCAGCACGATGGGGACCGTGCTCGACCACCACCTCTACATCGCCGATCTGCGATCGTTCCTCGCGCTGCCCGTGCCCAGCGAGCAGGGAGGCACGCGCGAAGGTCCCGATCGCAGCGCGGGCTTGGTCTTCGATCGCGTGTCGTTCACCTATCCGGGCAGCGCGCGGCCGGCGCTGCGTGACGTGAGCTTCTCGATCGCGCCCGGCGAGATGGTCGCGCTCGTGGGCGAGAACGGCTCGGGCAAGAGCACGCTGCTCAAGCTCGCGCTGCGTCTCTACGAGCCGCAAGGCGGCCGCATCCTCTTGGATGGACTGGACGTGCGCGAGTGGGAGCCCGCGGCCCTGCGCCGACGCTTCGCGCTGGTGCTCCAGGACTTCGTGCGCTTCAAGCTGAGCGCCGCGGAGAACATCGGGGTGGGCGATGCGCCGCGCATGGACGATCAGGCGGCGATCGAGGAGGCGGCGCGCCGGGGCTTGGCGGCGCCGGTGATCGAGGCCCTCCCCGACAAGTACCAGACGCAGCTCGGCAAGTGGTTCCGCGGTGGCGTCGAGCTCTCCGGGGGGCAGTGGCAGAAGATCGCGATCGCGCGCGCGTTCATGCGCAAGGACGCCGAGGTGCTGGTGCTCGACGAGCCGAGCGCTGCGCTCGACCCGGAGGCCGAGGCCGAGCTCTTCGACGAGGTCGCGCAAGCGATCGCCTGCCACGATGGCCAGTCGAACTCGCCCATGGTGCTGCTGGTCTCCCACCGCTTCGGCACCGTGCGCTCGGCGAGCCGCATCGTGGTGCTCGACGCGGGCGTGGTGACCGAGGACGGAACGCACGACGAGCTGATGGCGCGCGGCGGCCGCTACGCGCGCCTCTTCGGGCTGCAGGCCGCGGGCTACCAGGACGCCGCGGCTCAGTCGTGAGCGTCTTCGTGCCCGAGCGAGTCGAAGAACGCGTCGAGCGCCTCGGGCCCGAGCAAGCCCGAGGGCATCGAGCCATCCGGTAGCGTGGGCCGCGCGCGTCCTTCCGCCTCGGAGCGCGCGAGCTCCCGGGCGAGCATGCGGTAGAGCCGAACGTTCGGGTTCGCGAGGCTGTCCTCCGGCATGTCGGAGTCGGAGAAGAGCGCGGTGTACGCGCGCAGCGCCGAGCCCTCGCCGCGCTCGGCCGTCGCGTCCGGCAAGAGATAGTGCCAGGGCCCGTGCTCGTCGAACGCGACGCCGTGCTCCGGCGTGAAGACCCGATCGACGAACGCGGGGTTTCGCGAGCCCAGCGTTCCGTCCTCGTCGAGCAGGTAGACCACCACGTCCATCGTCTCGAGCGCGCGCTCGATCGGGCCGCCCATCGCGGCCTCGCGCTCGCCCCAGCGCTGGCGCGCGACGACCGCGGCGGTCAGCAGCGCGCGCGCGATCGAGCTGCCGCGGGCCGAGCGCCACAGGCGCGGGCGACCGTGCTCTTCGAGCATCACCATCACCTCGACCGAGCGGATGCGGCGCAGGGGCTCGGGGAACGAGCGCACCGCAGGCGGCCGCGCGCCCTCGCAGATCGCGCGGGCCACGTGGGCGAGCGCCTCGTCGAGCGGCGGACGGATCACGAGCTCGAGCCGCGGCAAGTAGAGCGCGGCGATCGGGGAGAGGTACGAGCCGCCGAGCACCTCGAGCGGGGCGTAGCGGGAGAGGCGCGCGCCGAGCCGCTCGTCGCTCGGATCGCTGGGCTGGCGCCCATCGACCAAGAGCCCGCCGACGTGCGCCTCGCCGAGCGCGGCTGCGAGCGCGTCCTCGTCGGTGCCCTCGAGCGCGGCGGCGATCGCGGGGAACGCGCTCACCTCGCGCAGCTCGGTGCCCTCGGGGTGCATCGCGAGCAGATCGCTGCCGCCCACCACCGCGACCGTGCCGAGGTTCTCGACCCGGCGCGACAGCTCGTCGCTGCCCGCGAGCGGCGCTCGGATCACGGCGTAGACCACCGCGGCGACGGTGAGGACGAGGAGGCCGACCAAGACGGCGCGGGTGGAGCTCGACTGCACCGCGCGCGGCTCTAGCCGATCGGAGCGCCTCGGGCCAACCCGATGCCCCTCAAGGAAGCCGCCCGAAGACCACCTCCGTCTCGACGTACACCGGGCTCAGCGCGCCCATCCAGCCGTAGTGGGTCACGGCGCCCGACGGGTCGGCGACGAAGGTCATCGTGCCGGTGCCGAGACCTCCGTCGCGATCGAGGCGCACGAGGCGCGAGTCGAGCTCGTGCGGCAGCGTGGTCGAGTCCGCGATCGGCACCGCCCACACCGAGCCGCTCGAGGCGATGCGCCGCGGAGCGCCGAGCACGAAGCCCACGTGCCCCGTGCTGCCGGCTCGCCGCAGCGAGGGCGGCGCCCGCCACGCGAACACGTCGCCCGCGCGGACGTCCTCGATCGCAGCGATGCGCCGAAAGCCGCGGCGGGCATCGGGCGACGCGCGGCCGATCACGCGGGCGTAGTCGGCGGCGACCGGTCGCTCGCGATGCAGCGACTCGAACGCGGCGGGCGCGTGGCGCCGCAAGATCCAGCCGACCATCCCGGAGCAGTCCCAGTGGTAGCGCCCGCGCGCGGGATCGACGTCGGTCAGGTGCGCGTAGCGGCTCGACTGGGAGCTCGCCTCGATGCTCGCCAGGTGCGCGACGATCGCGCGGCCGCGCTCGGTGGGCGGGACCTCGCGCGCGGGATCGACGCCCACCAGCGGTACGACCCCGAAGTCGGTCCACGGGTCGGCGTAGGACGGCAACACCACGCCCGTGAGCGCGCACGCCGCGACGAGCGCCGCGAGCACGATCAGCCATCGCACCCGTCCATTCACGGGCGGAGGAACCCCAGGGGCGGGGGCGCGCATTCCGCCCGCGACAGCCCGCGCCTCAGCCGCGGCGCGCGTCCGCCGCACCGCAGCGTGTCAGCCGCCGCGTGTCAGCCATCGCGCAGCGCGTGTCAGCCATCGCGTCGCGTGTCAGCCATCGCGCATCGCTCAGCCGCCCCGGAGCGCGCGGTGCATGCGCTCGCGATCGGCGGCGCGACCGGTCCAGCGCTCGAAGGCGATCGCTCCTTGGTGCACCAGCATCCCCTCGCCGCCGAGGACCGCGCGATGACGGGCGCGCGCCTCCGCGCACAGCGCGGTCTCGCGTCGTCCGTACACCAGCTCGATGAAGCGCGCGTCGGGCCAGCGCGACCAGGGGATGCACGCCGCGAGCGCCTGCGCGGCGCTGGGATCGAGGGACGCGCTGGTCGCCTGCACCACGAGGTTCGGAGCGCAGGTGCCGAGCGCCTCGAAGTCGAGCGGCAGGATCGAGAACGGTCGATCGAGGGCGAGCGCGGCGAGCGGCGCTGCGGCTTCGGGGCGCCTCGCGGCGAGCGTGATCGAGCGCGCGCCACGGGCCGCGAGCGCGCTCACCACCGCGCGCGCGGCGCCGCCCGCGCCGAGCACGAGCGCGTCGCCATCGAGGGGAAAGCCCGCCTCCTCCGCCGCGCGGGCGAAGCCCTCGACGTCGGTGTTGAGGCCGACGAGCGCGTCCCCTTCGCGGCACACCGTGTTGACCGCGCCCACCGCCAGCGCGCTCGGCTCGAGGCGATCGAGGTGCGCGGCGATCGCCACCTTGTGCGGCACCGTCACGTTGAAGCCGACCAGCGCGGGCCGGCGCCGCGCTTGCCTCACGTAGCGTTCGAGCTCGTCCGGCGGCACCGGGACCGCGCGGTAGTCCCACCGCGCGAAGGCCAGCTCCTGCGCCGCGAGCACCGAGAGCGCCGCGCGGTGCATCACCGGGCTGAGCGAGTGCGCGATGGGCCAGCCGATCACCTCGAGCTCGACGTCGCTCGGCATCAGTCCTCGGCCGGCTCGGCGGAGACGACGTCGGCGCGCAGCGCGCCTTCCGAGAGCCGGATCGTCAGCCGATCGCCGACCGCGACGTCGCGGGCCCGCACGAGCGCGCGTCCCGTGTCCTCGTGCAGCGCGATCGCGTAGCCCCGCGAGAGGATCGCCGTCGGGGAGAGCGCGTGCAGGCGCGCGATCTGCTCGATGAGGCGCGCGCGCTGCCGGGGCACGCTCGCTTCGGCGGCCCGCACGAGCTGCCCCCGCGCGCTGGACAGCGCGATCGCGTTGCGCTCGAACTGGCTCGAGAGCGCGCGCTGCACCCGACCGTGGAGCGCCGCGAGCTCGGCCTCGCTGCGCACCATCCGGGCGCGGGGCTCGTGCTCCTCGAGGCGCGCTCGCAGCGCCGCGAGCTGCCGGGTGTCGGCGCCGAGCATCCGCTGGATCGAGCGATCGATCCCCGCGCGCAGCGCGTCCAGGCGCCCCCGCTTGCGGAGCACCAAGCGCTCGGGCGCGCGCAGCGCGGCGCCGGCGCGCTCGCTTCGCTTGCGCCAGTCGTGCGCCTTGTTGCGGAGCGCGCGCTCGAGCGGGGTGCGCGCGGCGAGCAAGGCTTCGCGCCCGGCTTGCCGCGACGGGATCGCCAGCTCGGCGGCATGCGACGGAGTCGCGGCGCGGGCGTCGGCCACCAGATCGGCGGTGGTGACGTCGACCTCGTGACCCACCCCCGAGATCACCGGCACCGGGCAGCGGGCGATCGCGCGCGCGACCCGCTCGTCGTCGAAGGCCGAGAGGTCTTCCTGCGCGCCGCCGCCCCGCACCAACAAGATCACGTCGAGGGGCTGCGCTGCGATGCGGCCGAGCGCGCTCACGATCGAGCTCGGCGCATCGATCCCTTGCACCGTCGCGTGGCAGAGCACGAGGTGCGTGGGCATCCGGCTGCGCGCCACCTCGAGCACGTCGTGCAGCGCCGCGCCGGCCTTGCTGGTGACGATGCCGACGCGCTGAGGCCAGCGCGGCAGCGGGCGCTTGCGCGAGGAATGAAGGAGGCCCTCGGCCTCGAGCTTGGCCCGCAGCCGCGCGATCTCCGCCGCGCGATCTCCGTCGCCGGTCGCCAGCGCGACCAGCGCTCGGATCTGGAACTGACCGCGCGGTACGTAGATCCCGACCGCGACCTTGAGCCGCACCCGGAGGCCGTCGGCGAAGAGGTGACGCACCCGCCGGACGTCGCCCGAGAACATCACGCCGCGCACCACCGCGACCGGATCGCGCAGGGAGAAGTACACGTGCCCCGAGCGCTCGTTCACGTCGCCGAGCTCGCCCTCGATCCAGAGCGGCGCGAGGTTGTCGGCCAGCGCGCGGTCGACGAGATCGTTCAGCTCGTGGGGAGAAAAGACGCGGGGCGCGGGCGCCTTCTTGGGCAGCGGAGCGTGCATCGCCGTCAGGGCAGGCCGGCCACGGCGCTCGCGGTCGTCCGCTCGCTCGCCAGCGTCGGATCGCCCGTCTGCCCCAGCATCCCGTCGCCGACGCAGAGGACGCCGCCGCCGTCGAGGAGCGCGCACGTGTGGCCGCGTCCGTCATCGCTGAGGCCCCCGGTCGCGACCCCGATCGCGCCGCTCACGCCGGTCATCGCGACGGGGACGTCGGCGTCGTCGGTGGTGCCGTCGCCGAGCTGCCCCGAGAGGTTCGCGCCCCAGCAGTGCACCAGGCCGTCGGTCCCGACCGCGCACGCGTGGTGCGCGCCCGCGGCGGCGCGGATCGAGGCGACCGAGCTCAGGCCGCTCACCATCACGGGGCTCGCCGACATGCCGCTGCTCGCCTCGCTGCCGAGCTGGCCCATCGTGTCGTCGCCCCAACAGAGCACCTCGCCCGCGCCGGTGAGCGCACACGAGAACGTCCGGCCGAGCGCGAGCGAGGTCGCGCCCGAGACACCGACGACCTCGAGCGGGACCGCCGAGGAGGAGACGTCGACCATCGCCCCGAGCTGACCGCGCTCGTTGCTGCCCCAGCACCACACGGCGCCGGACACGATCGCGCACGAGTGCTGGAAGCCCACCGCGATGGCCGAGGCCGGGCCCGGCAACCCAGCGACGGCGCGCGGCGCGAGCGCAGCGCCCGAGCCACCGACTTGCCCGAGGTCGTTGTGACCCCAGCAGCGCACGTCGGTCGCGGTGCTCGCGCAGACGTGTCGGGGGCCGGCCGCGAGCGCGGTGAACGCGCCGCCGTCCATCACGGGCGCGTAGCTGCGCGCGTCGACTCGGTCGCCTCGGCCCAGCGTTCCGTCGTCTCCGTTGCCCACGCAGCGCACGGCGCCCGCCGCGTCGCGGACGCAAGAGAACGTCCCGCCGGCGGCCAGCTCGCGCGCGGATGAGGCGTCTTCGTCGTCGAGCGGCACCGGCACGATCATCAGCCGGG
Source organism: uncultured Sandaracinaceae bacterium (assembly GCA_964480175.1). Lineage (GTDB taxonomy): Bacteria > Myxococcota_A > Polyangia > Polyangiales > Sandaracinaceae > CAYZQM01. The sequence goes on from CAYZQM010000068.1 coordinate 7,305, forward strand.
AGCCGCCGAGCTGCCCTTCGGCGTTCCACCCGAAGCAGCTCACGCCGCCAGCCTCGCGCACCACGCAGGTGTGGGCGCCACCGGCTGCGATCGCCGTGGGCGCCTCGCCGTCGCAGTAGCCCAGGGTGCACGCGCCGCCGTCGCAGCTGTGGCCGCAGCGCCCGCAGTTGTCGGGGTCGCTCGCGAGCGCGATCGACTCGTCGATCGTGTCGTCGCAGTCGTCGTCGACGAGGTTGCAGGTCTCGGGACGGGACTCGCACGCGGGACCGCTCTGCGGTGGGATCGATCCGGCCCAGCCCGGCAGCGCGTCGGGCTCGATCGCGACGTCGCGGCAGCCGGTCTCGTCGCAGGTCTGATCGCTCGCGCACTCGATGGTCAGGCAGCGTCGCGCCAGCACCACGCGAAGCATCCGCGAGCTGCCGGGCGTCAGACGCGTGGTGACGTCGCGGACCAAGATCTCGCCCGTGCTCAGGGTGCCGCGCACCTCGACGTGCACGTCGGCGTCGGGTCGCACCCGCGAGGTGATCCCCAGCGTCAGCGGGAGCGGCGGCGCGCCCGGGCTGGTGAAGTCGACCGACGTGCGGGTCGGCGCCGCCACGCTGTTGAGCACGTCGATCTCCACCCGCGAGAGCTCGTCGGGCACCTCGAGATCGGTGTCGACCACGAGCACGATCTCGGTCGCCTGGGCGCACGCGCCGAGGGAGAGCGCCACGAGCGCCGAGAGCCAGAGCGATCTCAAGGCAGCTCCACGACGAAAGGAGAGGTGTTGCCCGAGAAGGGCTCGGGGGTGGCGCTGAGGCCGACGCCCAGCCCGATCGCGACGCCGCCCGCGACCACGATGGAGCCGAGGATGATCCAGAACGCGGGCTCCTCCGCGATCGAGGTGCTCGCGGGCTCGCCCTCGTCGATGGGTCCACCGCTGGAGGGCGGCGTCGCGCCGTCGTCGCTCGCGGTGCTGGCCCAGCCCGAAAGGTCGACCAAGACGTCCTGCTGCACGCCCTCGCGCATGGTGAACGAGACGACGCGCGGCTCGTGGCCGGTGCGCTCGATCGTCGCCGTGTGATCGCCCGGATCGACGGGGTAGGCCTCGTCGAGCGCCGCGCTCGAGAGCTGGTACTCGTCGAGCATCACGACGTCGCCGTCTTCGAGCCCGACGATGCGGAGGCGCACGTGCGGGATGCGCGGCTCGAGCGCCTGGAGCTGCGCCTCGGCATCTGCCCGCTGGCGCTCGGTGACGCCGTCTTCGTGCTGGAACATCCGGTAGGCCTCGGCGGCCTCGACCAAGCGCCCGGTCTGCGCATACGCGCCCGCGAGGTTCAAGAGCGTCAGCGGGCGAGGCAAGAGCTCGTAGCTCCGCTGAAAGGCCTCGAGCGCGCGCTCCCAGTCGCTCTCGCGCGCGGCGGCGACTCCGTCCTGGAACTGCTGGCGCGCCAGCGAGCGCTCGGCCGCGGTCTGGGCCTCGGCCAGCGCGGGCAGCGCGAGCCACGAGAGCGCGAGCAGCGCGATGGGCAAGCGAGCGCGGGTCACGGGCAGGTCCTCGTGGCGACGACGCAGCCGCCGTCCGCGCAGCGGTTCTCGACGCCGGCGGGATCGCAGGACGCGCCGCTCTCCAGCACGGGGCGCAGCGTCGCCGCGAGCTCGTAGCGCACCCCGGGGCCCTCGGGCGCGCCGTTGTACATCTCGACGAATGCGGTGAACGAGACGTCGCCGACGTCGAGCACCTCGACGGTCGAGCGCTGGTTCACGCTCGCCTCGATGTCGTCGTTGCACTCGTCCTCGAGCGCGGAGGTGGCGGTGGCGTCGGCGCAGGTGCGCCGCACGTAGAGGATCGTGTCCGGATCGAGCGGGGTGTCACCCGACGACCCCTCGCTGTCGGTGGTCAAGATCACGTCGAAGCGACCCGGCGGAACCTGGATGAGATAGAGGTCCTCGGTGCCGCCCGAGAAGTCGGGCGAGCACTGGGCGGTGAACAGACCCGCGCCCGCCGTCAGTACGCTCTGCTCGGTCGCGGTCGTCGCCCGCCCGTCGGTGGGCGCCTCGAGCGCCATCACCGTGGCCGCGGCGCACGCGGCGACCCGATCGGGGGCGGGCGCGCAGAGCATCAGCGCGTCGCAGACGAGCTCGGCGCCGCAGATGCGCGTCGCGTCGCACGCCTCGCCGAGCGACACGATGCTCCCGGCCCGCGCCGGCACCGTGAGCACGCGTTCGCTCAGCACGCCCGCGCGATCGACGATGCGCACCCGCGCGAAGCTGGCGCCACCGGTGGTAGCGGTGGTGAGCGTCGCGGTCTCGGAGAACGTGCTCGTGCCGAGCACGGGCCGATCGAAGTCGCCGGTGAGCACGTCGTCGTCGTCGAACGCGCCGTCGGCGTCCAGATCCAAGAGGTCGCCCGCGGGTCCGTGGAACGTGAGATAGACGCCCGTCGCGTCGCGCCCCTCGTCGCCGCCCTCGACTTCGACGCGCACCATGTCGCCGGTCACGAGCACGCTCGCGCTCTCCAGCGTCGGCGGGGTGAGGGCCGACGCGGTGATCTCGAGCTGCGCGAGCCCCTCGTCGGCGCGGCCCATGTACATCGTCCCGTAGCCCGTCACGAACAGGTAGAGCGTCTCGCCGCCCTCGGCGAGGAACGAGCCGCGGGAGCGACCCTCGCGCACACCGTCGTCGAAGCACGACTCCGCGCGCTCGTCGACGCTGCGCGGCAGGCAGCTCCGGCGCACCGCGATGACGGTGTCGAAGTTCACGTCGGTCCCCGCGTTCACGGTCGAGACCTCGATCGCGACGGTCTCGGTGCCCGGCACCCGGTACGCCACCACCCACTGCGGCGCGGGCGAGCCTGCCGTCGTGCACGAGAGCGGCACCAGGCCCGCTTCGCCGTTGCGGGTGTCGATCGAGACGCTCGTGGTGCCCAGGCGTCCCTCGACCACCTCGGGGTTCACGCAGCCCGGCAAGGCGCGGCGCCCCGTTCCTCCTCCGTCCGGGACGTCGGGCATCGGATCGCAGCCGAGCAGGGCGACGGCTAGCAGGATCGAGAGAAGGGAAGAGGTCGCGGACCGAAGCCGCATCGCGGCCAGGGTCGCAAAATTGGGGTCCCCCGGTCAACCGACAGGCTCTGTCCCCTTGCATCGTCGCCCGATCGCCACCAACAACGGCCTGCCATGGAGTTGCTCGAGCTCGCACGCCGCTCGCTCGCGGAGTTTCGCACCCCGCCCACCACGCTCTTGACCCCGAGCTCGCCCGTCCGCGCGGCGCCGGACGCTCCGACCGCCGTGGTCATCGGCGCGGGCTTCGGGGGCTTGGCCGCCGCGGTGCGGCTCTTGGTGCGGGGCTACCGGGTGGTGGTGCTCGATCGCCTCGAGCAAGCGGGCGGCCGCGCGCGCGTCTTTTCGGACGACGGCTTCACGTTCGACGCCGGGCCCACCATCGTGACCGCGCCGTTCCTCTTCGAGGAGCTCTGGGCGCTGGCGGGCGAGCGCATGAGCGACCACGTCACGCTGGTCCCGACGACGCCGTTCTATCGGATCCGCTTCGGCGACGGACAGCACTTCGACTACACCGGCGATCGCGAGGCGATGCGGCGCGAGATCGCGCGCTTCAACCCCCGCGACGTCGAGGGCTGGGAGCGCTTGCTCTCGCACGCGGAGAAGATCTTCGACGTCGGCTTCACCGCGCTCGCGCACGCGCCGTTCGGCAAGGCGAGCGACATGGCGCGCGTCGCGCCCGACATGGTGCGCCTCGAGAACTACCGGACCGTGTACTCGCTGGTCAGCAAGTACATCGAGGACGAGCGCCTGCGGCAGGTCTTCTCGTTTCATCCGCTGCTCATCGGAGGCAACCCGATGGCAGCGTCCTCCATCTACACGTTGATCGCACACCTCGAGCGCAAGTGGGGGGTGCACTTCGCGATGGGCGGCACCGGCGCGCTGGTCTCGGGGCTGGTGTCGCTGATCGAGCGCTTGGGCGGACAGGTGCGCCTGGGCGCCGAGGTCGAGCAGATCCTCGTCGAGGGAGGTCGCGCCCGCGGGGTGCGCCTCAAGGGTCGCGAGCGCATCGAGGCCGACCTCGTCGTCTCGAACGCCGACTCCGCCTGGACCTACCGTCACCTCGTGTCCCCCGAGCACCGCACCCACTGGACCGATCGCAGGCTCGATCGCGCGCGCTACTCGATGGGCCTCTTCGTCTGGTACTTCGGGACCAAGACCCAGTACCCCGACGTCGCGCACCACACGATCATGCTCGGGCCTCGCTACCAAGGTCTCTTGCACGACATCTTCGAGAACAAGGTCCTGTCGGACGACTTCTCGCTCTATCTGCACCGGCCGACCGCGACCGATCCTTCGCTGGCGCCGAAGGGGTGCGACGCGTTCTACGTGCTCTCGCCGGTGCCTCACCTGCAGAGCGGCACCGACTGGAAGCGCGAGCGCGAAGGCTACCGCCTGCGCCTTCAGCAGTTCCTCGAGCGCACGGTGCTGCCGGGTCTAGAAGGATCGCTCGTCACCTCCCGCGTCCTCGATCCCCAGGGCTTTCTGGACGACTACCTCTCGATGTACGGCGCCGCGTTCGGGCTCGAGCCGGTGCTCACGCAGAGCGCGTACTTCCGCCCTCACAACGAGAGCGAGGAGGTGCGCGGCCTCTACCTCGTGGGCGCAGGGACCCACCCAGGCGCCGGTCTTCCCGGCGTCCTCTCGACGGCGCGGGTGCTCGACACGGTCGTGCCCGATCCCGCGCGGCTCGCGCAGCACCTCGGTCGATGAAGCCCGATCCCGCCGACGTCTCGGCGTGCCGCGCGCTCTTGGCGGCGGGAAGCAAGTCGTTCCACGCGGCCTCGCGCGCGCTGCCGGCGCGCCTGAGGGATCCCGTCGCGGTGCTCTATGCGTTCTGCCGCGTGAGCGACGACGCGATCGACGAGTCGGACGATCCCGTCGCCGCGCTGCGCGCGCTCACCGATCGTCTCGATGGCATCTACGGCGGCGCGCCTCACCCCGATCCGGTCGATCGCGCGCTCGCGATCGTGGTCCGCGAGCACGCGCTGCCCCGCGCGCCGCTCGATGCGCTGCTCGAGGGCTACGCGTGGGACGCCGAGGAGCGCACCTACGCCACGCGCTCTGCGCTCTACGGCTACTGCGCGCGCGTCGCCGCGTCGGTGGGCGTCGCGATGACGTTCCTGATGGGCGTTCGGGATCGATCGGTGCTCGCGCGCGCGATCGATCTCGGGATCGCGATGCAGCTCACCAACATCGCGCGCGACGTGGGCGAAGACGCGCGCCGCGGGCGCATCTACCTGCCGCTCGAGTGGATCGCGCCGCACGATCCAGAACGCCTGCGCCTCGATGCCTCGGTGCGCGCCGCGACCCGCCGCCTCCTCGACGACGCCGAGGTGCTCTACCAGCGCGCGCTCCTCGGCGTGCCCCACCTGCCCGCCGACTGCCGCCTCGCGATCCGCTCGGCCGCGTACTTCTACCGGGCGATCGGGCGAAAGGTGCGCGAGGCCGGCGACGACGGCGTCACCCAGAGGCAGAGCACCAGCGCGCTCGCCAAGGGCGCGCTGCTCACGCAGGCGCTGATCGACGACCGCCTCACGCGCGCTGCACCGCGAGATCCCTCGCAGCGCGATCCCGCGCTCTCCGATCCGGTGCTCCTCGAGGCGGCGTTCCTCCTCGAGTGATCAGCGCTCGCGCGTACCGCAGCGCGTCGGCTCGCTTCGCATCGTCCATCCGCCGCCGGGCTGTCGCTCGCGCCACTCCGGCCGCAGCTCGCTGCGGGCGCTCGCCTCCAGGAGCTCGCACGGCGGAAACCAGTGCAGCGTCTCGCTCCGTCGCTCGAGTGCGAGCGGCGCGCCGGCGAACTCGGGCGAGTCGGGGCAGCGCCAGTGCCAGAGCGCTTCGGGGGATGGCACGGCATCCAGCGCGAGCAGCTCCTTCACGCCGCCGTTGCAGTTCGTCGAGACGACGAGCACGGCGGCCGGCAACCCCTCCGGTCGCTGCACCCGAACCGCGACGTCGTGGTGGAACTCGCCCTGCTGGTGATGAAACAACAGCTCGTAGCCGCCGTGCTCGGCGCGGAGCGCGTCGAGCACCGATCCGAGATCCAAGCAGCGCGCGAGCTTCTCCCAGGGATCGGTCTGCATCGCGCAGCCTAGCGCGGCTCAGAACGAGCCGCCGACCGACAGCGTGTAGCTGGGCCCGCTGGCGGTGAGCGGGCCCGTCATCGCGTCTTCGCTCGGCGCGGGCGGCGCGGAGACCAAGAGCGCCGGCATCAGGAAGCCGACGAGGAAGCCGAGCGTCGCGCCGGAGATCACGTCGGAGAAGTAGTGGCGGTCGGCGACGATGCGGAGCGAGCCGATCAGCGTCGCGACGGCGAGCGAGGTGACGCAGCTCGCGACGTCGGCGCCGAGATCCTGAAAGAGGCGTCGCTCGAGGTGCATCGCGCACGAGTAGCCCGCCGCCGTGAACGACATCCCGCTGTGCAGGCTGAGGAAGCTCGAGAAGCGGTCCTCGTCGTCGCAGCCCCGTCGATCGGGGTGCTCCGCGCAGTCGCGCTCGAAGGGACGCGCTCGACCCGCGATCATCTTGATGACCTCCCCGAGGGTCAGGGTGATGCCGAGCGCGAGGTCGAACGAGTACTGCGCCTCCCACACCCGCTCGCCCTCGCCCCGAACCAGCGGCGTCAGGACGGCGTCGATGAACGCGGCGTGCAGCGAGATCCCCGCCAAGAGCACGTCGCTCACCAGCGCTGCGAGCTCTTGGTCGCTCTCCGCGTGGGCCCGAAAGGCGTCGCGGAACGCCTCGTCGACGAGGTCACCGCCTCGCCAGTGACCGTCGGAGGTCGCTTCGCGGTCCTCGATCGTCGCGCCCTCGGGATCGAGCTCTTCGATCAGGTTCTCGTCGACCTCCTCTGCATCCCCCTCCGGCACCGGCTCCGTCTCCGTCGCGTCGTGGGCCGTCACCTCCTCCGCTTCTGGCGACGTCTCCTCTGCGGCGTCCGACGTCTCGGGCGGAGGCAGCTCGGTCGCGAGCTGGGCCTGCGCGAGCGAAGGAAGGAAAAGGACGAGGGTCGCGAGCGCGAGCGGTCGAGGATCGATCAACGGGGGCAGATCCGGTGCTCGCGCAGTCTGCTCGCGCTAGCCGCTGCGCGCCAAACACCGTCCGAGGAAACGATCGCGGAGGACCACGAGGCACGCTGCACGATGGCGGCGGGCCCTCCGCGGCAGCTGCGATCAGGCGCGGCCGAGCGACACGGTGCCGCCGAAGATCGCGAGGGTCCCGAGCACGGTGAGCGCGGCGAGGACGACGATGGTCATGGCAGCGACTCATCAAGGGCCAGACCACCGCGATCCCGCCTGAAATCAGCGGTCCCGCGCGTCCGTCGTGGCCACAGGTACACGGTGAGAGCGCAAGGTGAACACACTCCGCGCCGTCCGCGGTGAGCGTGGTATGCCGCCCGCCATGCGCAGGACCGCCATCGTCACCCTCCTCTCGATGTTCGTCTCGATGGGCTGCGGCTCGCCCGAGCCCGAGCCCGAGCCCCGACGCGTCGAGACGACCGGGCGCGAGACGGTGGTCGAGGCGGAGGTCGAGGGTCCGCCCGAGGGCCCGCTCCCCGCAGGCGTCACCCCGCTTCGCTACACGCTCGCCCTCACCATCGATCCCCGGCAGGAGCGCTTCTCCGGCGTGCTCGACATCCGGGCTCGCTTCGCCGAGCCAACAGACCGCTTCTGGATGCACGGCGCGCTCTTGAACGTGACCGCGATCCACGTCGCCCCCGGCCCCGTCGATGCGGCGGCCGCTACCGCGGTGCCCACCACGTGGCAGCCCGCCGAGCGCGAGGGCCTGGCCGAGGTGGTGCTCGAGAGCCCGGTCGGGCCCGGTGAAGCGACCATCCACATCGAGTACGACGCGCCCTTCGATCGCCAGCTCAAGGGCATCTACCGGGTGGACGTCGGCGACGATCACTACGCGTTCACCCAGTTCGAGTCGACGAGCGCGCGCTACGCGTTCCCTTCGTTCGACGAGCCGCGCTTCAAGACGCCGTTCGCGATGAGCATCACCGCGCGCACCGAGGACCGGGTGATCGGCAACACGCTCGAGACGTCGGCAGAAGACGCGGGCGAGGGGATGACCCGCCACGTGTTCGCCGAGACGCTGCCGCTGCCGACGTATCTCGTGGCGCTCGCGGTCGGTCCGCTCGAGGTGATCGAGGGCCCGCCGATCCCGGCGAACGAGATCCGCACCCGGCCGCTGCCGTTCCGGGGTGTCGCCGCGCGCGGTCGCGGCGCCGAGCTGCGCTACGCGATGGAGCACACGCCCGCGATCGTCGCCTCGCTCGAGCGCTACTTCGGGATCGAGTACCCCTACGACAAGCTCGACATCATCGCGGTGCCCGACTTCGCGTCGGGCGCGATGGAGAACGCGGGCGCCATCACCTTCCGCGAGCAGCTCTTGTTGCTCTCGGCCACCCCGCCCGAGGAGCAGATCCGCGCGTTCACCAACGTGATGGCGCACGAGCTGGCGCACCAGTGGTTCGGCAACCTGGTGACGATGCCGTGGTGGAACGACATCTGGCTCAACGAGGCCTTCGCGACCTGGATGGCGGCGCGGGTGGTGCGCGACGTCGCGCCCGATCAGCACGCCGAGCTGAGCGCGCTCTCCAGCGTGCACGGCGCGATGTTCTCGGACTCGCTCGCCGCCGCGCGCCGCATCCGGCAGCCCATCGAGTCCGATCACGACATCCGCAACGCGTTCGACGGGATCACCTACCAGAAGGGCATGGGGGTGCTGGCGATGTTCGAGGCGTGGCTCGGAGAGGACACGTTCCGCGACGGCATCCGGCACTACCTGAACGCGCACCGCTTCGGCACCGCGACGAGCGAGGACCTGATGGCGTCGCTCTCCGAGGTGAGCCGCCGCGACGTGGCCACGCCGTTCTTCACGTTCCTCACCCAGCCCGGCGTGCCCGTGCTCGCCGCGAGCATCGCGTGCGGCGAGGGCGGTCGAGCGATCCACCTCGTGCAGAGCCGGTATTTGCCGCTGGGATCCGAGGCCGAAGCCGGCGACGGCTGGCAGATCCCCGTGTGCGTGCGCTACGGCGATGGCCGCACCACCCACGAGGCGTGCACCCTGATGACCGGCACCAGCGCGCGCATCGCGGTCGAGGGCGACACCTGCCCCAGCTGGGTGATGCCGAACGCGAACGCCGCCGGCTACTACCGCTACACGCTGGGCTCGTCCGATCTGCGCGCGCTCCTCGAGCGCGGCTGGTCGCGCTTGAGCACCGCCGAGCGCCTCTCGGTCGCCAACAACGTCCGCGCTGCGTTCAGCTCGGGCGCGAGCAGCGTCGAGGACGTGGTGTTCGCGATGGACCGCATCGCCGCGGACGAAGAGCGCGCGGTGCGCATGGAGCCCGCGTCCTTCTACGACATGCTGATCGAGGACTACCTCGAGGGAGAAGCGCGCGCGCCGCTCCGGGCCCACGTGGCCTCGCTCTATGCGGGCGCGTGGCGTCGCATCGGATGGACCGCGCGGCGGCGTGAGGCCGGCGAGAACGCGGTGCTGCGCCGTGACCTGCTCGCGGTGATGACCCGGATCGCGCGCGATCCCACGGTGCGCCGCGAGGCCGCCGAGCGCGGGCGGCGCTACCTCGGCGTCGGAGGCGACGGCGCGATCCACACCGATGCGGTCGCGCCCGATCTGGTCTCGAGCGCGCTCTGGGCCGCGCTCTCGCCCGAAGAAGGTCGCGCGGACACGGCGGTGTTCGACGCGATGCTCGCGGCGTTCCGCAGCTCGAGCGACGCGGTGCTCCGGCAGCGCCTCTTGTATGCGTTGGGCTCCGTCGAGGATCCGGCGCTCGCCGCGCGCGCGCTCGCGCTCAACGAGGATCCCGATCTCCGGGTGAACGAAGTGCTGCTGCCGATCTTCGCGCAGGTCGCGACGACCGAAGGTCGGGTGCGCGCGTTCGACTACACCACGAGCCACTTCGACGCGGTCTTCGCGCGCGTGGCGACCACCCGCGGCGGCTACGCCCCCCTGGCGTTCCAGGGCTTCTGCGACGAAGCGCACCGCACCGCGCTCGAAGCGTTCTTCGGCAGCCGGGTCGGCGCGCTGCCGGGCGGCCCGCGCAACCTCGCGGCCGCGATGGAGACGATCCAGCTCTGCACCGCGCGCCGCGCCCGCTACCTCGAGGGCGTGCGCAGCTACGCCGCGAGCCTCACCAGCGACTGACGCCCCGTCGGCTATCCTGCGCGCAGGTTCCGGATGGCCTCCCGACTCATGTACCTCGAGCGCAAGGTGGGCGTGCGCGGCGCGCTCGAGGGCGACGCCTTCATCGGGCGGGTGACCACCAACCGCACGGGCGCGACGCTTCGCTGGCGTGGTCGCGCGTTCCGTTCGCTGAAGGGCAGCGGCTACAAGGCCAACTACTACGACGTCGCGACGGGCGAGCGCTGGTGGATCAGCGGATGCCGGCGCGATGGCGACGACGCGCTGTATCCGCTGATCGTCGCGATCGACGACGACGTCCGCGAGGCCTACTGGCGCGAGGTACGCGGCGCGCCGGCACGGGTGCACGAGTCGAGCTTCCGCAGCGAGGGCAAGCACACGAAGAGCGGTCGGCGCGGCGGCGGCAAGGACGGCGCCGAGCGCCCCGGTCGCCGATAGATCGCGGACGCGGGCGCGGGCGTCAGTTCGCGCTCGCCTCGACGCGGATGCGGGTGCCGCGGCTGGCGCGGGGGCGGGTGCGCGGTGTGCGCGCGTTGCCGATGGCGAAGGGCGGGGGCGAGGCGGGGTTGCAGTTGGGGCCGAAGCCCGTCGCGTCGAACTCGTAGGTCGCGCTGCCGCGCGCTTCTTCGGTGACCGCCTCGACCGTCACCCGGTGGGTGCCGGCGCGCGCGGGGCTGCAGTAGCTCAAGAGATAGAAGCGCTGGGTCATGCGGGTGATGCGCTCGCCGACGCGGCGGAAGGCTGCGGTGATCGCGGCCGCGTCCTCGACGAGCACGTAGCCGTCGCGGCCGACGTCGCCGAGCGTGCCCTCGTCGATCTCGCTGCCGACGCCGATCGCGAACACGTCGTAGGGGCTCGCGTCGATCGCGCGGTTCATGTCGCGGCGGGTGACCCGCGCGGCGCGATCGCTGCCGTCGGAGAACACCACCAGCGTCCCGAAGTGCAGCGGGGTGCGCGAGCCCTCCATCGCCTCGTCGAGCTCGGCGAGGCCCGCGACCACCGCGCCGTGCAGGTTGGTGGACGGATCGCGGGGACGAAAGCCGCCGAGGCGCGCGACGCCGCCGGCTGCGCCGCCCGCGCTGAAGCCGACGATCTGGTGGATCTCCTCCTCGCCATCGAACGCGAAGACCGCGACCCGCTGGCTGCTGCCCTCGACTTGCGAGACCAGCTCGGTCGCGGCGGCTTGCAGGAGCGGCACCCCGTCGCTCTCGACGACGCTGCCGCTCATGTCCACCAGCAAGAGCGTGTAGTGCTCGGCCGCGACCTCGGGGTTGATGATCGTCTGATCGCTCTCCGCCTCGGAGACCAGCGCGCCGTCCTCGTAGATGCGGAAGTCGGTCGCGGTGAGGCCACCGACCGGCTCACCGGTCGCGGTGTCGACCGTGAAGTACACCGCCACGTTGCTGGGCGTGTGGAACGCGGAGTCGACGACGACCACGCGGAGACCGACACACGAGGCGAGCAGGAGGGCCAACAGAACGAGGGTGAGGCGACGCGTCATGGCGCGGAGACTACCTCAGCCGGCTCGCGTCGCGTCAGCGCCTCAGCGCCCGGTCGTCTCGAGGCGGTGCAGCTCGGGGTAGTAGCGATCGGCCAGCACGTTCAGGCCGCGGACCGCGGAGCGAAACGCCCGGCGATCGAAGTTCGAGTCGGTGTTCATCACCATCGCGAGGCGCACCTCGCCGTCGGTGGGATCCCACTCGAACTTGCCGAGGAGCATCGTCCAGTTGAGCTCCATCAAGCGGCGCAGCACGGCGTCCGAGTGCTCCCCGTCGCTGGGCGCCGAGAGGTAGTCGGCGGCGTAGAGGTAGATGGTGTCCGTCACGTCGCTGTAGGCCAAGCGCACCTCGAGCGTGCGCTCCGTCTCCGCGCCGGTCTGCTGGAACGCGCAGGTCGCGCGCTGGGTGTCGCCCTCGCCGACCGCGCAGCGCACGTCCGCGATGCCCATCGCCTCGAGCTCCGCGCGGATCGCGGGCAGGTAGCGGGGCTCGCCCTCGACGACCGGCGCGACCGCGCGCGCGGGCTCGTCTTCGGTCTGGGCCCACGCGGGCAGCGCCACGCTGGCGCGCCCGAGCACCACACCGAGGAGCACCAGCACAAGAGACAAGAGGCGGCGGTTCATCGCGCCCTTCTCGCACAGGTCGCAAAAGCCGTCGAGTCGAGGCTCGGCTCGGCAGAGCGGGACGCGGTCGTGGGGGTCGCTGTCGTGGTCGCTGTTCCATCTGAAGCGACGTCGCGCTGTTGCCGCGTCCGCGTCCGATCGCGAGGAAGAGAAGGCCGTTCACGACCACGATCACGTTCAAGTTCACGTTCACGACCGTCGCGTCCAACGCGACGCATTCGACGCGCACTGCTCGACCGACCGCCACCTGATCTCTCACTTCTTCTCCCTCCCAGCGCGGTGCTCTGTCGTGACCGTGCAGCAAGGGGCCGGGGTGGGGGTTCCGAGTAGAACGCGTCGGAACGAGCTACGAACACCGCTGCGGGAGAAAGGGCCTGACGAGTTTCGATGCTGACCGAGCGAGGAGCCCCCACCCCGGCCCCGCTCTCCGCGACCTCCTCCGAACACCGGGCGAAAAACACTCGCCCCGCGCAGCGGACTGGTTTTCACAAAGCCAAGCGCAGCGAAGAAGGCCCAGCGGCCTTGGAGCAAGCGGAGCCCCCACCCCGGCCCCTCCTCCGCGACCCTCTCGATCCCACCGCGCGCCCAATACTCGCCCCGCGCAGCGGACTGGTTTTCAAAGGCCAAGCGCAGCGAAGAAGGCCCAGCGGCCTTGGAGCAAGCGGAGCGCTCAGTCGAACGCGAGCTCTGGGTAGGCTGGCTCCCAGACCAACTGTGCGATTCGTGCCTCGAGCTCGGCGTCGCTTCGCTTGGGGCCGAGGCCCTTGCGCACCACCGTCTTGGCGACCGCGCTCGCGACCTTGCGGGTCACCGCGCGCAGCTCGCGCAGCGGCGGGTAGAGCGCGCCCTCGCGCAGATCGTGCTCGTCGACCTCGTCCGCGAGCGCGTGCGCCGCCGCGACGAAGAGCTCGTCGGTCACGCGGCTGCTCTCCGCGGCCAGCGCGCCGAGCCCGACGCCCGGGAAGATCCAGACGTTGTTCCCCTGAGCGATCCGGTGGGTCTTGCCCGCGTGCTCGACGACGGGGAACGGCGATCCGGTCGCCACCACCGCGCGTCCCTCGGTCCACTCGATCACGTAGCGAGGATCGGCCTCCGCGGCGCTGTTGGGGTTCGAGAGCGGGAAGATCGCGGGCATGTCGATCCGCTCGGCCATCGCTTGCACCACCTGGCGATCGAACACGTTGGGCTGACCGCTCGTGCCGACCAGCGCCGTCGGGCAGAGCGCCCGCACCACGCTCGACAGACCGAGATCCCCGTCGGGGTCGAGGCCCACCGACCGGGCGAGCTCGCGCGGCCACGCGAGCAGGTTCTTGTACGACTCGCGGTAGCTCTTGCCCTCGATCAAGAGACCCTTGCTGTCGAGCACCGCGACCGCCTTCAGCAGCGCGTCTCCCTCGAGGCCCTGCGACTTCAGCTCCGCGCGCAACAGACGCGCGATCCCGGTGCCCGCGGCGCCCGCGCCCAAGATCACCACGCGCTGATCCCGCATCGGGGTCCCGGTCTTGCGCGCCGCGGCCATCACGCCCGCCAAGGCGACGGCGGCCGTGCCCTCGATGTCGTCGTTGAACGAGAGCACCCGCGAGCGGTAGCGCTCGAGCAGCGTGAGGGCGTTCTCCTTCTTGAAGTCCTCGAACTGCAGCAAGACCTTCGGGTGCACCGAGAAGAGCGCGGTCACCAGCTCCTCGACCAGCGCGTCGTACGCCGCGCCGCGAAGGCGCGGGGCGCGCACCCCGAGGTAGCTCGGATCCTCGAGCAGCTCCTTGCGATCGGTGCCCACGTCCAGGGTGATGGGCAGCACGTCCTTGGGATGGAAGCCCGCGCCCGCGCAGTAGAGCGCGAGCTTGCCGACGGGGATCCCCATGCCGCCAGCGCCGAGATCGCCGAGGCCCAAGATCCGCTCACCGTCGGTGAGCACCACCAGACGCACGTCGCCGCCCGCCTGCTCGAGCAGCGCGCGGATCGATCCTCGATGGCGCGGGGTGATCCAGAGCCCGCGCGGTCGCCGGAGCTGCGCGCTCCATTGCTCGCACGCGGCGCCGACGGTCGGGGTGTAGGCGATCGGCGCGACCTCCTCGAGGTGATCCACCAAGAGCCGGTAGTAGAGGACGGCATTTCGCGCCTCGAGCTCGGCGAGCGACTGGTAGCGCTCGATGGCGCTGCTGGAGGCACGCAGCTGCGCCAGCGCGTGCTCGACCTGCTCGGGCAAGGTGCGGACCCGATCCATCAGCATGCCGGTGATGCCGAGCCGCGCGCGCTCCTCGTGGGTGAAGGCGTCGTCGCGGTTGAGGAGGGGATCGCGGAGCACGTCGGCGCCGCGCGCGGTGATCTTCAGGGGGCGCGCAGGCGAGACGGCGGGACGGGCATCGAGATCGGGGGACATGCAGAGGGCTCCAGAATACGCAGGGCTCACGGTGCGCAGCACGCTGCGCCGCGTCGCCCGGGCAACCGCGACCATCCCGCATTCGCCGGACATGGCAAGGTGCGACCCCCGCCGCCCGATGAAACGTTCGTCAGCCAAACGTCAGCGCGCCGATCTGTTGTTGGTCGCGGCGCAGCTCGCGCCCTCGCGCGAGAAAGCGCGCGCGCTCATCGGCGCAGGCGTCGTGTACCTGGGCGAGCGGCGCATCGACAAGGCGGGCGATCTCGTCGACGCCGACGCGACGCTGACCGTGCGCGGCGATCCGATCCCCTTCGTCTCGCGCGGTGGCGTGAAGCTCGAAGGCGCGATCGC
Source organism: uncultured Sandaracinaceae bacterium (assembly GCA_964480175.1). Lineage (GTDB taxonomy): Bacteria > Myxococcota_A > Polyangia > Polyangiales > Sandaracinaceae > CAYZQM01. The sequence continues at coordinate 22,369 of CAYZQM010000068.1, forward strand.
AGCGCTGGGGATCGACGTGACGGATCGGGTGTGCGCCGACTTCGGCGCGTCGACCGGCGGCTTCACCGACTGTCTGTTGCAGCGCGGCGCGCGGAAGGTCCACGCGATCGACGTGGGCTACGGGCAGCTGCACGACAAGCTGCGGAACGACGCGCGCGTGATCGTCCGCGAGCGGACCAACGCGCGGCACCTCGCGCAAGACGCGCTCGGTGAGCCGATCGATCTCGTCGTGATCGACGCGTCCTTCATCGGCCTCGGCAAGCTCTTGCCCGCCGCGCAGCGGATCTTGGGCGCGGGCGGTGAGATCCTCGCGATGGTGAAGCCGCAGTTCGAGGTCGGGCCCAAGGGGCTCAAGCACGGCGTGGTACGCGACGCGGCGCTTCGCACCACCGCGATCGAAGGCGTCGTGAGCGAGGCGCGCGCGCTGAGCCTGAAGGTGCTCGGGCAGGTCGACTCGAGCCTGCCGGGACCGGACGGAAACGTCGAAGCGTTCCTCTGGCTCGCGCAGGCCTGACGCGATCAGCGCGGGACGCGGCAGCCCTCGCGCAGCGCGTGGAGCTCGTCGCGCAGGCGCCCGATCGACTCGAGATCCCCGCCCATGCACGCGGCGAGCTTCTTGGGGATCGACTGCGCCTTGGCCTTGAGCGCCTTGCCCGACTTGGTGAGGTGGATCTCCACCACGCGCTCATCGACGGTGCTGCGCTCGCGCGAGACCATCCCCTGCGCCTCGAGCCGCTTGAGCAGCGGCGTGAGCGTGCCCGAGTCGAGCGCGAGCGCCTCGCCGATCGCCTTCACCGACGCGCCGTCGTTCTCCCAGAGCACCAGCATCACCAGGTACTGGGGATACGTGAGCCCGAGCGGCGCGAGCAGCGGCGTGTAGGCCGCCGTCACCGCGCGCGAGGCGGCGTAGAGCGCGAAGCAGAGCTGATCGGCGAGGCGGAGGCTCATGGCGTCACGGGGATCGGCGTCACGGGGATCGACGCGGAGGCGATCAAGCGACCTTGATCGAGACGGGGACGTTACCGCGGGTGGCGTTCGAGTAGGGGCAGACTTCGTGCGCGGCCTTCACCAGCGCCTCGGCCTGCTCGCGGGGCAGCTCGGGCAGCTTCGCCTCGAGCTCGACCGCGAGACCGAAGCCCGCGCCCACCGGGCCGATGCTCACGTGCGCCGTGATCTCCACCGGGCCGGTCTTGATCTTCTGGGCCCGCGCCACGTGCGCGAGCGCGCTGCCGAAGCACGCCGAGTAGCCCGCCGCGAAGAGCTGCTCGGGGTTCGTCGCGCCGCCCTTGCCGCCCATGCTCTTGGGCGGGACGACCTGGACGTCGAGGACGCCGTCGTCGGAGGCGACGCGGCCCTCGCGGCCACCGAAGGCGGTGGCGTGCGCGGTGTAGAGGATGGGGCTGGGGGCGTTCGGGGTGCTCATCGCTGTCGTCTCCTGCTCGCCGGGGCGAGCGCTGGTGGGATGACGAGATGCTAGGGCGCCATTCAATTGTGTGCAAGTGAGTCGTTTCAAACCGAGTTGGCTCCGGGCTGGGATCACGCGGGCCTGGCCACTTCTCGTGCCGTAGGGTGCGGGCATGGGCAGCGGACCGCGTGCGATCATCCACATCCTCTTCCTCGCGCTCGTCTCGCTCGCCGGCTGCTCGTGTGGTGGGCGCCGATCGGAGGTGCGCTGGCCCGCGTCCGGTGGTGGATCGCTCGAGCGAGCGCTCGCGATCACGGCGCGCGCCGAGCATCGCGGGGTGCCGCTCTCGCCGACGGGCGCGCCGATCGTCGAGCCCCCCGCGCTGCCCGACGACGCGCCGGGGATCCGGGCGCGCTCGTACGTCTTCGAGGGGATCTGGTACGCCGAGGTCGAGCTCGGTGAGGTCCCCGAGGGCGTGCCGCTGCCGCTGGTGTTCATCTTCCACGGTCGCGGCGACGTGCCTCGGATCCCCGGCGGACCCTTCGGTCGCGTCCCCACGCCGATGCGGGTCATCGTGCCGCGTGGACCGCTCGCGCTCGGCAGCGGCTTTGCGTGGGCGCGCTCCAGCGTCACCCAGAACCGCCACGACGAGCTCGCGCGGGACGTCTTTGCGATCACCGATCATCTCATCCGGCTGATCGATCACGTCCAGGCGACGCGGCCCACGGCGGGCACGCCCGTGGTCACGGGCTTCTCCCAGGGCGCGATCGTGGCGTGGACCTTGGCGCTGCGCTTTCCGGATCAGATCGGGCTCGCGATCCCGATCGCGGGCTGGGTGCTGCCCGAGAACCGCCCCGACGTGCTGCGGGCGTCTCCGACGCGCGCGATGCACGGCACCGAGGATCCGATCGTGCGGATCGAGCCGACCCGCCAGTGGGTGCAAGCGCTGCTCGCGAGCGGCAACGAGGTGGGCTGGCTCGAGTTCCCCGGGGTCGAGCACACGGTCACCCCCGAGATGAACGCGCAGTTCGAGGAGTGGCTCGAGGAGGCGCTGCTGGCGCGCGCGCCGACACTCGAGGGCGGCCTCGGGGAGGCGGGGACCGATGAGGCGGAGGCGGTGCCCTACGAAGAGCCCGCGACGGACGTCGATCTGGACGGCGAGGCGCTGCCCGCGCCGCTGCCCGGCGAGCCCGATCCCAGCCTGCCGATCGAGGAGGCGCTCGGGGACGGAGAGCCCGTGCCCGAAGGCGAGGGGATCGCGGCGGAAGAGGGCGAGCCTTCGGAGACCGGTGAAGCCATCGACTCGGAAGGGGCGCCCGAGATCGAATCCGAGGCGCCCGAGGTCGAATCCGAGACCGAAGCCAATCCCGATCCCGCGCCGGATGAAGAAGAGCGCGCCGCGCCCTGAGCGTCTGCGGGTTTTTTCGCGCTGGATCCGGGCGCGCGTAGGGTCGCGGGATGTCGCTGCTCCGGCCGATCCTCCACGGCGTGCTCGGGACCTCGCTCTGCGCGCTCGCCGCGCTCGTGATCACCTACTCGCTGGGCTGCACGCTCATCCAAGGGCTGAGCCCCGAGACCCACTTCTCGGATCAGGTCCACCAGCTCAACGACGAGGCCCGCTGGTCGCGGATCGATCTCGCCGCGATGCGGGTCGACCCGACGTACCGCGAGACCTTCACCGCGAGCCACGCGCAGTGGGGCAACCGGGTGCGGGTCGCGGACGCGGACATCACCAACCTCACCCTCGGCAACGGCGGCGCCGCGGCGACGTCGCTGGTCACGTACCAGTGGGTCGACGAGCGGACGATGGAGCTCTACGCGACGACCGTGCGCCAGACCTGGACCGGCAACGGCGAGGTCGGCTTCCACCTGCTCCGCGAAGACATCATCGCGGGCGAGCCGGCCCTCTACGTGACGGTCGAAGGCGGTCCGGAGCTCGTCGATGGGAGCGCGAGCATCTCGGCCTCGGTCGACGAAGGAGGCCTCACTTCGGGCGCCGAGAGCAGCGAGATCGGCGATGTCGGCCCCACCGAGATCACCGCGAGCGGCAACGGTCCGGTCGCGAGCACCCCGATCCGCCGGGACGCGCAGGGCGTCGCCATCCGCTGAAGCGATCCTCGATCGCCGATCACGCGCGATCGAATGCGGGGCGGGTCAGTTCCGTTATACTCGCCACCTCGAATGCGCTGGATGGAACGAACCGCGATCGCGATCTGCATCGGCGCACTGCTCACGCCCGCGGTCGCGCTCGCGGTCCCCGAGGTCGTCGTGTACGTCACCGGCGGGAGCGCTGGGGTGACCGTGACGCTGACCGACGCCTCCGGCGCCGTGCACAGCTGCAGCACCGACGCGACGGGGAGCTGTGAGATCGACGGCGTCGCCCCAGGGCTGGCGAGCGTGGTCGCGCAGCGCGGCGGGAGCCCGACGTCACCGCGCACCGCGATGATCGCGCCTGAGGGGAAGACCTCGGTCTACGTTCCCGCGCCCTGAGCGCACGCCGAGCGCCTGAGGGCGCCGGCGACGGGGGCGCTCAGCGATCTTGGGCGGACTGGTCGGCGCGGCTGCTGGGGCCAGCGTTCCGGCCGAGGCCGAGGGTCCCGAAGAAGATGCCGACCGTGAGGAACACGACGAACACGTTGCCGAGGATGGCGCCCGTGCAGCCCGCCAGCGTGGGGGCGAGGAGCAGCATACAGAGCAGGGCGATTCGGCTGGAAACGGTCGAGAGGCGGCTTTGGGACATCATGCTCGCAGACCTCGGGAGCGGGGGACGAAGCGTTCTTCCAGGCTGGGTAAGCAGGTGTAAGACATCGTCGCACACACCGGCGAGGCGGGGCAACTTCTAACAGAGGTCGATGAGGTTGCCAATCGTCACCCG
>CAYZQM010000069.1:0-26638 GCA_964480175.1 uncultured Sandaracinaceae bacterium
GCCCCCGCACGGCGGCATCGCGCTCGGCCTCGATCGGCTCGCGATGCTGCTCACCGAGAGCGAGTCGCTGCGCGACGTCATCGCCTTCCCCAAGACCGGCAAGGGCAGCGATCTGATGACGGGCGCGCCCGGCACGGTGCTCCCCGAGCAGCTCGCCGAGCTCAAGGTCAAGAGCACGATCGCGAGCTGACGTATGCGCCGGGCGATCCTGTCGTTGGGGATCGTGCTGGGGATCGCGGGCTGCGGCGCCGCGCCCGCGATCCGCGACGAGCCTGCCGCCACCTCGACGTCGCGCGCGCCGTCGCTCGCGTGGGAGCCTGGTGCGTCGGTGATCGAGGCCACCGGTCTCGGCGTCGCGTTCGTGGTGCGCGCCGAGATCGCTCGCCTCGGGCCCGCCGAGATCGGGAGCGCGCGGTGCGGTCCTCGGCTCTTGCATGCCTCGGTCGTCGATCGCCGGACGTTCGTCACATCAGACGCCGTGCTCGCGCGGTCCTTCGCGCGGGCGGGCTGCGGCATCCCCGAGACCGCGGTGCTCTCGGACGTGGTGATCGACGGAAGCGAGACCCGCGCGCAGCTCCACTTCGAGGACCCCGAGCTCGGGGGCGTCTGGACGGTGCGCGCCGTGACGCTCCCGCGAGGTCACCGGGTGGTCGTGATCGTGTCCGCGGTCCGCGGCGCGGACGACCCGCTCTTCGACGTGGTCTCGGACGCGCCCGGTCTCGAGGACGTCACCGGCACCGGGCATACGCGCACAGCCTCCGAAGACGATCGCGCGCGTCAGGCGATGGAGATCGTGTTCGGCGTGATGCGGGTGATGGGCGAGATCGGCCGCGCCTTGCACTGAGCGGCGCTGAGCGCTCGTGCGTGTTGCGTCGGGCGGGCGGCGCGGGCACATCCGTCGCGATGATCTGGCTCCTCCCGGGCATGGACGGCACGGGGCTGCTCTATGCGCGGCTGCGCGCCCAGCTCGGCGATCGCGAGCACAGCGTCGTCCGCTACGAAGGCGGGAGCTACGAGGCGATCGAGGCCGCGCTGCCCGACGCGCTGCGATCGCCTTCGCCGGACGACGTGCTGGTCGCGGAGTCGTTCGGCGGACCGCTCGCGATGCGCATCGCCGCGCGGCATCGCGTCGCGCGGCTGGTGCTGATCGCGTCGTTCGTGCGCGCGCCGCGTCCGCTGCCGCCTGGACGCGTCGCCTTCGCGCTGCATCCACCCCCGTCGCTCGCAGTCCGCACCTTCATGCTCGGTCTCGACGCGGAGCCGACGCTGGTGGCCGAGGTGTCGCGGGTCTTGCGTGACGTGGAGGGCCGCGTGCTCGCGCAGCGCATCGAAGCCGTGCGGACGATCGACGTGCGCGCCGAGCTCCGGCAGATCGCTTGCGAGATTCGCTGGCTGCGGGCGTCGCGCGATCGCTTGGTGCCCGCCTCCGCCACCGCGCTCGCGCGTCGGGTGCGACCCGAGCTCGACGTGCGCACGATCGACGGGCCGCATCTGTTGGCGCAGCGTCTTGCCGCCGAGGTCGCCGCCGCGATCCTGGAGGACTGAGCCTCGGTGCTACCGTTCGTTCGATGAATCGAGGCCTCCTCGCCATGCTCACCGCGAGCACCGTCGCTTGCAGTGGAAGCGCAGCCGAGACGCGCGCACCCGCGACGTCGGTGCCCGAGCCGATCACGATCGCGCCCGTCCAAATCACCGCCGACGTCACCGGCGCGCTCCGCGCGGGCAGCTGGAGCACGACGAGCTGCGGCGACGCCTGCTCGAGCACGGAGCTGCGCTTCGTCGACGACGGCACCCTGACCGTCCGCAGCGGGCACCAGCTGCCCGGCAACCCGATGATCTGGCAGGACGCTTCGTCGGGACGCTACGACGTCGCAGACGGGGTGGTCAGGTGGTCGTACGGGGCGTTCGAGCACCGCGCGACGTTCGTCGAAGGCGCCTCGGAGGACGGCACCCGCGCGGGATGGGCGATGCTCGGCTTTCGCGCCGGGCCCGACGCGCCGACGCGGTTCGTGCACGAGCATTTCGATTCGGTCGGCGCCGGCTACCCCACCACCGAGGTCGCGGTCGAGCTGGTGTTCGACGCGCCGCTCGAGGATGCAGCGCGGCTGGGCTGCGGCGCGGCGTTGCGCGCGCGCATCCACGTCACCGTCCCTGCCGAGCCGCCGTGGACCGAGAGCGCGACCGAGGAGACGATCACCCTCCGAGGTCGCATCCCTTGCCGGATCGAGTCGATCGCCGACTCGGACGAGCTGCGCGTCCACTTCGCCGACGCGAGCTCACCCACGGACGAGCAGGCCTGGCAGCGATGGTGGCAAGCGCACACCGTGGGCCCAGCGCCGCAATCGGTGCCCGCGCACGACGCGCTGCGCGGCGCGATGAGCGGCGTCCTCGTCGCCGATCCGAGCGCGGGCACGCTCCGCGGACCGATCGGCCGCCTCCTCCACGGCGAGTGACGTCGCGAGCGCTCGACGCCGCCGCGTTTGCGGACAAAGTCGCGGCGATGCGGCGGACCTCGATGCTCGTCACGTGGATGTCCATCGCGATGGTCGGCTGTGACGACGTCGCGCCCGCGCTCGACGCGGCGCCGATGGATGGCGGCAGCGACGCGGGTACCCTGGTGATCGCGGCGCCGTCGATGCCGGATTGGGGCGCGTGCCCCGAGGGCTGGCGCAGCGACCCGATCGCCGTGGCGGACGGAGATGTGAGCGCGTCGTGTGCCCCGCCGCCGCGGGTGACGTGCACGGGCGCGAGCTACCAGCGCGTGGGCAGCGATGCGTGCGAGCCGATCGGGACGTGCGCCGCGCGCTTCCCGGCGCTGCCTTCCGATCGAGCGCACCGCTTCGTCGACGCTACGGCGGCGCCCGGGGGCGATGGGAGTGAAGCGTCGCCGTTCGCGTCGCTCGCGGACGCGCTCGCGGGCGCGGACGGAGCTGCGATCGCGCTGGCAGCGGGGGAGTACGTCGCCGCCGCGCTGCCGAGCGACGTGGTGATCGCGGGCAGCTGCGCGGGGCAAGTGCGCATCGTCGCGAGCGGAGGCATGCCCGCGCTGGTGGTGCAGCGCGGCCAGCGCCTCGAGCTCTCGGGCGTCACGCTGACGGGCGAGGGCGCGGGCCTCGCGGCGCAAGGGGAGGTCGTGCTCCGCGACGTGCTCGTCGACGGCACCCTCGGTGTCGGCATCGCGGGGATCGGCGCGAGCATCGACGCCGAGCGCATCGTCGTGCGCGACGTGCGCAGCCTCGCCAGCGGCGCGCTCGGTCGCGGCATCTCGGTGGAGACGGACGCGGTGCTCACGCTGCGCGACGCCGTGATCGAGCGCTGTCACGAGGCAGCGCTCGCCGCGGGCGCGGCCCGCATCGACGCCGAGCGCGTCGCGCTGATCGAGACCGCACCGCGGCCCGACGGACGCTACGGCGCGGGCGTCGCAGGCTTCGGCGCGGCCGACATCACGATCCGCGAAGCGTGGATCGACGGCGCGTCGGAGGCCGGGGTCACCGTCGAAGCCGAGACCGCGCTCACGCTCGATCGGGTGCTGATCGAAGACGTGACGACCGAGGTCGGACGGACCAGCGGACAGGGCGTGCTCCTGCGCAACGCGCCGGCGACGCTGTCGCGCGTGACGATCCGGCGCTCGCAAGGCGCGGGCTTGGTCGCGACCGGCACCTCGGTGGTGACGGCCAGTGATCTGACGATCGCGTCGATCACGCTGCGCGAGGGCTTCGGCAACGCGATCGGCGCGCTGGTCGGCGCCCAGCTCACCCTCTCGCGGGCCGCCGCCGTCGACGTCGCGTGGGTCGCGGTCGTGGTCGACGAGGCCTCGCTCACCGCGACGGAGCTGAGCGTGAGCCGCGTGGGGCTGTCGATCGATCTCGGCATGGCGCTCATCGTGCGCGGAGGCGGCAGCGCCGAGGTGAGCCGCTTTCGCTTCACCGACCTGCACACGGTCGGCGTGATGGTGACCGATCTCGGGACCACGGCGCGCCTGAGCGACGGCCTCGTGCGCGGCGTGGAGGAGGACACGAACCACCAGGTGGGGCGGGGCTTCGAGGTCGACGTCGGGGCGCGCATGACGCTCGAGCGGGTCGAGGTGGACGACGTGGTGGAGACGGGCGTGCTCGCGTTCGGGGGCGGCATGACGGGCACGGAAGCGACGCTGCGCGACGTGTGGGTTACGCGCGTCGCGGAGCGGGCGTGCGCGGTGAGCAGCTGTGAGGCGGAAGGCGGCGGCACCGGCGTGGCCGCGCTCTTCGGGGGCGCGATCACCGCGGAGCGTCTGTCGGTGACGGGCGCGCCGCTCTGCGGCGTGCAGGTCGCAGAGGGCGCGAGCTTGGACGTGTCGAGCGGGACGCTCACTGGCTGCGCGGTGGGCGCGTGCGTCGCGGTGCCGGAGTACCCGCTCGAGCGGGTCGTGGCTGGCGTGATGTTCGTGGACAACGAGCGCAACGTGGAGACGGCGAGCGTGTACGTGCCGCCCCGAGGCCCAACGTTCTGACGTAGAGGGAGCGAAGCGGGGGCAGAGGCAGAAGCGGCGGCAGAGACAGAGACAGACGCGGGGATAGAGGCCGAGACCGCTGCGGGGACAGAGACAGAGACGGCCGCAGCGCCAGAGGCAGAGACCGAGACAGCTGCAGCGCCAGAGGCAGAGGCAGCTGCAGCGCCAGAGGCAGAGGCAGCTGCAGCGCCAGAGACAGAGACAGAGGGACAGAGACAGAGACGGCCGCAGACCCTGCGGGGGCGCCAGAGGCCGCGGTAGGGGCGCGAAGATTTCCTGCGACGGGCTGGCGGGTGCTGCGTCCTCGGGGGGATTCCCACCCTTTCGGAGGCTTCATGCGTTCGGTCCGTCTCGTTCTCCTCGCGCTCTGTGTGCTCCTCGCGCTCTCGTCCTGTCGACGGCGCCCCACCTACGTCACCGGCACGGTCACCCCGGGCGGCGAGATCATCTCGTTCGCGCCCGCGCCCGTGACGCTGCTCTACGCGACCACCTCGCTCGACGAGGTGCGCGCTGCGCTGGCACGCGCGATCGACGCGCGCGGCTTCACCCTGGAGACCAGCGAGGGCAGTCGCGTCGTCGCGCGTCGGACCGCGCGGGGTCTGTCGCTCCGCATCGCGATCGACTTCACCGAGACCCAGGCGGTGGTGACGTACCTCGACTCGGATGGCCTGCGGATCGAGTCGGCCACCAGCTCGCGCCGCTACGACGGATGGATGAACGAGCTCTCGGCGAGCATGGAGAGCGAGCTCGGTCGCCCCGAGCGCGAGCGCGCCGAGGCGGTCGCGCGCGCCGAAGAGGCCGAGCGCAACCGCGAGCGTGAGGCGCGCGAGGCGGTGGAGCGCGAGGCCGAGCGCGATCGTCGCGAGCGGATCGAGCGCGAGCGCCTGGTGACCGAGCGCGAGCGTCTGGCTGCCGAGCGCGCACGCGCGGATTCGGCCGCGGCCGACGCGCGGGCTCGCGAAGCGGAGGCCGCCTCGCGTCCGCGCCTCGATGTCGGCGTCTACGCGGCGATCCCCAGCCTGGAGTTCGACGCGCGGCGCGCGCGCCGCACCCGCGGCCTCATCGATCTGCGCCAGGGCTTCGGCGAGACGGTCGAGCGCGGCCGCGGCAGCGCGGGCGGTCCGCTGAACGCGGCGACGATGGGCCTGCCGAGCGCGTGCCCCGGCTTCTTTCCCACCGACGCGCAGCACACGCTCGTGCTCGAGACGGACATGCCGTACTTCCGCGTCGAGGCGCCCTCGGGCGGAGACGCGACGCTGGTGATCGTCACGCCGGACGGCAACGTGTGGTGCGACGACGACTCGGCGGGCAACTACACCCCGCGCCTCGAGGGCTTCTTCCCGGCCGGGGTCTACCGCATCTTCGTCGGCAGCTACGAAGCGGGCCGCGCGCTCTCGTACGACCTCGTCCTCTCGGAGCGCAGCGCGCGCGGCTATGTCACCGCAGCGCCGGCGGCCCCCGCGGCGCCCGCGGCGCCCGACTGCCGCACCACGCTCATCTCGATGGGCCACGCGCCGGTCCACGCGATCCACTGCGACGGCGCGGAACCCTACTGCGCCGACGCGCTGCTCCGCGCAGGCCACGCGCCCGCCCACCTCATCCACTGCGCCGGCGTCGAACCGCGCTGCGCGGTAGCAGCGCTGAGCGCAGGCCACAGCCCGGCATCGCTCATCGGCTGCCGCTGAGGACTCGAAGGACGCGGCCGTCGCTGCGGCGGCGGCCGCTTCTCTAGCGACCGCGGCCGGATCCGCGTCCGCGCTGTCGAACATCGCGTCAGCGGGAACGCAACGCACGCGGGACGTTGCGGCGCTCGCGGCCGGATGCGGCGCCCCAAGCGCCTGCGATGAGGTTCGGATCGTCGAGCGCCTCGAGCTCGGCTTTGTCGGCGACGGCGTCGCGGCGGTAGCGGGCCGCGCGCATCTCGGCCGTCTCAGGGAGCACGAGCGCACTCAGTGCCCGCTGCATACGCGTAACGTCGAGCCGCGCGCGCAGCGTCTCGATCGCAGCATCGAGCATCGCCTCGGAGGCGTGTAGTCCCGCCGCGTAGCCGAGCTCGGATACAGCGACGCGCTCGTAGTTCTCGCCGAGCGCCGCGATCGCCGCGGCCTTTCGGACAGGGTCGCCCGACGCGACCTCGTCGCCGAGCGCAAAGAGCTCGTCTTCCGACAGCGTTCCCTCCGGTCGCTCGCCCGCGGCCAAGCGGCGGTTTGCCTCCGCACGCTCCGGCACGGTGTCATCGATCTCCTCCTGAAACAGCCACCACACGATCCGCTGGTCGAAGAGGTCGGCGAGCACCGCGAGCCAGCGCACCCGAGGACAGCGCGCGACGAGCTGGTTCAACTCGCCTTCCTCGCGCTCCATCCAAGCGAGCATCGCCTCCCGCTCGCTCGCATCGGAGAACGAGCCCAGCGCCCGCACGGCATCGATCGGCGAAGTCACCCGCAACGATGCCGCGAATGTCGAGTGGCGTCAGGCCATCAGACCGAGGCGAGTCATCAAGTCGTGCGGGACCGGCTCGCCATGCTCGATCCGATCGGCGAGCACCCGCAGCGCGAGCACGACGACCGCATCGCGCGCGTCCCGCTCCGTCGCACCGTACGCCATCACCCCCGGCAGCTCGGCGACATCCGCGAGCCACCGACCATCGGGTTCTTGCTCGATCTCGACACGCATCACGGCAGACCGTAGCAGCCCGGGCGAAATACCAGGTGTCCCAGCAGGATCTGGGCGAGGAGGGTGATCGTCGCGACCTGAGGGGCCGGCGTGGGGGGTCGGTGCAGCGAGCACGGAGAGCGAGACCTCGACGGTTCGGCGTGATGGAGACCTCCGTCGTTCGAGGTCTTCATCGCGCCGAACCCTCACATCGAGCGAGCCGCGCGCAGCAAGCCGGCCCCCCACGCCGGCCCCGGCCTGTTCACCGAGACCGATGCATTCACACGAACGATCGCGGCGAGCATCGAGCGAGCCGCGCGCAGCAAGCCGGCCCCCTTCGCCGGCCCCGGCCTGCTCACCGAGACCGATGCGTTCACGGGAGCATCGAGCGAGCCGCGCGCAGCAAGCCGGCCCCCCACGCCGGCCCCGGCCTGCTCACCGAGACCGACGCAACCGAACACGATGCGTTCCACGGAACGCGAGCGAGCGAACTTCAGGTCAGGCGCTCGATGAACGGGGCGGCGGTCTTGGCGCGGACCTCGTCGATGGTGGCCGAGCCGATCAGATCCGTGAGGACGAGCTGCTCGCCCTCGAAGCGGAACGCCGCGAGATCGGTGATGACGACATCCACCGCGCCCATCGCGGTCAGGGGCAGCGTGCACTTGGGCACGATCTTCGACGCGCCGCTCTGGCTCACGTGGGTCATGAGCACGATCAAGCGCTTGGCGCCGGCCGCGAGATCCATCGCGCCGCCCACGCCCAGGAGCGGCTTGCCGGGCACCGCCCAGTTCGCGAGGTTGGCGCTGCTGTCCACCTCGAGGCCGCCCATGATCGCGACGTCGACGTGCCCGCCGCGGTTCATCGCGAACGAGTCCGCGCTGTCGAAGTAGCTGGTGCCCGGCAGCGCGGTCACCGGGATCTTTCCGGCGTTCACCGGGTAGTCCATCGCGCCGCCCTCCTTCGGCGAGGGCCCGACGCCGAGCATCCCGTTCTCGGTGTGCAGGATGATGCCGTCCTCGGGCCCGATCAGATCGGCGACCAACGTCGGGATGCCGATGCCGAGGTTCACCACGTCGCCGCGCTTCAGCTCGCGCAGCGCGCGCGCCGCCATCGCCATGCGCACATCGCCGCTCTTCTTCTCGCTCGCCTCGACGGACGCCGAGCTCCCCAGATCCTCGATCGTGGTGTGCGCTTGCACCAGGTAGTCCACGTAGGTACCAGGCGTGTGGATCTGATCGGGATCGAGCGCGCCCAGCGGCACGATCTCTTCCACTTCGGCGACCACCAGATCCGCGGCCGTCGCCATCGCGCGGTTGAAGTTCTGCTCGGTGCGCCGGTAGATCAGGTTGCCCGCGGTGTCCGCTTTGTATGCGCGGATGAATGCGACGTTGGCCCGCAGCGCCGGCACGAAGACGTGCTCCTTGCCGTCGAACGTCCGCACGTCGCTGCCCTCGGCGACCACCGTCCCCACGCCCGTCGGCGTGTAGAAGCCCCCGAGCCCCGCGCCGCCCGCGCGGATCGCCTCAGCGAGCGTCCCCTGCGGCAAGAGGCGCACCTTCATCGCGCCCGATTGCGCCGCCGCGACCGCTTCCTTGTTGCTGGTGAAATACGAGCCGACCGCGGCGCTCAGCTGCCCATTGCGGAGCAAGCGCCCGCCGCCCAGGCCCGCCTCGCCGACGTTGTTGCCCACGTACGTGAGGCCCTTGGTCTTGGTGAGCGCGAGCGCGTGCAAGAGGTGCACGGGGTTGCCGGTCATCCCGAAGCCGCCGGCCATCAGCACATCGCCGTCCTTCACCAGCTTCGCCGCGTCTTCGGCGCTGAGCTGTGGAACGACGCGCATCAGATCAGCTCCACGATGCTCGCGTCGCCCTGGCCCACGCCCACGCAGAGCGTCGCCAGGCCGTAGCGCACCGACTGCCCATCCTTTTTCCGGCGCTGCATCTCGTGGAGCAGCGTGGTCACGATGCGCGCCCCCGAGCAGCCGAGCGGGTGACCGAGCGCGACCGCGCCGCCGTTCACGTTCGTGATCTCGTGCCGCAGGCCGAGTTGACGCATCACCCCGAGCGCCTGCACCGCGAAGGCCTCGTTCAGCTCCGCGAGATCGATGTCCGAGAGCGACAGACCCGCTCGGCCCAGCGCCTTCTTCACCGCGTCCACCGGGCCCAAGCCCATCACCGTCGGATCGATGCCCGCCGCGCCCGAGGCGACCCAGCGCGCCATCGGCGTGATGCCCAGCTTCTCGGCGCGCGCTGCGCTCATGAGCACCAAGGCCGACGCGCCGTCGTTCATCCCGCTGCTGTTGCCCGCGGTCACCGTGCCGCCCTTGCGGAACGCCGGCTTGAGCTTGGCGAGCTGATCGAGGTTCGTGTCGAGCTCGTAGCGCTCGCCGCTCTTCTTCCAGCGCGGGTGCTCGTCGATCTGCATCATCACCGGATCGCCCTTCTTCTGGGGCACCGGCACGGGCACGATCTGTCCTTGAAAGTAGCCCTGATCGATCGCGTGCACCGCGCGGCGCTGGCTCTCGAGCGCATACGCGTCTTGTTCTTCGCGCGAGATCACGCCGCCCTCGATCTCGCCCTTCTGCGAGCGCTCCTGGATGTTCTCCGCGGTCTCGCCCATCGCCTCGAGCGGGAAGATCTGCGCGAGCTTGGGGTTCGGGTAGCGCCAGCCGAGCGCGGTGTCCCACGCGGTCACGTTGCCGGCGGGCGGGTTCTTGGCGAGCGAGTAGGGCGCGCGGCTCATGCTCTCGACGCCGCCCGCCACGAAGACCTCGCCCTCGCCTGCGAGGATGGCGCGGGCCGCGAGGTTGATCGCGGTCAGGCCGCTCGCGCACAAGCGGTTCACGGTGACGGCCGGCACGCTCTCGGGCAGCCCGGCGAGCAGCGTGGCCATGCGCGCGACGTTGCGGTTGTCCTCGCCCGCCTGGTTCGCGCAGCCGAAGTAGACCTCTTCGATCGAGCTCGGCTCGATCCCCGCGCGCTTCACCGCCTCGGCGATCACCACCGCCGCGAGATCATCGGGGCGGACGCTCGACAGCCCCCCGTTCAGCTTGCCGATCGCGGTGCGCACCGCGCTGACGATCACGACCTCTCGTTCGCTCTTGCTCATGTCCGGGCTCTCCTGATGCCGCCCGTTCTATACCGACGAGGCGAGGAGCGCCCTGCCCTGGCTCACGAGCTCGGACGCTGCGCGCTCGAGGCGCTCAGCGCAGGAGCTCCAAGACGAACTCGGTGATGCGCCGCAGCCATCGAGAGCGTCGCCGCTCCTGAGCGGCCTCGCGCGCGTGCTCGCCCATCAGACGGGCCTGGGCCTCGGCGCGGGCACGGCGGGCGGCCTCGGGCTCTTCCGGCTCGGTCATGCGCCGGCCCTACCACGGAGGCCGACCGAGGTCGCGCGATCAGGCCGAGCGGACGAGGAGCCAGTCGCGGATGAGCGGCCACACGGTGCGCGTCGCTTCGCGGCCCATGATCAGATCGACGTGGCCGAAGGGGAACGCGCGGTAGGTCTTGTCGCTCGAGCGGCTCAGGGCCCACGCGGGCTCGACCGACTTGGCGGGCGCGAGCTGATCTTCGGTGCCGGCCACCACGAGCAGCGGGCGATCGAGCATCTCGAACGCGGCGCCGTAGTCGATCATCCCATCGAGGCTCTTCCAGCCTTCCTCGCGGCCCGCGCGGAAGATGTCGAGCGCAACCTTCAGGCTGGTGCGCTCGAAGGCCTTGCCGAGGTACTCGCTCAGCACCTCGCGCTCGACGCCGCCAGGCACCCAGCCGCGGATCGGCATCGGGACCATGGCGCTGTCCCAGAGCACCGCGCGACGGTGCAGGTGCTGGCCGATCATGCGGACCGGCAGCGCCGGGTTGTGATCGAAGACGCCGGTGAAGCCGACCCACGCGGCCATCTCGCGCAGGAAGAGCAAGAGCGCCGAGCCCTGACCGAAGCGGTACGGCGAGCCGATGGTGGCGATGCCGCGCACTTCCTTCTTCAAGAGGCTGCCGGCCGCGCTGTAGCTGATGAGCCCGCCCATCGAGTGACCGACCAAGAAGAGCCGATCGGTCTCCGAGATGCGCAGCGCTTCGTGGACGAACGCGGGAAGGTCCTCGCGGATGTACTCCTCGAGCAAGCGGGGGCGCGGGGCGCCGAAGCGGCGCGAGCGGCCGTGGCCGCGCAAGTCCACGTTGAACACGTCGAAGCCCGCGTCGGCCAAGTAGTTCGCGAACGAGCGCCGCGAGCTGTGCCAGGTGTACCGGTTCTGCCCGAAGCCGTGGATGAGCATCACGGTGGCGCGCGACGCGGTCTGCGCCCTTCGCTTGCGCACCATGCCGAGCGGGTGCGGCCCTGGGGTCATCACCACGTCCTTGGTGAAGACCCGCTTGTCGCCCCCATCGATCATCTGCTCGACGGTCTCGGTGCGAAGGATCAACGCCACACTCCGGCGTGCTCGGGGAACATCGGCGGCAACCATACACGGCCCGAGGGCGGATGCTACGCTCGGCTTCTGATGCGCTTCTTCCTTGGCCCCATGCTCTGCGCGCTCCTGCTCACCCTCCTCGTCCCCGTCGCGGCGAGCGCGCAGGCGCCGCGTCGTGACGTCGTCGAGGAGCTCCTCGGAGGCATCGAGTCGAGCGCGACGGAGACCGAGTGGCGTGCGATGGGCGAGGGCACCGTGCCGGTGCTCGTCGCGATCTTCGACGACGCGAGCGAGCCGCAGGTGGTGCGGTTCCGCGCGGTGTGGGCCGCACGCTTCTTTCCGACCGCGGCGAGCCGCAGCTTCCTCGAGCGGGTGGTCCGCGACGCTTCGCAGCCGGGCATGGTGGTGCGCTCCGCGGCGCAGTCGCTCGCGGCGGCGTTCGATCGCAGCGCGGTGTCCACGATCGCGCCGCTGCTGACGCACGCGGATCCTGCGGTGCGCGAGGCGACCATCGCCGCGCTGGGCCGCGTCGGCGGCAGCGAAGCGCGGGCCGCGCTGGTGGCGCGCCGGGGCCGCGAGACCGAGCTGTCGGCCGCACTGGAGCGGGCGATCGCGGCGGTCCGCGACTGAGCGCGGTGCCCTCTCTGAAGAAAGCCGGGCGGCGAGCGTTGAGAGGGCCACGATGAGCGACGCGATCCAGAAGGACACCAGCCTGCGCGAGCTGGAGAAGGTCGATCCCGACCTGCCCAAGAAGCTCGCGAAGGCGGTCACGGACAAGGCGTTGGACCGCGCGCTGGGGGATGACGTCTCGCCCGAGATGAAGCGCGAGATCGCGAGCAAGATCGAGCCCTGGGCCGAGCGCCTCGCGTACCTGCTCGACGACTGGATCCGGATCCCGGGCACCGACATCAAGCTCGGCCTCGACGCGTTCATCGGGCTCATCCCGGGCGTGGGCGACGTGGTCACCGGCACCGGCTCGGTCGCGCTCTTGCTGCTCGCGCTGAAGAACCGGGTGCCCACCGTGGCGCTCGTGCGGATGATCGCGAACATCGGCGTCGACGTGGTGGGCGGCGCGATCCCGGTGGTGGGCGACGTGTTCGACGTCGCCTGGCGAAGCAACCGCAAGAACCTCGACATCATCAAGCGCTACGAGGCCAACCCCGACGCGGAGGCGAGCACGGGCGACAAGGTGCTCGTCGGCGTCGGCATC
Source organism: uncultured Sandaracinaceae bacterium (assembly GCA_964480175.1). Classification (GTDB taxonomy): domain Bacteria; phylum Myxococcota_A; class Polyangia; order Polyangiales; family Sandaracinaceae; genus CAYZQM01. The sequence goes on from CAYZQM010000069.1 coordinate 12,760, forward strand.
ACCCTCGCGGTGCTCGGGGTGCTCGTGCCCTTCGCCGTCGGCATCTGGCTCGGCGCCGGCATCTTCTCGATCTTCAGCTGACCCATCACGAGGCGATCGGGCCGACGTAGCGGGCGCGGGGCCGCAGGAGCTGACCCTGGGCACGCTGTTCGAGCGCGTGCGCGATCCACCCTGCGCAGCGGCCGATCCCGAAGAGTGCGGCGCCCGCGCCGTAGGGGAGCGCGAGCGCAGCGCTGAGCGCGGCGAGGCCCACGTCCACCGTCGGATCGTCGTGGCCTCGCCGCTTCATCGCGGCGATGAGCGCGTCGATCGCGCGCACCGTCTTCGCGCGCGGCGCGATCGATCGCGCCAGCGCGAGCAGCGGCCCGGTGCGAGGATCGCCGCCGGGATAGAGGCGATGGCCGAAGCCCGGGACCGCCTCGCCGGTGCGCGCCATCTCGGTGAGGAGGCGCTCGATCTGTGCTGGGGTGCGCGCGCGCGCGAGCAGCGCTTCGACCTGGTGGATCGCGCCGCCGTGCGCAGGCCCCGAGAGCGCACCGAGCCCCGCGGCGATGCACGCGTGCAGCTCGGCGCCGGTCGAGGCAGCGACCCGCACCGCGAACGACGAGGCGTTGAGCTCGTGATCCGCGAGGAGCACCAGCGCCGCGTCGATCGCGGCGACGGACGACGCGCGCGGCGCCTTGCCCAGCGCGACGAGCAGGCGCGCCGCCACCCGAGACTCCGCGAGCGCGGCGCCGGTGCGACGGGGATCGACGAGCGCGGCGAGGCGCACGAGCAAGCGCTGCCCTCGCTGGTGCTCGACGTCCGGATGCGCGCCTGCGTCGTCATCGATCGCCGCGAGCGCCGCCACCGCGAGCGAGAGCGCCTGCAGCGGATGCGCGTCCTTCGGGACGAGCCGCGCCAGATCGCGCGCGAGGCGCTCGAGGCTCCGGCGCGGCATCGGATCGCGCCACGCCTCGTCGCTCGTGGGCAGCGCGCCCGACCACAAGAGCGCGCACGTCGTCTCGAACGGTCGGCCCGAGAGCGAGACCGCCGGCACGCCGCGGTAGATCGGACCCTGCGGGCCGATCGTACCGATCGCGGTCGAGAGCACCGGCTCGCCCCAAGCGAGCGCGCCGCCCGCGACGGGACCGTGCCCCGAGCGCGCGTCGGAGCGGGCCCGCAGCCGCAAGAGATCGCTGCGCAAGAACAGGCGCGCTCTGCCCTTGGGACCGGGCTCGCTGCGCACGAGACCGCGGCTCACGTACGCGTAGAGCGTCTGCCGCTTCACCCCCAAGAGCGCCGCTGCGGCGCGCCCATCGAGCCGCTCGGGAGGCGATGGTGGATTCATCAATCTACGTTGATCAACGTTACCCATCTCGCCAAGGTAGCGGGCGACGCGAACGCGCACCAACGCGAACGACGCGTCGATCGATCGGCCTCACCACCGAAAGGGACACGACCATGCAGCACGCGACAGAGACGAAGCAGACGAGCGCCCACGCGAGCGGGCTCGACGGAGTGCAGGTCGCCGACACCCGCCTGAGCGGCGTCGACGGCCCGAACGGAAGGCTCATCATCGCGAGAGCGTCGGTCGAAGCGCTCGCGCAGCAGGCGACGTTCTCGGACGTGTGCGCTCGCCTCTGGGAGATGCCGGCGGCCGACGTGCGGCGCGCGCTCGGCGCAGGCCGGGTCGCGGCGTTCGCTCGGCTGCCGGAGCTGGGCGACGCGCTCGCGCGACCCGACGCGATGGACGCGCTGCGCGCGGCGGTCGCGCACCTCGATGGTGGCGCGACGGCCGCGGAGATCACCGGCGCGGTCGCGGTCTTCTCGGCGGCGTGGGCGCGCGCCCGCGCGGGTGCAGATGCCGTTCCGCCCGATCCCGAAGCCGATCACGCGAGCGATCTGCTCCGCATGATGACCGGCCGACCCATCGACGCGGCGCAGGCGCGGGCGGCGAACGCGTACCTCGTCACCGTGATCGATCACGGCATGAACGCCTCGACGTTCGCGGCGCGGGTGGTCGCCTCCACCGGATCCGATCGGGTCTCGGCCATCGTCGCGGCGATCGGCGCGCTCAAGGGCCCGCTGCACGGGGGCGCGCCGGGTCCGGTGCTCGACATGCTCGATGCGATCGGTACGCCCGAGGAGGCGCGTCCCTGGATCGACGCAGCGATCGCGCGCGGCGACCGGATCATGGGGATGGGCCACCGCATCTATCGGGTGCGCGATCCGCGTGCGCTGGTGCTCGAGCGCGCGATCACCGCGCTCTCGGCCAGCGGCGCGGTGCAGGAGCGCGTCGCGCTGGCGCGGGCGACGGAGCGGGCCGCCGAGGCTGCGCTGGCCGCGCGCCACCCGGATCGACCGCTGAAGGCGAACGTCGAGTTCTACACGGCGGTGTTGCTCGAGACGCTCGGCGTGCCGCGCGCGTCCTTCACCGCGATCTTCGCGTGCTCGCGGGTCGCGGGCTGGTGCGCGCACGTCGAGGAGCAGCGCGCGGTCGGCCGCCTCATCCGCCCGGCGTCCCGCTACGTCGGCTCTCAGCCCGGCGTGGACGGTCGCGTCGGCTGAGCCGCTTCACATCAGACCACGCACCCACCCGACCTACCGCGGTGTGCTCGCCCCGAGCTCCGCTCGCAGAGGAGGTGGTGCCCGGGCGCGGTCAGATGCAGGGGTCGGCGAACACGACGCAGTGGGGCGCGATGAGCGTGCCGCCCACGTTCCATCCATCACCCGCGGCGGTGATCGTCGCTTCGAGCGCGTTGCTCGCCTCGTCGCGGGTATAGAACAGCACGTCGACGGTCGCTTGGTCGGTCGTCATCGTGGTCGCACCGTCCACGACGTAGAGCGTGACGCCGAGGTGCTCGCCCTCGATCAGCTCGACCGTGGGAAGGGGCAGCCAGAGGTACGCGTGACGCGAAGGCGTGATGCTGAAGCTCGATTCTTCGGTGAAGTAGATCGCCACGCCGAAGCACGCTTTGGAGCTGTTCCCTCGACCTGCCCACGCGTACCGGAAGTCGATCGGGCCGCTCGGCGTGGTACCGCTGAGCGCGCCGTTCGATGCGCCGAGCTCGCATGCAGGCGGCGCATCGGTCGGACCGGCGTCGGCGATCGCGGTGTCGAGCGGTGCGTCGACGGAGATCGCAGCATCGAGCGATGCATCGGGCGCGTCTTCACCTGCATCCACCGGGTCCGGTCCGGCGCTGCACGCCACCACGAGGAGGAAAGAGGAGAGGTGGAGGAGCGCCGAGGCCGAGGATCTCATGCCCGATGGCTTAGCGGTGCGGCGCGAAGCGGCCAGCCGGCGCGAGCGGGCGGGGCCCGTTCCGCTCCACCCGATGGGCGGCCGCCTCAGCGAGGGTGCGATCGACACGGACCGACCCGGCGTGCGGCCGGGGACGATCAGAGCCGGACGGACGCGACGAGCGACGCGCTGTAGCCGCTGCTCGCGTTGCCCACGATCGAGGCGACCTGGCTCGCGCTCCCGTCGCGAAAGACGTTGTCGCTCGCGAGCGAGATGGCGGCGAGGTTGGCGACGCTCGCCTCGTAGCCGCTCGTCGCGAACACCTCGTGGCACGCGGCCTCGGGCAGCGCGAGCTGGGTCGTCTTGATCGCGTTGCTCTGGATCGTCGCGGCATCCAGCGCCGAGAAGATCTCGAAGTGCATGTGGGGCCAGCGCCCCGAGTAGCAGGCAGGGAAGATGGTGCTGAACGTCACCTGCCCGGCGGCGTCGGTCTCCTGCACCCCGCGCAGGTAGTTCTCCTCGGCGACGCTCGCCGAGTACATCGAGTAGTTGCCGCCCTGGTCGCAGTGCCAGAGGTAGATCGCGTAGCCCGCGAGCGGCACACAGGCCGTGTCCAGCAGCGTGAGGGTGATGCTCAGCGGGACCCCCGCTGCGACGCCGGTCGCGCCGCCGATGCTCGAGCGGATGTCGCTGCGCACGATCCCATCCACGCCGAGCACGTTGGGTCCGTTCGATCCGTCGCCGGGGTAGGGCCCGCCGGTCTCGTCGGGGATCTCGCTGCAGCTGCCGCCCGAGTCGGGCGTGCTGCTCGCGTCCCCGCCGAGCGACTGCGTGGCGCACCCGACGAGCGTCACCGCTGCGCCGCCGCCGATCCATCGGAGCGCGCGGCGGCGGCTCAGGAGCGCGTTCATCTGCAACAGATCGCGGGCGAGGCCCCCGTGATCGTCGTGGTCGTGGGGCACCTCGAGCAACCGCTTGAGGGCCCGCGTAAGAATAACTGCTGCATTCGGCCGCGCGGGAGCCCCGCATTCGTCGTTGCTCGTCGGTCGCTTGCGGCCAGCAAACTCCCTCCTCGCGCCTACCCTTTGGGGCTCCGGCGCGCCCTCGGTGCTGACGCAGTTATTCTTACGCGGGCCCTTGCGCATCATCGAGCTCTCCTCGCAGGAAGGTGGGCGAACGAGGAGAAACGTGACGGAGCCCTTCGACGCCAGCGTGGCGCGCGTGTGTGCGATTGTTGCGAACGTCGGACGCTCAGCCTCAGGTGCAGGCGCGCTTGATGACCTCGTAGATCGCGGGGTGGTTCTGCAGCTGGTGGTGCAGGATCCCGCCGAAGCGCGCGGTCTCGATCGGAAAATGGGTGCTGAGGATCGGCCCGTGCGCGCTCGCCTCGCGCACGAGCAGATCGCCGATCAGCTGCCCCAGCGGGTGCTGCGGATCTTGGGTGAGCGTCGCCGACACGAAGTGGTACGCGACGCCGGGCAAGAGCGGCACCTCGCGGCGTCCCTCGTCCAGCAGCGCATCGGGATCCTTGCCGAGCCAGTCCTCGTCCACCAGCGCGCCGTGGCGCAGATCCTTGATGCCCGCGCTCCGACCCTCGAGCAGGCGCGCGGTCACGAGCGTGCCCGGCAGATCGATCGCGCCCAGCACCCCGGTGAGCACGTTGCCGAGCTTCTCGAGCGGCGCGCCGCGATGCGGCGAGCCCAGGCAGAAGATGCGCTTCACCTTGCGGGGCCAGTCGTGCTGCTCGAGCCCGGCGTAGTGACACGCGCTGCGCACCACCAGCCCGCCCATGCTGTGTCCGATCAAGACGAGCTCTTCGAGATCGGGCGATCGGATCAGCAGCGCGTCGATGGCGCGCTCGAGCGCGCGACCGTTCAGCGAGATGCGGCGCCCGGTGTTGTAGCGCGCGTAGATCGGCACGATCCCCAGATCGCGCTCCAGCAGCGAGCCGAACGAAGCGCCGGCATCGCCGTGGTAGTGCAAGCCCTCGAGGCACCAGCTCCACTCGCTGGTGCCCAGACCGTGCACGAAGAGCGCGGCGCGGCGGGTGCCGGGCCCGAGAGTCGCGTCGTGGGCGTCGTAGTAGCGATCGCCGATGCGCAGCTGCATCGGCACCCGCAGGTCGTTCTCTTCCGCGTCGAGGTGATCGCCGACCACCGCGTTCACCAGCGCGAGCGCGGCGTCGCTCGCCCACGACGCGCGCAGCGCTTCGTCGTCCATCGCGTCCGAGCGCATCGGCACCGGGGTCTCGTCCCCGGGCGGCGCGAGCAGCCGATCGAGCGCGACGTTCTCCACGGCTTGCACGCCGCGGTTCACCAGCTTGATCGAGCCGAGCACGCCGCTCGTCGTCAGCCGCCGCACCTCGTTCACCACCCGCGCCGGTCGCTCGACGGTCGGGATGCGATCGGTCACCCGCATCACGGTGCGCGCGGTGGACTCGTGCCCTTCGCCCACCAGATCCACGGTCTTGTCGATCGCGTCGTGCACCAGCGAGAGGATCCCACGGAGGCGTCGCATCGCCTCTGCGTGTGAGGTGCCGGCTGCCGCCGAGCAACCCGATCCGTCGCTTGACCGCGCCGTGCAGGCGGCGGAGCCTGTCGCCCCATGACCCAGCGGCCCGCTCTCCTCGCGCTCGCGTTCGTTCTCTTCTCGGGCTGCGAGCCCGGCGTGCCCGACGACGGCCTGCCGCCCGCGCCGCCCAACGACGGCAACTGGATCGAGGTCGTCCCCGGCGGCGACACCATCTGCTCGCGCGGCACGCCGTACCGCTTCTTCGTGCGCGGCGGCCGCAGCGACCGGGTGATGATCGACTTCCAAGGCGGCGGCGCCTGCTGGAACGACATCACCTGCGGCTTCGCGGGCGCGACGGGCCTCTTCAGCGAGGACGTGAGCACGCTCGAGGAGTTCGTCGCCGCGATCGACGGTCCGTTGGCGGGCGGCATCCTCTCGGACGATCCGAACAACCCCTTCCACGACTGGACCATCATCCACGTGCCCTACTGCACGGGCGACGTGCACTGGGGCGACGCGCGCACCAGCTACGGCGACGCGGGCGCGATCGAGCACCGCGGCTTCGTGAACGCGAGCGCGGCGCTGAACTGGACCTACACCCGCTACACGGCGCCCGAGAACGTCTTCGTCTCGGGCTGCAGCGCGGGCGCGTACGGCGCGATCCTGCACTCGGCGTACATCGCGCAGCACTACGAGGGCGCCGACATCGCGGTCTTCGCGGACTCGGGCGCGGGCATCATCACGGACACGTTCCTGAACGACTCGCTGCCGAACTGGAACGCGGAGGCGAACCTGCCGAGCGCGTTCGTGCCGGGCCTCGATCGTCCGATCAGCGAGCTGCAGCTCACCGACGTGTACATCGAGATCGGGCGCACGTTCCCCGAGATGCGCTTGGCGCAGACCCAGACCCAGTTCGATCAAGATCAGGTCTTCTTCTACACGGCGATGGGCGGGCGCTCGGAAGACTGGCCGGTGGAGATGCGGAGCCGCATCGAGACCATCCGCGGCGAGATCCCGAATTTCACGGCGTACGTGCCGGGCGGCTCGATGCACTGCGCGGGCATCTATCCGTTCTTCCTCACCCGCGAGGTGAACGGCGTCGCGCTGCGCGACTTCGCAGAAGACCTCGCGATGGGCGCGAGCCTGCCTGCGCCGGCGCTGTGCGAGGGGGCGGGCTGCTGTGAGGACGCCGTGTGCGAGTCGTGCGCTGCGACGCCCGAGGCCGAGCGCCCCGGCTACTGCCGCTTCTGCATGAACTTCCCGGGCAGCTGGCCCGAGTGCGCCGCGCCCTGAGCGCGCCTTCCTTCGAAGCGTCAGTCGTCCGCGGCGCGCGACGTCGGGGCGGCACCCGTTTCTCTCACTCGTTCCCCTCAGGAGACTCCGCATGTCGATCACGCTCTATCACCACCCCTACTCGCGCGCGGCCAACGTCGTCTGGATGCTGGAGGAGGTCGGCGTGCCGTACGAGCTGCGCTTCGTCGACATCATGAAGGGCGCCCAGAAGGCCGACGACATCGTCGCGCTCAACCCGATGGGCAAGCTCCCGATCCTGACCGACGGCGACGCGGTGGTGAGCGAGTCTGCGGCCATCGCGCTCTACCTCGCGGACAAGTACGCGCTCGGCAAGCTCGCGCAGGCGCTCGACGCGCCCGAGCGCGGGACGTACCTGCGTTGGTCGCTCTTCGCGCCGTCGGTGATCGAGCCCGGCTCGATGGCCAAGGCCGCCAGCTGGGAGTTCAAGCCCGGCTCGGCCGGCTGGGGCAAGCACGAGGACATGCTCGAGGCGATGGAGTTCGCGCTGAAGAAGGGCCCCTTCTTGCTGGGCGAGACCTTCTCGATGGCCGACGTGATCTTCGGCGGCACCGTGGGCTACATGCTGCGCTTCGACATGCTCGAGAAGCGCCCCTCCTTCACCGCCTACGCCGATCGTCTCGCGCAGCGGCCGGCCTACCAGAAGGGCATGTCGATCAACGAGAAGATCCGCGCCGAGCACGGCCTGAAGTAGGCGCGGCTCAGCGCACGGCGCTGGCGTCAGTCTTCGGGCCAGTAGAACGGGCGGCCCGGGATCTCGTCGTGCCGAATGATCGCGAGCCCGTAGCTGCCGCAGAACGCGACGAGGGTGTCGCCCGAAAACCCGCCCCCAGGGTCCGCCTCGTAGACGTGCAATCCCTGGCACCACCCGGACCCGATGCACGGCTCCCCCGCCTGGGGGATCTCGGCGAGGAGGGTTCGGCAGCTGGTCTCGTCGTCGACGTTCCAGGTCACCGCGCTCTCGGTCGGCGGCACCGGCTCGCCGGGGCAGATCGAGACGCAGCCGTTCTCGAGACAGCTCCCCGCGACCTCGAAGTCGGTCGGAGTGCACTCGTCGGGGGGCGCGGTGTAGATGCGGTCGAATCGAGTGATCCGCCCCTCGATGCAGCTCGCGCTCACCGAGCGGTCCGACGTGTCACCCCCGCAGTAGCCTCCACCAAACGAGCAGGGCTCGTTGGGGCGCGCGTCGTACATCGCGACGGTGCAATCCACCCAGACCCCACCCTCGCTCTGTGACGGAGCGTCGTAGCACTCACGCGGTACTGCCGCGTCGACACCTGGCGGCGGCTCGACGCAGTCGCCGAGGCCGGTCACGGCGTGATGCGTGGGCGGGGTGCAGCCCGCGGCGGCGAGCGGGCCAGTGGCGGCGATCAGGCAGGCGAGGCGCAGCGTCTTCATCGTTCGTCCTTCTGCGTCGCGCGGCGGCGACGTCGACGGGGAGGGCATCGGCCGGCCCGGACCGGCTCATCTTTTCTTTCTTGAGCCGGTTTGCCAACGTGATGGCCCAGTGGGGAGGATGCTTCCGTTGCCACAGCGACCGCCCGCTCGAGAGGAGCCCCTTGGGCGCATCGTGCCGGTCGCGCCGTCGGCGCCGTCCGACGCCGAGCTGGTGCGGCGCGCCCTGGACGGGGATCGCTGGGCCGAGTCGGCCATCTACCAGCGCTACGCGCCGATGGTCGCGAACGTGGCGGGACGCCTCCTGTCGCGGCACGCGGATGCGCTCGACGTGCTGCAGGACGTGTTCGTCGATGCGCTCTCCGAGCTGCGCACGCTTCGCGACCCCGCCGCGTTACGGCCCTGGCTGCTGCGGCGCACGGTGCGGCGGGTGAGCCGGGTGTTCCGAGCGCGTCGGTGGCGACGGCTCGCCGGTCTCGATCGCGGCGGCGACGAGCTGACGTTGGAGCAGATGGCGAGCGCCGAGCTCTCGCCCGAGGCGCGTCTCGAGCTGCGACGCATCGGCGCGCTCCTCGCCACGCTCCCCGAGCGGCAGCGCACCGCATGGATCCTCCACCACGTCGAGGGCGAGACGCTGCCCGCGGTCGCCGATGCCTGCGGCGTCTCGCTCGCTACGGCCAAGCGCGAGATCGCCGCCGCACGCATCACCATCGAAGCCCACGTCGCGAGAGGTCCCCGATGAGCGCTGAACCGACACTCGTCCCGTCTGCGCTGCCGGACCCGATCGCGCGCGCGCTGCGCGACGTCGCCACGGAAGCCGAGCTACGAGAGGCGTGGCACGTGGTACAGGAGCGGCGCGCGCCTTCGCGTCGCACGCGCGCCCGGTGGCTCGCAGCGCCCGCCTTGCTCGCCGCTCTCGTGTGGCTGGCCTGGCCTCGGCCCACCACACCCGATCCGCTCGCCCGCGTCGACGGCGCGCCCTTCGAGGCAGTGCATGCCGCGGTCGCGCTGGAGGACGGATCGCGCATCACCCCCGAGGACCATGGCGCGCTGAGGGTGCTGGAGAACCGGGCCGGTGTGCTCGCGCTCCACCTCGAGCGCGGCGCGGCGCGTTTCGAGGTGACACCAGGCACGAATCGCCGCTGGCGCATCGAGGCGGATGGCGTGGTGGTGGAGGTCGTGGGCACGGTCTTCACCGTCGATCGCCGCGATGGCGTCCACGTCACGGTGGAGCGCGGCGCGGTGGTGGTGCGCGGTGACGGTGTCCCCGACGGCGTCCGGCGGCTCGGCGTCGGCGAGTCGATCTCGGTGCCGCGTCCCGAGGCGCTGCCGCACTCCGCGCTGCCGCACTCCGCGCCGGTGGAAGGTCTCGCCGAAACGGCGGTGGAGGGCGTGCCCACGGAGGTCTCGGAGGAGGCGCGCACAGGAGCACCACCCGAAGCGACGGCCGATCCCATTCGTGTCGCGCCCATCGTGGTGGAGCCCGTGCTCGAGACGGAGTCACCGCCCCCGCCCGTCAGCGCAGCCGAGCTGATGGCGATGGCGGATGCCGTGCGTGCCGAGGGACGTGACGCGGATGCGCTGCCCATCCTCGACCGCATCGTCCGCGAGCATCCCTCGGCGCCCGAGGCGGCGCTCGCCGCGTTCACCGCGGCGCGCATCGCCGAACGCCGGGGCGATCACACAGGCGCGCGCGAGCGCTTCGAGGCGGCGCGTGCGCTGGGGCTTCCCCCCGAGCTCGACGTCCCCGATCCTGCTCTGCCCCGTTGACCCGGTTCGTGTTCTCTCTGGCCGCGCTGGCCGCGCTCGCGCCCGCTCCGGCACAGGCCCAGACCTCGTGGCACGTCACCGCATGCGACGGAGGACCGGTCGCGCTCGAGCGCACCGACGCGCTGTTACGCGCGCTGGCGCTCGAGGTGGATGCATCGCTCACGGCCGCGGTCACCATCGCGCTCGACTGTCCCGGACCGGCCGCGCGCGTCAGCGTCGTCTCGCTCTCCCCCGACATCCGTCTCGAGCGCGAGGTGACGCTCGCGACGATCGCCGAGTCGCTGCACGACCGGGTGATCGCGCTGGTCGTCGCGAACGCAGTCGACGCGGCGCGGGCGCTCGCCCGAGACGCGCCACCCGAGCCCGTGGTGGCCTCCTCGCCTCCCGCGATCACCGCGCTGTCGTCGCCGGTCCTCGTCGTGCCGCCACCGCCGCCGCCCGTGGTCACCGAGCTGACGCTGTCCGTCGGCACGCGTGTGTTCGTCGCGGACGGAGCCACGACGCTGGTCGCGGGGCACCTGAGCCTGCGCTGGGAGTGGTTGCTCGTTTCCTTGGCGGTCGCAGGTGCGCCTGTGGGCGCGCGGCTCGCGGATGTCGACGTGCTGGTGCCGACCGTGCAGGTCGGGGCATTGCTGCGCATCGCAGAGGGGACGCTCGAGGGCTCGATCGCGCTGCTGGCTGAGGGTGGCGCCGCCCTGACCACGGGTCGTCCGCGGCTCGACGGGTACGTAGGGAGCACCGAGGCGCATCCGGTGGTCGGCGGGCTCGTGCGTCTCGGCGGCGCGGTGCGCCTCGCGCGTGCGGTCGCGCTCGGAGCAGCGATCGACGTCGGCGGCGTGTACGGAGTGCAGGTCGCGGCAGGCAGCGACGTCGTCGCGTACGTACACGGCCTCTCGCTCGCCATCGCGGCGACGCTCTCCTGGGCGCCCTGAGGAGCTCGCGAGCACGGCCTGAAGTAAGGGCCCGCGTAAGAACGACCGCTGCATTCGGCCGCGCGGGAGCCCCACATCGTCGTTGCTCGTCGGTCGCTTGCAACCAGCAGACTCGCGCCTCGCGCGCGGGGCTCCGGCGCCCTCGGTGCTGACGCGGTCGTTCTTACGCCGGGCCCACGCGATCAGCGAACTGCGAAGGGGACCATCTCGCGCACCACCCAGATCAGATCGCGCACCTCGCGATCGATCCGGGTGACCTGCGCGGGATCGGGACCCTCGACCCGCACCGCGTGCTTGTCGGATCCGACGTCGCTCGCGATCTCGAGCGTCCCCTCCGCGAGCTCGGGGAGCTCGCGCATCAGCACCGGCTCGAGCGCGGCGACGAACGCGGCCCCGGTCGCCCGCAGATCCACGCCGTCTTGCGCTCGCAAGAGCGCGCGCGGTGCGATCGTGATCTCCACGCGGTAGCCAGCCACCGGGCGACGATAGCGCGCCTCTGGCAGCGCGCGGCGCGCGACTTGGCACCTGGCGGCCCCGTCCCGCCCGCCCAGAATCGCCGTCCGTGCCGCCACCATCGACGCCCCTCTCGCTCTCTCGGCAGGTGCTTCTCGCCCTGGGCTCCGTGTACCTGATCTGGAGCTCGACCTACTACGCGCTGCGCGTCGTGGTGCGCGAGCTGCCGCCGTTCTTGGCGGGCGGCGGACGCTACCTGCTCGCGGGCCTGATGCTCTTGGCGCTGGCACGTGCGCGCGGTCTCGGCAGCCCGACGCTCCGGCAGTGGCGCAACACCGCGCTCGTGGGGACGCTGCTCTTCGCGGTGGGCAACGGCTTCGTCGCGTTCGCGTCGCAGACGATCGGCTCGGGGATCTTGGCGATCGTGTGCGGCGCGATGCCGCTGATCGGCGCTGCGCTCTCGCCGCTCGTCGGGGTGCGACCGTCCGCGCGCGAAGGGGTGGGTCTCTTGCTCGGCTTCGTCGCGGTGGGCGCGCTGGCCTCGGGCGGCGATCTGTCGGGCAGCCCGCTCGCCGTGGGCCTCTTGCTCTTGGCGCCGGTGGGCTGGGCGGTCGGATCGCTCCTCGTGCGACGGCTGGACGTGGGACCGCCGATGCTCGCCGCAGGCGCCCAGATGGTGAGCGGCGGCGTGGCGATGCTCGGCATCTCCTCCGTGAGCGGCGAGGCCGCGCCGAGCGACCCGATCTCGATCACCACGTGGCTCTGGCTGCTGCACCTCGTCGTGCTGGGATCGCTCGTGGCGTTCCTCGCGTACCAGTACCTCTTGATGAACGCGCGCCCCGCGATCGCCATGAGCTACGCGTACGTGAACCCCGTGCTCGCGGTGGTGCTCGGCGCGTGGGCGGGGGGCGAGCACGTCTCACCGAACGCGCTGATCGCGCTCGCGCTGATCTGCGCGGCGGTCTTCTTCATCGTCACCAAGCCCAAGCCCGCTGCCGCTGCGGCCGCGAACGGCGCGACTACAAGCTGATCGTCAGGCCTTCGTAGGCGGCTTCGGCGTTGGGGAAGAGCGCCTGGGTGCGGCGCTCCTTCTCGCGCACCATCGCGTCCGTCTGCACCGGGTCGTGGTGGAAGAGGACGTAGTGCTTGATGCCCGCCGCCTTGCAGAGCGCGACGCCGGCCTCGAAGTGCGAGTGGCCCCAGCCGGTCTTCGGCATGCCCCCGACACCCGCGTACTCCTCGGGGGTGTACATCGTGTCGAAGATCAGCACGTCGGCGTCCCTGCCGAGCGCGACGAGCTTGGGATCGGGGATCGAGTAGTGCTCGGTGTCGGTCGCGTAGATCACCGACTTGCCGCGGTAGTCGACGCGGTAGGCGTAGACGCCGCCAGGGTGGTTGCCCGCGGCGTTGGTCACCCGGCAGTGCTCGCCGATGCGCACCTCTTCGCCCTCGTGCAGGTCGTTGAACGACAGCTTCGCGGGCAACATGCTCAGGTGCACCGGGAAGTTGGGCATCTCCATCTGGCCCGCGAGCGCGGTCTCGACGGTGCCCGAGACGTTCTTGCCGCCGTACATGAAGATGCGGTTGCCCGGGATGAACGCGGGGGCGAAGAACGGGAAGCCCTGGATGTGATCCCAGTGCACGTGGCTGAAGAAGAGGTGCGCGGTGAGCGGCATGTCTTTCAGCCACGAAGCACCGAGCAGGCGCAGGCCGGTGCCGCCGTCGAAGATGATGCGCGTCGCGCCGCAGCGGACCTCGACGCAGCTCGTGTTGCCGCCGATCTCCGCGGTGTCGGGGCCCGGCACCGGAATGCTCCCGCGGACTCCCCAGAACCTGACGCGGAACATTCGCGTGCCTCTCCTCGGCGGAAGCGCAGAGGATACGGCGGCCGCGAACGAGGGGTCAATCGCGCTGGAAGGCGCCCGGCGCGCGTGTCATGGACCGCGCTCCGTGTCGACGACGGTGCGAGTGCCGAGCGCGAGCGAGGACCGGCCGCGGTGGGCGGTGCTCGCGGGGATCGCGCTCGCGTGCCTCGCGATCGGGATCGGGCTGGCGCGCTGGGGGACGTACGGGAGGCACGCGGCCGACGGCGAGGGCACGACGCAGCCGCCGGCCGTCGCGCCCGAGACCGAGCCGGGCTCGGCCGAGCCCGAGATCGCGCCCGAGCCCGAGCCTGCGATCGCCGCCGAGCCGGAGCCTGCGGCCGAGCCCGAGGTCGCGATCGCGGCGGAGCCCGAGGTCGCGATCGCGGCGGAGCCCGAGGTCGCGATCGCGGCGGAGCCCG
>CAYZQM010000070.1:0-10593 GCA_964480175.1 uncultured Sandaracinaceae bacterium
CGCTGCAGCCGCCCTTGCGTGATTGACGTTCGTGCGCCACACGCCGCGCCATGACCGAGGTCCCGAGCAAGTGGCAGCCCACGCCGGAAGACACCCCCTACGACCGCCTGGGCGAGGCCACGACGCGCGCCCTCGCGGCGCGCTTCTACGACGTGATGGACGAGCGCGAGCCCGCGCTGGTCGCAGTGCATGCGCAGTCCCCGGCGGGCAAGGTCAGCCCCTCGACGCGCGCCCGCTTCAGCGACTTTCTCGTGGAGTGGCTGGGCGGCCCGAAGCTCTTCTCGTCGGCGCACGGGCACCCACGCCTGCGCATGCGCCACGGACACGTGCCGATCGACATCGCGCAGCGCGACGCGTGGATGCGCTGCATGCGCGCCGCGATGGAGGAGACGGTCGATGATCCCGACGTGCGCGCCTACCTCGATCGGCGGTTTACCGAGCTCGCCGACTTCCTTCGGAACCGGCCGGGCTGAGCGCGCAGCGGCGCTCGATCACTTGCCCGCGGCGAGTCGAGCGCGAGGCCGCTCCTCGGCGACGGCCGTGCTCCTCGGGCGCGCCTCGAGCCACACCGCGTCTCCGAACTCGTGGTGCCGATAGCCCGCTCGCTCCATCGCTCCCGTCGCGGCGTCCAGCGTGTCGTCGTCGACGAACGCGCGCATCAGCGCGTGGTGGCTGGTGCCCGGCTCGTGCACGCCGGTGATGAGGACATCGACCACCGCGAGCGGCTCTGCCGGTCCGAGCAACAAGGACGCGACCCCGCGGCCCGCGCGCAGCCCGGTGCGCGCCGCGCTCTCCAGCGCGCGCGCGACCGTGGTGCCGAGCGCGATGACCCGCGCGCCGCCACGCCGCGCCCTCCGCACCGCGAGCGCCGTGCGCGCCCCGATGGCGTAGGCCTCGGGCAGCGGGAGGCGCGCGTCGAGCGCGGGGTCACCCGTCGAGCTCAGCCCCGCCGCGTGGGTGAGCGAGACGATCTCGACGCCGCGCTGCTCGAGCGCTGCGATCATCGCCCAGTCGAGCAGGAAGCCCGCAGACGGCGCCTCCACCGCGACGGGCGGACCTGCGAGGATCGTCTGCACGTCCCACGGCGCGAGCGGCACAGGGACGTGCGCGTACTGGATCGGACGCCCGTGGCGCGAGAGCCCGGCCCACACCTCGTCCGCTTCGCCTTCGAAGCGCAGCGCGATCATCCGCGGGTGGCCCTTCAGCGCCTGCACCTGCGCCCGCAGCGGACCGAGCGCGAGCACGTCGCCCGGCAAGAGCGCGGGCGGCAGCGTGCGGGCCTCGGTCGGCGTGCGGTGATCGCCCTCGCCGAAGACGATCGCGTCCCATCCGAACGGGTCCCGCGGATCGGCCGCGTGACAGCGCGCCAGGCGCACCTCGATCGGGGCGCCCGTTCGCACGTGCACGCCGCCGAGCGAGGCCGGCAGCGTCGCGGCGTCGTTGACCACGAGCACGTCCCCCTCTCGAAAGAGCGAGGGGAACGCGGACGCGTCGAGCGATCGCGGCGCGCCGTCGACGACGAACAACCGGAGTGGGCGCCCGGGGGACGACGCGGCGATCACGACGCACCTCCGATCGTGGGAGCCGGCCCCGACGCGTGGAGGAACACGCTCAGCTCGTCGATCAGCTCGCGCGCCGAGAGCGCGGGCGACTTCAGGGTGCTCCGATCGGCGTCGGGCACCGCGATCGCGTGCAGCTCGGTGTCCATGTCACCCGGATCGCGCGACAGAAAGCGCACGCCACCGGGTCGCTCTTCGTCCCAGACGCGGCTCATGTGGTGCAGCGCGGCCTTGCTCGCGCCATACGCGCCCCAGCCCGGATAGGGCGAGATCGCGGCGTCGCTCGAGATCGCCAGCACCAGACCTCCGCGTCCCTCGCGCGCCGACGACGCGAGCGCGCCGAGCAGCGCGCGGGTGAGGCGGTGGGGACCGAGCACGTTGGTGGCGAGCGCGAGCTCGAGCGCCTCGCACTCGGTGTCGGCGAGCGGCCGCAGGCGCTCCGGGCCCAAGCTCGAGGCGTTGTGAATCAATAGATCGAGCCCGCCGAGCCGGCCGACGAGCTGTGTCGCGATCGGGTGGATGTCGGTCTTGATCGCGACGTCGCCCACCACACCGACGGCGCGGGGCACGCGCGCTTGGACCGCGCGCACGCGCGCTTCGTCGCGTGCGACGAAGCCCACGGTGGCGCCCCGGCGGGTGAGCTCTTCGACGAGCGCGAGGCCGAGGCCGGCGGTGCCCCCGGTGACGATGGCCCGCAGGCCATGAAGGTTCTTGTGCGTGGTGCTCATGTTCGGTTCTCCTGTGTCCCCAACGTGCTCGACCGACGCGCCCACGGCGCGCGGCGTGTCCAGCGCGTTGGCAGGAGGTCCATCGGATGGACACGCCCCCCGACGACACGAACGAGCCCGAGGTCAGCGACGACGTCGCGGCGCACCTCGCGCGCAACCTCGCGAGCCTGCGGCGCTCCCGCGCGCTCACCCAAGACCAGCTGGCCAAGCACGCGAGCGTGCCCCGCTCGACGATCGCGAACCTCGAGTCGGGGAGCGGCAACCCCTCGCTCCAGGTGCTGGTGAAGGTGGCGCGCGCGTTAAGCTCGCCCATCGACGAGCTGCTCTCGCCCCCGCGGGCGAAGGTGCGCAAGTACGCCCGCGGCGAGATCTCGGAGCTGCGCCGCGCGGGCCGCGGCGTGGTGATGCGGCCGCTCGTGCCCGAGCCCACGCCCGAAGAGCTGCTCGCGCTGATGGAGCTCGACGAGGGCGGCGTGATGGGCGGCACCCCGCACCTGCCGGGCACGCGCGAGTACTTCACCCTCTTGGACGGTCACGTCGAGATCGTCGTCGCAGGCAGCCGCTTCGAGGTGAAGCCGGGCGAGGTGCTCGCGTTCCCCGGCAACGTCCCCCACTCGTACCGCAACCTCTCGCGCAAGAAATCGCGCGGGGTCTCGGTCGTGGTGCTCAGCAAGACGGGCGTGTGAGCCGCGACTCGATGGATTGCGTGCGCTAGCCGAGGGTGACGCGCGCCGAGGTGCCCTCTCCGAGGCTCGAGCGCAGGGTGAGCTCGCCGCCGTGCGCCTTGGTCAGCCCTCGCGCGATCGCGAGGCCGAGGCCTCGACCACCGCGCTTGCGGTCGCGCGCCGCGTCGGTGCGAAAGAGCGGGGTACCCAAGAGCGCGAGATCGGCGGCGGCGATCCCCTCGCCCCGATCGATCACCTCGAGCCCGTCGGCGCCGATGACGACCTTCACCGTGGTGCCCTCGCGGGTGTGGCGGATCGCGTTGTCGAGCAGGATGCGCAGCACCTGCGCGAGCCGGTTGCGATCGGCGCGCACCACCGTGGGCTCGCCTTCGATCGCGAGCTCGACCGAGCGGGCCTGGGCGCGGGCGCGGAACGCGTCGACCTCGCGCTCCGCGAGCGAGCGCAGATCGACGTCGCCCTGATCCAGCGCGACCCCCTCGTACTCGAGCTGCGAGAGCGTCGTGAGATCCTCCGCGAGCGCGCCGAGCTGCTGCGCCTGCTCGTAGGCGATCGCGAGGTAGCGCCGCCGCGTCTCCGGATCGGCCTCGATGTCGGGCATCGCCAGCGACTCGAGGTAGCCGAGCACCGAGGTGAGCGGCGTGTTGATCTCGTGGGTGAACGCGGCGAAGAGGCGCCTGCGCCGCTCGTCCTCTCCCTCGAGGCGCTCGACGTGCTCGGCGAGGCGGTCGGCCATGCGGTTGAAGTCGGCCACGAGCTGCCCGACCTCGTCGTCGCCGCTCTCGGGCAGCCGCACCGAGAGATCGCCCTCGCTCATGCGCCGCACCACGCGCTCGGTGCGCGCGAGCGACGCGCGGGCTCGCCGCGCGAGCCACCAGGTGATGACGAAGGCGACGGCGAGCGACACCAGCACGAACACGATCGGGAGCGCGCCGCGCAGCGACTGGGTCGCGAGCACGGGGCTGTCCTCGAAGAGGCCGACGTAGGCCACCGCTGCGACGTCGGTCGAGTCGACGTCGACCGTCGCGGCGATCACCTCGGTGCGCGCGCCGCGGGCGAGCGGCGTGAGGTAGTGGGGCGCCCCACCCGCAGCCCGCGCGGCCGCGCGCTGTTCGTTGGTCAGCGCGGTGAGCGTCGCGAAGTCGTCGCGGCTGCGCGCGATCATCCGCCCGTCGCGGTCGTAGTAGACGATGGCGATCGAGCCGAGCTCGCCCAGCTCGTCGCGGAGCGCTGCGGGATCCCCGCCGGAGCGCGCGGCGAGGCGAGCCATCGCGATGCCCTCCTCCGTGATGTGCCGCCGGACCTCGAGCGCCTGACGCACGAGCACCACCCGCGTCGCGAGCGCCTGCGCGCCGCTCACGAAGAGGACGAAGAGCGTGACCGCGACCCCGATGCGGACCGTGACGCGCCGCGCGATCACACGCCCGTTCCCTTGCCGTCGAAGCGGTAGCCCACGCCGCGCACGGTCGCGATCGGATCCTCGGGCAGGCCCGCCGCCGCGAGCTTCTTGCGGATGCGGGTGACGTGGCTGTCGACGGTGCGCGCGTAGCCGGCGTGCGAGTAACCCCAGACGTCGGCGAGCAGGCTGTCGCGATCGAGCACGGTGCCAGCGCGCTCCGCGAGGTGCACCAGCAGATCGAGCTCCTTGGGGGTGAGGCGCACCGGCGCGCCGGCCACGCTCACCTGGCGCGCGGCCCGGTCGATCTCCATCGCCCCCAAGCGCATCGACGAGAGCGACACCGGCGCGCGCCGCGAGAGCGTGAGCAGCGCCTCGACGCGACGCACCAGCTCGGCGACGCCGAAGGGCTTGCGCACGTAGTCGTCCGCGCCGCTCTCGAACGCCTCGACCGCGTCCTCTTCGCTGCTGCGCGCGGTGAGCATCACGATCACCGGCTGCGGCGGGCCCCAGCTCCGCACCTCCGCGCAGACCTGGATGCCGCTGGCGCCCGGCAGCATCACGTCGAGCAGCATCAGCGTCGGCCGGGCGGCGCGCGCGCGGAGCAGCCCGGCGTCTCCGTCGTGCACCACCTCGACGTGGTGCCCCGCGCGCTCGAGGTGATCCGCGACCAAGCGTGCGATGGCGGCGTCGTCTTCGACGATCAGGATCGAGGCCATCGGCCGACGATCCCAGAGACCCGACGCGGCGCCAACCCCTGCACACAACGTCCACAACGTGCGGGCGCGCGTCCCCCTAGCCTCGGCACATGGCTCAACGCTCACGGCTCGCCGCGCTCTCGATCCTCGCGCTCGTCGCGGCCGCATGCGAGTCGACCGCGCCGATGGACGCGGGCGTCGATGCGCCGATCGACGCGGCGATGCCAGAGGACGTGCCCGACCCGCCGCGTGATGCGCCGGTCTGCGACGCCTCGCCTGCGCCTGCGGATCTACCGACCCTCGACGGCGCCATCGTCGTGCTCTCCCCCGACGCGGGCTCGCCGATCCCGCCGCTGCTGGGAGGCGATCCGGTCGGCGTGTGGCGCTTCGAGACCGCGACGATCTACTCGCCCCCCGAGGTCGAAGGGATGATCGACGCCGAGGCCTCGAGCATCGCGGGTACCGCGTGGGTCGTCGTCGAAGGTGACGCGCTGCGCATGGAGCTCGCGCTCGACGTCACGCTGGTGACGACCATCGCAGGGACCATCCGCCGCAACCAAGTCACCACGCTCGTCGGCACGTACACGGTCGATGGCGCGACGCTGTCGGTCGACGTGTCGTGCGTGGATCCGGTGCCCGCGAGCGCGACCGGCTTCGCGCCCGGCTTCAGCGTGGAAGACGACGCCGGGACCTTGGTCCTCGAGCTCCCGGGCATGGTGGGCACGAACATCATCGTGCTGACCGGGACCCGCACCGCGACCTGATCTCCGCCCTCGAAAGGATCGCCATGCACGAACGCTCCCTCCTCGCGCTCCCACTGCTCGTCACCCTCGGCGCGGGCTGCAGCAGCCCGAGCACCCCGCTGCCTGCGGACGTGCAGGCGATCATCCAGGAGAACTGCGCGACTTGCCACGCCGACTCGCCGAGCTTCGGCGCGCCGATGGCGCTCACCAGCTGGGAAGCGATGCACGCGCCCGCGCGCACCCGACCCGAGCTCTCGGTGTTCGAGCTGGTCTCCATCCGGATCCACGACGAAGAAGACCCGATGCCGGCGCGCGGCATGCTGCCTGCCGCGGAGCTCGCCGTGCTCGACGCGTGGATCGCGGCGGGCGCGCCCGCGGGCACCGGCGGTCCCTACGTCCCGCCTCCGCCGGTGGAGGTGGGGCCCGAGCACCTGCCCTGCACGCCGTCCCACACGTTCTTGGCGCACGCGCCCGGTGACGTGGACACCCCCTTCCCCCTCGAGGTCGGCGGCAACCTCACGATGTGCTTCGCGTTCCCGTCGCCTTTCGCGGAGACGACGCTGGGTACTGCGTTCGCGCCGATCATCGACGACGCGCGGGTGCTGCATCACTGGATCATCTTCGGCTCGAGCACGCTGCCCGACGGGGTCGAGGTCGGCGACGCGTTCGAGTGCGCAGCCGGCGGCCTGACCACCGGCTCGCAGTTCCTGCAGGGCTGGGCGCCCGGCGGGACCAACGCGGTGTTGAGCGACGATCTCGGTCGGCTCCTGCCCGGCCCCGACGGCTACGTGATCCTCCAGGTCCACTACTGGAACGTCGCCGGCTACGCCGACGTCGCCGATCGCAGCGGCGTCGCGCTGTGCACCACCGACGAGCCCCGCGAGCACGAGGTCGCGACCGCGACGCTCGGCTCCCTGAACATCGCGATCGCACCGCGCGAGCGGGACCACGAGGTGATCGGGACGTGCACCCCGGCCATCGACGCGCCGGTCACGATCGTCGGCTCGGGCCCCCACATGCACACCCGCGGCACGTCGTTCCGCACCGAGGTCCTGCGCGCCGACGGCAGCATCGACATGCTCGTCGACGTCCCGCACTGGGACTTCAACTCCCAGACCAGCTACGCGCCCGCGGGCGGCTCGCTCGTGATCCACCCCGGCGACCGGCTCCGCACCACCTGCACGTACGACAACACCAGCGACGAGCGCGTCTCGTTCGGCGAGCGAACGGAAGACGAGATGTGCTTCAACTTCGTGAGCGCCTACCCCGCGGGCGCGCTCGCTACCGAAGGCGGCCGCTCCCGCGGCCTCTGCATCGACTGACGCCGCATCGACCGACGCAGCATCGACCGACGCAGAAGCAGCATCGACCGACGCAGCATCGACCGACGCAGACGCAGCATCGACCGACGCAGCATCGACCGACGTCGCGGTTCAGGACGGCGCGCTCGCGCTCGTCACCCGCTCGCGCAGCGCCTCGAACTCGGGGCGCTCGCGCACCTCGCGCAGATCGTCGTCCTCGAGGAGGACCTTCGGATCGGGCAAGCCGGCGCCGAGCGCCTTGTCGAGCCAGGCCAGCGCCTCGTCGTACTGCCCGCTGCGGGCGTGGGCGCACGCGACGTTGAACGCGTCGGTGCCGACGCCGAACCGAGCGAAGAGCGCCTCGCCGAGCTCGGCCGCGCCCTCGACCTGTCCCTCGCGCATCAGCTCCGAGACGATGATCTGAAAGGGCCTCGGCGCCGCGTCGCTCTTGGCCTTGCGGAGCGCGTCGATCACGGGGCCCAGCTTGCGCGCGCCCGTCGCCGCCCGCGCCACGCGCGACGCGACGAAGTCGTCGGACCGAGACACGAGGGCCTCGGAGAGCGGGGCGAGCGCGTCGTCGGGGCGTCCGAGATCCAAGAGCAGCGATCCCTCGAGCAGCGCATCCGGGCGGCGCCCCAGCGGCAGGAGCTGACGCAGCGCGCGCTCGGCGCCGATCGGGTCACCGGTGAGCAAGCGTCCCCACGCGACGAGGTGCGCCACGTCGAAGCGGTGCGCGTCGGTGCGGATGCGAGGGACGAGCGACTCGGCGATGCGCCGGACCTGGGCGTGGTTCTCGTCTTCGAGCGCCTCGTACGCCTTCTGGACGTCGGCCTCGATCGCGCGCTCGTCCCCGGGCTCCGCGAGCGGGATCGAGCGCGCGGCGATCTTGGGAGTGGGCGTGCTCGCGCGCGGCGGCCCGCGGCGCTGGATGCCCTCCTGCCAGTGCGCGGCGAGCTGCCAGCGCTGGTAGTTCTCGAAGGCCATGAAGCCCAGCATGATCGCCATGAAGAAGTTGCCGCTCGTAAGGAAGAAGGTCGCGAGCGCGGCGGCGATGAAGATCGAGAGCACGTGCGCGGCGCGCACCCCGCGCGCACCGGCGAACTTCTCGAACGTCGCCGCCATGATGTTCCCGCCGTCCAGGCCGACGATGGGCACGAGGTTGAAGATGGCCCAGCCGAGGTTGGTCCAGACGAACGAGAACGCAGCGACCTCGACCAGCGGATGCCGGATCGGCGGCAGGTAGGGGAGCGCGAAGTAGAGCGAGCCCCCGAGCACCAAGCCCACCGCGGGCCCAGCGAAACTCACCGCGATGCTGCGGCCCGGCGTCAGCCGACGCCCGGTGCTCCACGTCGTGCGCCCGCCGAGCATCAAGAGGTGCACCTCGGGATCGAGCCCGAAGCGGCGACCCATCAGCGCGTGCCCCATCTCGTGGACCAGCACCGCGAAGAACATGATCGGGACCCACACGAGGAGCGCCTGCAGGCGCAGCGCCTCGGGGAGATCGTTGAACGCGAAGAGCCCCAAGAACACGGCGCCGATCCAGAAGAGCGGCTGCACCAGCACGGGGACGCGGAGGAAGGTGAAACGCACGGAGAGGCAATGATGGTGCGATGCCCCCCCAGGCACAAGCGGCGCGCCTGTCGGCATTCGAGCTGGAAGCCGACTGCCACACTGGGTACCGACAGCCCAAGCGCGCTTCCGCCAGGGCCGAGCCGCAACTGTACGAGCTGAAGCTCGATGCGGCGCGCCGTGCCCTTCGCCCACGAACGCCTCGACGTGTACCAGCGGGCTCTCGATGCGCTCGACCTGTGCGACGCCATTCGCGCGCAGATGCCCCCCGGGAACGCACACCTGAAGGACCAACTCGATCGCGCGGCCACGTCCGTCCTCTTGAATATCGCCGAAGGCGCAGGCGAGTTCAGCCGCGACGAGAAGGGTCGCTTCTACCGAATCGCCAAGCGCTCAGCGACCGAGGCCGCGGCGATCCTGCACATCATTGCGCGCCGAGGACATGCTCCGGCGCACCTGACGCACGAGGCGCGGGAGACGCTCGACCGGGTCGTCTCGATGCTCGTCCGCATGGCCGTCGTGCGCGCCGATCCGCCCGTCCCCGTGCTTCAGCCGGTCAAGAGACCCAAGCGCTAGGCGCTTGTCGCCGAGCAGGGCGACCGCCGGTGGCCGATGCATGCACCACCGCCACCAGTCCGCCGCGACCCTCGCGCCCGCGCCCGCGCCCGTGCCCGTGCCCGCTTCAGAGGCAGATGCACGACGACGCACACGAGCCCTAGCCACAGGCAGGTGCAGACGCAGCTCACAGCGACGGCACTGCCACCCGCGTTCGGGCGCGGGCACCGGCGCGGGCGCGGGCGCGGGTTCTCGAGAGGCGGCGCGCCTTGCTCGAGCGGGCTACCATCGCGCGCCCCGGATGTCCGACCCGCTCCCGCGCCCTCCTTCTGCTGCACTTCCGCCTCGTGATCAGAGCCGTGAGGTGTGCGCGCTGTGTGGGCGCCTCGATGCGGTGAAGCCCTACTTCACCGAGCATTCACGAGGCCGAAGCGAGCTCCCCTGGGTCGTGGAATGCACCCGGTGTCAGCTCGTGTTCGCGCACCCGCAGCCCACGGACGACGAGCTCTCGAAGATCTACGACGACGAGTACTACGAGCAGTTCGGGTTCGCTGGACAGCGCGTGCCAGCGGGGCTCGTGTTCACCAAGCAGGCGACGTACGCGAGCTTGCTCGAGCGCGCCGAGAAGCACCTGCCGCACGAGGCGCGCACGCTGCTCGACGTGGGCTGCGGCCTCGGCTTCTCGCTCTTGGCGGCGTCGGCGCGAGGCTGGCAAGCGACCGGCATCGATCCCCTCGCGCCCGAGGACGCGTCGCTCGTCCCGGGGCGAACGATGGTGCGGGGCACGCTCGAGGGTGCGGGCTTCGAAGCGCGCTTCGATCTGGTGACGTTGGTCGACGCGATCGAGCACGTGCGCGATCCTTCGGGCACCATCGCGGCAGCGCGCGACGCGCTCAAGCCGGGCGGCCTGCTCCTGCTCGCCACCAACGACGTCGCGAGCCTGGGAGCGCGCGTGCTCTCGAGCCGCTGGCCCCACTTTCATCGCGCGCACCTCTGGTTCTTCACTCCGGACTCGCTCTCGCGCATCGCAGAGAAAGAAGGCCTCGAGGTGGTCGAGGTCCAGACGGCGAGCCGGGTCTACAACCTCGAGTACATCGCGAGCATCCTCGCGCGCGGCGAGAACTTCCCCTTGGCGCGCAGCGTGTCGCGCGCGCTGCTGACGTCGACGCCGAGCGGTCTGCGCGTCTTGCCCTGGCCGCCGGTGCCCGAGGGCTTCTCGCTCTGCCTCCGCAAGCGGAGCTGACGCGCGCTTCACGTCGATGGCGAACGCCGCGCGGGCTGGGCACGGGGTGATGCAACGCTGCTACCCTCCGCCCCGCATGTCGCTCCGCTTCTCGCTCACGGTCATCGCGCTGACGTTG
>CAYZQM010000070.1:10603-26544 GCA_964480175.1 uncultured Sandaracinaceae bacterium
GTCGGCGCGCTGTCCGAGGTCGGTCACGAGTTGCGCCTCGATCTCGAGCGCTTCCGCCCGGCCCCCGATCGCGACGGGTTCCTCACCATCCCCGGGACCCGCACCCCCGGGCCTTGGAACTACGACATCGGCCTCTACACCGGCTACGCGTCCGAGCAGCTGGTGCTCCGCGATCCGATCGACGGCTCGCTCACGGGCGTCGTCTCGGATCGGGTGCTCGGTGATCTGTACTTCCAGCTGGGCATCGCCGGCATCTTGGCGGTGGTGGTGGACGCGCCCTTCGTCCTCTACCAGCGCGGCGACGCCGAGGCGCTCGACGGTGGACGCGCGCTGCAGTCGGGCGCGATCCGCGATCCCCGCATCGCCGCGCGACTGCGCCTGATCGGCGAGGACGCGAGCATCGAGCGCGAGCGGCACGAAGGTGAAGGCCTCGCGCTCCAGGCCGCGGTCACCGTGCCCATCGGTCACGAGGGCGCGTTCGCAGGCGAGGGTGCGCCGCAGCTCGAGGTCGACGTGATCGCCGACTTCCACATCCTCGGCATCGGCATCGGCG
This sequence comes from uncultured Sandaracinaceae bacterium, assembly GCA_964480175.1. GTDB lineage: Bacteria > Myxococcota_A > Polyangia > Polyangiales > Sandaracinaceae > CAYZQM01. Next base: position 11,157 of record CAYZQM010000070.1, read on the forward strand.
GTCTGCTCGGCTTCCGCCATCGCTTCGCCGAGCCGACCGTCCTCGGCATCTCGTTCCGCAACCAGGCGTACCTGTCGCTGGGGATCCAGGTGCCGACGTTCTTCCTCGAGGACCTGGCGGTGCTCGCGGAGTTCGATCTCACGACCGATCTCGAGAACCCCTTCCAGCAGACCGCGACGACGACCTCCGAGTGGCGAGGCGGCCTGCGCTATCTGATCGGCGACGTCGCGCTCACCGCCATGGCCGGCACCGGCTTGGTCGGCGGTGTGGGCTCGCCGGGCTTCCGCGGGATGCTCGGCGTGACGTTCTCGCCGCGGGTGCACGATCGGGATCACGACGGCATCCCCGACGACGCCGACGAGTGCGCGTCGCTGCCCGAGGACTTCGACGGTCACGAGGACGAGAACGGCTGCCCCGAGCCCGACAACGATCACGATCTGGTCCCCGATCTCGACGACGCGTGCCCCGACGAGGCAGCGGAGATCGATCGCGACGAAGACGACGACGGCTGCACCGATCCCGTGCGCGACGCCGACGCCGACGGCATCGACGACACGGTCGACGGCTGCCCCGCTGCGCCCGAAGACGTCGATGGCTTCGAGGACGAAGACGGCTGCCCGGATCTCGATCACGACTCCGATGGCGTGCCGACGCCCGCCGATCAGTGCCCCGACGAAGCGGAGGACCGCGATGGGTACGCCGACGACGACGGATGCCCCGATCCCGACGACGACGGCGACGGGATCCTCGATGGCGCGGATCGGTGTCCGCGTGAGGCCGAGGACGGCGATGCGTTCGAGCCGGAGGACGGCTGTCCCGAGCCCGACGACGATCGCGACGGAGTCCCCGACGCGACGGACACGTGTCCCACGCAGCCCGAGACGATCAACGGTCGTCGCGACGACGACGGATGCCCCGACCCGGGACGTGGTGCGTGGCGGGTGTTGGGCGCCGCCGGCACCGACGCGTTCGCGGTCGAGGGTCGCATCACGATCGGCGCCGATGGCGCCGTCGCGGCGAGCAGCGCGGGCGCCATCGATCAGCTCGGCAGACACCTGAGCGCCGACTGGGGCGTGCGCCATCGCATCGAGATCACCGGCCTCGAAGGCGAAGCGCTCGCCGCGCTCGCGGCCGATCTCACCGGGCGCGGCTGGGACGTGATCGTGGTGACCGGGAGCACGGGCGTGCGCGGGCGAGTGCGCGCGAGCCGAGTGCCAGCGTCCGATCGACTCGACGTCACGGTGCCCGAGGCAGCGCGCACCCGCGTGGAGCCGTTGCCCGTCGTCCGCCCGCCCGTGCTCGCGCCCTGAGCGCCGACGCGAACGTTCCCTACGCCGCCGCCGAGCGACGGCCGAGCGACGTCCGCGGAGAAGGTGCGCGGGCCGCACACACGGCCCTCCAAAGCGTCCGCGATGAATGGGGGCGCCCGTTGACGGGTCCGAGGCCGCCTGAGAACCTCGATGTCGCTCATGGCCCACGCGTCCCCGACGAACGCAGCGCACGCACCGAAGCGACTGAGCATCGCGGCCATCTCGCTGTCGCTCGTCTTCGTGCTCGCGAGCGTGGATCTCTCCGCGTTCGCACAAGAGCGCAGCACGCTGGTGCGCATGCTCGCCGACGCGCGCGACTTCCGGGTGCGAGCGCGCGCCGCGCTCGCGTTGGGCAGCACGGGCGATGCGAGCGCGGTGCCGCCGCTGAGCACCGCGCTGCGCGACGACGACTCCCCTGCGGTGCGCGCCGCGGCCGCCTCGGCGCTGGGGACGATCGGGAGCAGCGACGCCCTCCCCGCGCTGCGCGCTGCGAGCCGCGATCGGAGCGCCGACGTGCGCACCGCCGCCGACGCCGCGATCCGCGCGCTCTCGTCGGGCAGCGCGAGCGCCTCGGGCGGCGCGGCATCGGGCTCGGGCTCCGGATCGACCGGTCGGCGGCGGCGCATGCCGTCGGTCGAAGTGCTCCCGCCCGCGCGCGACATCGACTGGGCGCACACGTCGTACGCGGTGGTCATGGGCTCGATGGAGAACCGCAGCAGCTTCAGCCACAGCGGGCTCGCGGCGATGCTGCAGCACGAGGTGCACCGCGGGCTCATCGTGCTGCGCGGCGTCGCGATCCTCGACGGCGGCGGCGCGCACCCCGAAGCAGCGCGCGAGATCAGCCGACGGCGCATCCCGTCGTTCCGCATGGAGGGCTCGATCGCGACGATCCACCGCGAGCGCCGCGACGGTCAGCTGCGGGTGCGCTGCGACGTCTCCATCCTCGTGATGGACGAGCCGGGCAGGAGCCTGCGCGCATCGCTGAACGCGAACTCGACCGCGATGGAAGAGGCTGCGTCGAGCGCGAGCGCGCGCGCCGATCAAGAGCGCAACCTCGCCGAGCAAGCGCTCGAGGCGGCGGCCGAGCGCGCGATGGGCGGCGCGGCCCGGGCGCTGTCGAGCTCGCGCTGACTCGCCGGTCGGTCAGTCGCGGAAGTTGAGGTACGAGAGCGGCAGGCCGTAGTCGCCGCCGCGCAGCAGCGCGATCGCCTCTTGGAGATCGTCGCGCTTCTTGCCCGACACCCGCACCAGATCGCCCTGGATGGCCGCCTGCACCTTCACCTTCGAGTCCTTGATCGCTTTGACGATCTGCTTGGCTCGATCGGTGTCGATCCCCTCCTTGAGCTTCACCAGCATGCGGTACTTCTGACCGCCGACGGGCTTGGGGTCCTCGGCGTCGAGCGACTTGAGCGACACCTTCCGCTTCACCATCTTCTCTTGGAGCACGTCCCACGCGGCCTGGATGCGCGCCTCGGCGTTGGACCGCAGCACGATGCCCTCGTCGGTCTGCTCGATCGAGGTGTCGGTGCCCCGGAAGTCGTAGCGCTGCCCGACCTCCTTGGCGGCTTGGTTGACTGCGTTCTCGACCTCGTGGCGGTCGAGCTTGGAGACGACGTCGAAGCTGGGCATGGGGGCGCAGAAGCTAGCCGATCCGGCGGCGCATTTCATGTGCGGCGCCGGGCTTGCGACGAGCAGCGCGCCGCCGCACAAGCGGTCGATGCACGAGCTGTCGATCGGTCCCTTCGCGATGCGCTGGACGGAAGAGGGCGCAGGCGATCCGGTGATCGCGGTGCACTCGAGCGGCATGTCGTCGCGTCAGTTCAAGCGCTTGGCGGCCGAGCTCCAGAGCACCCACTGCGTGGTGCTGCCGGATCTCTTGGGCTACGGCGAGAGCCCGCCCTTCCGTTCTTCGGAGCGCTTTCACCACGCGCTGGATCTGCTCGCGCTCGAGCGCCTGATCGATCGCTTCGAGGCCCCGGTGCACCTCGTCGGCCACTCGTACGGGGGCTTCCTCTCGCTGCTGGCCGCGCTGCATCGGCCGGGCAAGATCCGCTCGATGGCGCTCTACGAGCCCGTCTCGTTCGGCGTGCTGCGCAGCAAGGGGGAGCGCGAGGCGCTGAAGACCTTGGAGACGCTCGACGAGGATCACGGCGACTTCGCCGAGACCGACGCGCAGGTCGAGGCGTGGCTCGAGAACTTCGTCGACTACTGGGGCGGCGCCGGCGGCTGGCATCGGCTGCAAGAGAGCGCGCGCCAGGCGTTCCGCAGCGTCGCACCGAAGATGATCGGCGAGGTCCGCAGCCTCGGCGTCGAGCGCACCCCGCACCAGGCGTACGCGACGCTCGAGATGCCGGTGCTCTTCTTGAGCAGCGAGCGTTCCACGCTCGCGATGGAGCGGGTCATCGAGATCATGCTCGCCTCGATCCCGCGCAGCCGGCGCGAGCGCATCCCGGGCGCGAGCCACATGGGCCCGCTCACGCACGCGAGCGAAGTGAACGCGCTGATCGCGGCGCACGTTCGGGCGTCGTGACGCGTTCGCGCTGGTCGTCGTCCTGATCGGGCGTCGCGGGGAAGCGCTTCAGATCGAGCCGACGAAGCGCACCAGCGCCGCGCGCTCCTCACTGGTCAGCGCCTCGTAGCGCTGGCGGGCGCCCTCTGCTTCGCCCGCGTGCCAGCGGATCGCCTCGTCGATCGAGCGCGCCCGGCCATCGTGCAAGAGCGTCGTGTGACCGTTCACCCCCTCGATGAGGCCGATGCCCCAGAGCGGCGGCGTCCGCCACTCGCTTCCGCTCGCCTCCCCATCACCGCGCCCATCGGCGAGGCCCGCGCCCATGTCGTGCAGGAGCAGATCCGTGTACGGCCAGATGCGCTGATGCGCGAGCGCAGGCACGTCGCTCTCCCCCGTGGTGAACGAGGGCACGTGGCAGGCCGCGCAGCCGACCGAGCCGAAGTGCTCGCGACCCGCGAGCACCTCGGCCGCATCGAAGTCGCGCGCCGCGGGCACGGCGAGGGTGCGCGCGTAGAGCACGAGGAAGCCGAGCAGCTCGTCGCTGATCTCCGGCTCGCCGCCACCCGGCGCGTCGAGACACGATCGATCGGCGGCGGCGCACTCCGCGACGGGCACGAGGCTCGAGGTGATCCCGATGTCGCCCGCGAGCGCGGAGGCGACCTGCGACTCGACGTTCGGCTGGTTCGCTTTCCAGCCGATGCGCCCGAGCGCGAGCGCATGGGTGCGCAGATCGAGCGCGTGGTTGGGGCGGCCCGAGATCCCGTCGCCGTCGAGGTCGTCGGGATCGGCGTGCGCGAGGATCGCCCGCTCCTCGATCGCCTCCAAGAGGCCCAGACCGACGAGCTGCGGCGCGACCCGCAGCGACGTGCGCATCGGCGGGTCGTCATCGAGGGGTGGATCGAGGGGTAGGTCGAGCACGAGCTCGAACGTCCGCAGGCCATCGCGCTCGTGGGCACGCACCGACACGCGACCCTCGACGTTCAGCCCGAGCACGGCGTGGCGCTGGAGCTGGCTTCCGTACGCGGGATGAACGCCCCCGTCTTCTGCCGAGGTGCGCAAAACCGCGCTGACGATCGATCCGTCGTCTTCGATGCGGCCCCGTCCGTCGTGCAGGTGGCAGCCGCTGCAGCTCGTCGCGTCGAAGCGCGGGCCGAGGCCATCGCGCGCCGACGTCGAGCTCGGTGCGGTCACCCAGTTGTCCGAAAAGACGTTGTTGCCGACGGAGAACCGCGCGCGCCGCTCGGCGTCGAGGTTGCGCGCGGGCAGGCTGAAGCTGCGCGAGGACACCTCCTCCACGCTCGTGTCGCCGCCCGGCCAGCGCTCGCTGGGATCACGGCGCGGCGGGGGCTCGCTCGGCGCACTGCACGCGAGCGACGCGCAGAAGAGGACGAGGAGCGCGCGCACGGGCGCAATCTATCAGGCTCGTCACGGACCGGCGGCGCAGGCCGTCCTCGCCACGCCCGGGCCGTAGGTGGTGACGACCTCACCGTCGATCATCACCCGGTTGTACGCGCTCGGATCGAGCGCCGGCACGTCGCACTCGCGCGCGTGGACTTCGCACACGTCGGGGCACGCGAGGGCGCAGGACGACGTGTAGGTGCCCGCGTGCAGCTCGATGTCGTAGCCGAACGGGAGGTCGTCGGTCAGGCGCTCGAAGACGGTCACGTTGCACGCCGCGTCCACGTCACTGCACGTCGCGCAGAAGTCGATCACGGCGAGCGCGGTGCGGTCCGCGTGCTCCGCGACCTCGACGCACACGTCCCCGCGCACGGGTCCCGTCGTGAAGTCGGGGCGACCGCCGCATGGATCGGGCTCGGCGTACGTCGCGCACGCGTGGGGAGGCGGCTCGACCGAGACGTCCGAGGGCACGACGCCGATGCGGAACGCGTCCGTCCCGTTCACCTCGACGGTCCACTGCCCAGCGGCCGCCTCGCGGATCGGCGGGACCGCGCAGCTTCCCCGCGGCGTGATGCACGCATCGCAGTCGCACTCGTCGGGGCAGAGCCCCGTCGAAAGGCGCAGCGTCCGGTCCGCCTCGTCGACCACCACGTCGCACGAGGTCTCGATGCAGCAGCCGCACGTGTCGTACTGGAACGGCAGCTCGAAGGGTCGCCCTGCGATGATCTGGAAGCTCTCGAGGCAGCTCGCGTCCGCGCGCAGGAGCGGGCACGCGCTCGGCACGTCGGGGCGAGGTCCTGCATCGCGGGGAGCGGGCGGGGTGTCGGGGCGCGGCGCAGCGTCGCTGCCGATCGACGGTCCTGCGTCCAGCCGAGGATCGACGCCGTGCATCTCGTAGCAGCCCGACACGAAGGACGCGCTCGCGAGGAGCGCGGGCACGAGGTGGCACAGTCGAACGGTCACGCGGAGCGCTCAGCAACCATCGGACCACTCCCGCGGCAGCGCGCGCTTCGGCTCAGAACGCCACGGTGTCGACCGCGTGGCCCGGCAGCGTCGGATCGAGCTCCGGCAGGCCCAGCCCTTCGGCCTCGCGGTACGCGACGTAGTGATGCAGCACCCGGCGCACGTAGCGGAACGTCTGGGTGAACGGGATGCGCTCACAGAGCGCGTCGATCGGCATCGCGTCCGCGTGCTCGGCCATCCAGCGCCGTACGTTGTGAGGGCCGCCGTTGTACGACGCGACCGCGAGCGGGATGCGCCCCTCGAAGCGATCGAGGAGCGAGCGCAGGTACCACGCGCCGAACTCGATGTTGGTCGCCGGGTCGAGCAGATCGGCGGTGGTGAAGTCGGGGCGACGGAGCGCGTTGGCGATGTTGCGCCCCGTGCGCGGCATGATCTGCAGGAGGCCGATGGCGCCCGCGTACGAAACGATGCTCGGGTTGTAGACGCTCTCGACGCGCATCACCGCCCAGAGGAGGTTGGGATCCAGGTGGTGACGCTCCGCGGCCGCGCGCACCAGATCCTCGTAGGGACGCGGGCGCATCGCGACACGACCCGAGCCGCCGTAGCGCGCGGCGAGCCCGTAGTCGCCGAGGTGCGCAGCGACGTCGGCGAGCGCCTCGCGATCGCGCGCGCCGAGGGCGCGACGAGCACGACGCGTCGCGAGGTCGGTGGCGATGCGGGGCGGGGCCGCGCCGCGGTACACGGCCTCGGTGCCCGCGCGGATCGGCGCGCTGCCGTTGGCCTCACGCCACGCGGCCCACGCCTGGAAGAGCTCTTCGGCCGCGCCGGCGCGATCCTGGAGCTCGATGCGCGCCCGCGCGCGGGCGAACCACGGAAAGCCCGCCTCGTGCGCGTTCGCCAAGCGCCCCAGCGTCTCCAGCACCTCGGCGTCGCTGAGCGCGTTGCCCGCGATGGGCGCGAGCGACTCGGGCTCGTCGTCGACCGGCGTGACGACGTCGCCCTCGGCGGTGATCGCCTCGTGCAGCGGAGGCACCACGAGCGCAGGCCTGCGCCGCGGCGCGGGCTCGCCGATCTTGGACGACGAGAGCTCGAGCATCGCGAGCGACCAGGGACCGGGGACCCGGTGGGTGAGCGTGATCGGCGGGGCGATGGACGCGTCGATCACCAGCGGCTCTCCCACGGGGAAGGACAACGAGACGCTCGTCTCCGGCGCCTCGACCTCCGCGGCCTCGGGCGCGACGAGCTCGGGCGCCTCGGTGATCGGTGGCGCCGCGCTCGGCGCCGCGGCCTCCTCGCGCGCTGCGCGCATGGCTTCCAGGCGGGTGCGCGCCCAGAGCGCGTAGAACCCCGTGTCGGTGTCGTCGCTCGCGATCACCTCACGAAACGCATCGCGCGCCGCGCTGCGGGCCCCGAAGCGCTCGAGCGCGCGCGCCCGGTGGTAGCGCGCGCTGATCGACGTGCAGCCCTCGAGCAGCCGTGCGACGCGGGCGTCGTCGCTCCCTGCCGCGATGATCGCGGTGTCCTCGCGCACCACACACGAGAGCGGGGTCGCGCCACCGCTGCGATCGATCAGCTCGTCGAGGAGCGCGCCGAGCTCTTCGCGCAAGCCCGCGTGCGCCGCCACCCGCGCCATCATGTAGAGGCGCGTCGCCGAGGTGCGGCGCATCCCGCGCCCGTAGCCCATCGCGCGCAGGGTGCGGCGCCCCTCGTCGGCGCTCTGCGCGCTCGCCGCCTCGAGGTCGGCCGCGATCGAGGCCACCGCTTCGGGATCGTCGCCCACCGTCGGCGCCATGCCGCGCGCGTCGCGGATGAGATCGCGCGCGTCTTCGAAGCGGCCCTCGACCCGGGCCAAGCGCGCCGCGAGCAGCCGGACCTCGGCGGCCTGCGCCGTCGGGAGCTCCGTCTCGAGCAAGCGATCGACCTCGGTGCGCGCGAGGTCGGGCGGGCCCGAGCGGACGAGGCGCCCCGCGCGGCCCACTTCCTGGAGCGGCGAGCGGGTGGGTACGCGCTCTCCGGCCGCAGCGAGCGCGGACAGGCGCGCCCGCGCGACGGCAGCCGCCGGATCCCCCGGGTGCTCCTGATCGATCGCGTCGTAGCGCCCGATGGCCTCGCGCACGCGTCCTGCGCGCTCGTGCATCTGCGCGCGCATCAGCTCGAGGCCGACCTGATCCGGCAGCTCCGGGTAGCGGCGCTCGAGCGTGGCCAGCTCGGACTCGGCGTGGCGATTCCCCGTCGCCAAGAGGCAGCGCACCCACGCGACCTTCGCCTCCATCCCGACCCGCGGCAGCGGGCTCGCCATCGCGGCGTCGAGATCGTCGCAGCCCGCGGGACCGACCAAGAGCGAGAGGCGCGCGCGCATCAGATCGAGCTCGTCGCTCAGCGCGGGTGCGACCGACCGGAGCGTCTCGACGAGCACGAGCGCCTCGGGCGCACGCGCCGCGTCGCCCGCGTCGAGCACCTCGCTGACCCGACGCCACGCGGCCGCGCCGTCGACGCGACCGGGCGCGGCCATGCCGAAGCCCGAGGGGCCGAGCGCCGGCAGCCCACACATCAGGGGATCGACCGACATCATCCGTCCCCCCGACGCGAGGTCGGTGACGGAGAGCTCGCTCATCAGCGGCGGCGCGAGGGCGGCCTCACACCAGAGCACGTCGAGGCCCTGAGCGTGCGCGCGCGAGCCGAGCGCGAGCGAGCCGATCGCTACCAGGAGCAGGAGTGTGCAGGTCGTGGGCCTGGATCCTCGCGCCGCCGCGGCGCGCGAGCTCTCGCGACCGAGGACACCGAGCGGGGATGGCGTCGACTGCTGCACTGTTCTCCTTGGGGCTCCTTGGGTCTCCTGCGTTCGATCCTCGGTGGCTGCGGTCCGAAAGGCGTCCTCCGAGACGGAGAGACTCTTCAGGGGGATGGGGCGTTGGCAACTAAGTGGCAAGCCTCACGCAGCGCGGGCATCACCCGCAAGGTGCGTGCCGCGGCGCATGCTGCGCTGCGCCGTCGTGGTGCAGAAGGCCTACGGGCCCTGGATCCGCGCAACGAACCGAGCCCCACGCACCCGCGGACGAGCGCGACGGCGTGACACGAGGGTCGCGGGCGACGGTGTAGGTGCGCAGCCAACGATGCGTCAGCGCGTCAGCGCGAGCGCGCTCCGCGACGTCACCCTGTCAGCGACGTGACCCGGTCAGCACGTCATGCGAGCAACGCCACCCGGTCAGCCACGCCACCCGGTCAGCCACGACACCCGGTCAGCGACGTCCGCTGTCAGGGGCTCGAGGCGCCCGCTTCATCCGACCCGCGCTCGGGCGTGTCGCTCTCGTCGTCCCGTGCGTCGTCGGCGGCGGCGCCCTCTTCCTCGGTGCTGTCGTCGCTGAGCTCGGGCACGAAGACCGTCACCACCCCGACCACCAGCACCACGAGGAAGCCCAACCACAGGAGCGCGTTGCCGAGCAGCGGCGAGTTCCGCTCGGTCAGCGCGACGGGCGCCTTGGCCTTCTTCTTCTTCTTCGCCATCAGCTCGCGGGCACCAACCGTAGCCCGGCCGCTTCTATTTTCGCGACCACGTTCTCGACGGCCGCATCGAGCGCGACGAGCTCGAGATCCTTGGTGCCGCGGCGCTTCACCTCGACCTTGCCCTCCGCGAGGCTCTTCTTGCCGACGACGACGCGCAGCGGCAGGCCGAGCAGATCGGCGTCCTTGAACTTCACCCCGGGGCGCTCGTCGCGATCGTCGAAGAGGACCTCGACGCCCTTGGCGGTGAGCTCTGCGTAGAGCTTCTTCGCCGCCTCCTCGAGCTCGGGCTCCTTGCCCGCCGTGATGAGCGCGACCTGGAAGGGCGCGATCGCCATCGGCCACACGATGCCGTCCGCGTCGTGGTGCTGCTCGATCGAGGTCGCGACGAGGCGCGAGACGCCGATGCCGTAGCAGCCCATCACGATCGGCTTCTCGACGCCCGCGTCGTCCAAGAACGTGCAGTTCATCTTCGCGGAGTAGTGGGTGCCGAGCACGAAGATGTGCCCGCCCTCGATCCCGCGGTACGACTTGAGCGCGTGACCGCAGTTGGGGCAGGCATCGCCGTCGCCGACCTGCCGGAGATCCGCAACGGATGCGGTGAAGTCGCGACCGAACGCGACGTGCTTGGTGTGGAAGCCCGCCTCGTTGCTGCCCACGACGAAGCCCGCGCCCGTCGCGCCCTCGCGATCGACGAGCACCGTGAGGTTCTTGGCGTCCTTCAAGCCGACGGGGCCCATGTAGCCGGCCACGCCGCCGAAGGGAGCGAGCTCGCCGGCCTCGCCCATCACGAGCTCCTTCGCGCTCACGCCCGCGTCGCGAAGCGCCTTGAGCACCTTCACTTCGTTGGCCTCGCGATCGCCGCGAACGAACGCGATGAGGTAGCGAACGCCCTCCTCCCCGATCACCCGGTAGAAGAGCGCCTTGAGCGTCTCGCTCGCGGGCACCTTCAAGAACGCCGCGACCTCTTCGATGGTCTTCTTGCCCGGCGTCGCGACCTTCTCGCTCGCGGTGACCTCCCCTTCGAACTTCGCGGGCGCGGGCGTCGTCGCGACCTCGACGTTCGCCGCGTACTGGCAGCTGGTGCACGCGACGATCGCGTCCTCGCCGTTCTGCGCGAGCACCTGGAACTCGGCGCTGGTGCTGCCGCCCATCGCGCCGCTGTCCGCGGACACGAGGCGGAAGTCCAAGCCCAAGCGGGTGAAGATCCGGACGTACGCCTCGCGCATCGCCTCGTAGCTGGCGACGGCCTTCTCCTCGCTCACGTCGAACGAGTAGGCGTCCTTCATCACGAACTCGCGACAGCGGAGCAGGCCCGCGCGGGGGCGCGCCTCGTCGCGGAACTTGCTCTGCACCTGGTAGAGGTTGATCGGGAGCTGGCGGTAGCTCTTGACGTCCCGCCGCACCATGTCGGTGATGATCTCCTCGTGCGTGGGCCCGAGGTGGTAGTCGCCCTTCTTGCGGTCCTGCAGCCGAAGCAGCGTGTCGCCGAAGCTGCTCCAGCGGCCCGACTCCTCGAAGTACTCGCGGGGCAACAGCGCGGGCATCATCACCTCTTGCGCGCCCGCGCGGTTCATCTCGTCGCGCACGATGTTCGCGATCTTGCTGAGCACGCGGAAACCGAGCGGCAAGAACTCGTAGATGCCGGCGCCGACCATGCGCACCATCCCCGAGCGCAAGAGCAAGATGTGCGACGGCGTGGTCGCGTCGTTGGGGGCTTCGCGGAGCGTGGGGATGAAGGCGGCCGAGTAACGCATATGGGGGCGCCTGATTAGCAGACGCCCCCATCAGGGTCGATCACGGTCGTGAAGGTCGCGCGCTACTCGCCCGCGGCGCGCTCGGCGGCCTCGCGGGCCTCGCGCGCGTGGCGCTCCTCGCCGGCCTGCAGGGCCATGACGACGAGGACGACGACGAAGACCAGGAACGGGATGGTGCCGAGGATGCCGCCGAGCACCGACGGGCTCAGGCCGCCGCGAAGATCCTGCTCGACGCTGCCGGCCGCGAGGTTGGGCTCCTGCCGACCAGCGGCGATGCGCATGCCGAGGAAGCCGAGCGCGCCGCACGCGATGAACACACCGAGGATGAGCAAGACGACCATGGTTCACTCCGAGTCTGTCGAGGACCTGTCCGCGATCGAGGCGGACGAGAACTAGCGGCGGACCATAGCCGAGGCCGCAGCCCCTTGGGAAGGGCGTTCGTGCGAGCCCAACGTCGGGTCAGTGCCCGCGCGCCATGGCGCTGATCCGGTCGATGAGCGCCCGCGGCACCACCCGATCGGCCAGGCGCCCGCGCGCGCCGTCGGTCAGCGCCTGCCACTCGCTGGCGTACGGCGTCGTCGAGTCGGCGGTCACCCCGCGCTCGCGCAAGGCGTCGTAGAACTCGTCGTCCATCCGCCGCATCGCGCGGGCGATCCGCCCCTCACTCTCGCGCGCCGTCTCGAACAGGACCGTCCGCTCGCTCTCGCTGAGCGAGGCCGCGAACTCGCCGCGCACCACCATGCCGGTGATCACGAAGCCCGACGATCGGTCGGTCATGTGCGTGAGGGCCGTGAACCACTGGAGGGCCGAGACGATCACCGCGCTCGCGGGGACGGTGTCGATCATCCCCGTGCGCAGGCCAGCGAGGACCTCGGGGATGCCGACCACGACGCCGTTGGCGCCCGCCTCGTCGAGCACCGCGCGGAAGACGGGATCGCCGTCTCGCAGCCAGGGGCGACGGCTCCGTAGATCGCTGGGCCGGGTGATCGCGGTGCTGGAGAAGATGCGGACCTGACCGGCATCGCCCCAGCCGAGCAGCTCCCATCCGGCGTCGTGGAAGCGCCCGCGGAGCTCATCGGTGTATCCCTCGCGCACCCGATCCAGCTCGGCGGTGGTGGTGATCACGCCCGGCACCTGCAGGACCATCGTGTCGCGGACCAGCTCGCTCATGCCTGCGGCGGTCAGGCTCGCAGCCTCGATGTCGCCGATGCGCATGCGGCGGATCATCGAGGTCTCGTCGCCCATCGAGCCACCCCAGTAGACCCGCACCGAGAGCGTCCCGCCGGTGCGCTCGCGGAGGGTGTTGTTCCAGGCGCGCAGCACCCGCTCGCCGGGGGATCCTCGCGGCGCCAGCGTCGCCAAGCGCAGGACGTGCGCGGGCTCTTCCTGGGCCCGGAGGCTGGAGCTGCCGGGGACGAGAGCGAGGGCGAGGGCGGCGAGGACCAGCAGGGCGCGCATCGGCCGAGTGTGCCTCACCTCTTCTCTCTGCTGGTGTGGCAGGCCCGTGGAAAGTGGTTGCGCTTTTTTGACGACATCAGCCCCTTTGTCCTACATCCGAATACAGGTCAGCACATGACCGGAAGTTCGATGGAGGCACCTCATGGACGGCTCGATGCGTGACCTGAACCTGATTCGCGAGCAGAAGGACGAGCAGTATGGCGTGCGCCGCATGGCGCTGCTCGCGGTCTCGGGTCTGGCGGGCGGCGGGCTCGTGCTGGCGCTCTCGCTCGTCGCCGCGCCTCCTCCGCCCGAGGACGCGCCGACCCGTGATCCCCTCGCGCGCCTCAGCATCGAGGATGGGCTGGCCCCGGAGACCCCGGAGGAGACGCCGCGCGCGTCCATCGATCGGGTGGCGCTGACCTTCCCCGAGCGCCTCGAGGGCGACCCGCCGGAGCTCGCCGCCGCCATCGCCACCGCCAACGCGGAGCTCTTGCATCCGGAGCCCCTGCCCGTTCGGCCGGCCGTCGTCGCGGGTGCGATCGCGGGTGAGCGCGCGGCGGCCGCGCTGCCGGCCGCGATGGTCGCGACGATCGACCCCGCGCGGCTCGAGGGCACCACGAGCACGGATGTGCTGGTGAACGCCGCGCTGCCCACCGAGCGCACGCGCATGGAGGCCGACGCCCCGGCCGGTCACGACGGCGAGTTCACGCTGCAGGTGATCAGCTACGACAGCCCCGAAGGCGCGCACGCGTTCGCCGAGGGTCTTCGCGCGCGAGGTCACCGCGCGTTCGTGATGCGCGCGACGATCGAAGGCCGCGGCACCGTGCACCGGGTCCGCATCGGTCCCTTCGAGTCGATGGGCGAGGCCCAGCGCTACCGCCAAGCGTTCGAGGCGAGCGAGCACATGAACACGATCGTGATCCGTCGCCGCGACAGCTAGTGTTGGTTGGAAGGGCTGGTGCAGCCCTTCCCCCCGACGAAGTGAACTCGTCGGGGCCCCCCATCCGACTCCGCCTCGCTACGCTCGCGCTGCGCGTGGGTCCCTAAACCCACTTGCCGCTTTGCGCTGGGCGTGCGCTCGGGCCGGAGGCACTTGCTGCGACTGGCGACGGCGAACCTGTGTAGGATCGCGGCTCGATGGACGAAGCCACGCTTCATGCCCTGCTCAAGAAGGGCCAGCAGCACAACGCGAGCGACATCCTCATCAAGGTGGGGCAGCCGCCGGCGTTCCGGGTCAGCGGTGATCTGCACTACCTGAGCGGCGACAAGCTGCTGCCGCCGCACACCCGCTCGATCGTCGAGCTGGTGCTGAAGAACTCGCGCTACAAGGGCTCGCTCGACGATCTTTTGCAGTACGACACCTCGTACGGCGTGCCCGGCGTCGGTCGCTACCGGGTGAACGTGTACAGGCAGCGCGGGACGCTCGCGATGGCGCTGCGCTCGATCCCGCTGCGCATCCCGACGTTCGACGAGCTCGGGGTGCCGCCCGTCGTACAGAGCCTCGCCGAGCTCGAGCGCGGGATGATCCTGGTGTGCGGCGCGGCCGGCAACGGCAAGTCGAGCACGCTCGCCGCCATGATCGGGCACATCAACGCGACCAAGCGGGTGCACATCGTCACCGTCGAGGATCCCATCGAGTTCATCCACGGGGATCAGCTCGCCGCGGTCTCGCAGCGCGAGATCGGCCTCGACACGGAGGACTTCGCGACCGCGCTCCGCGCCGCGCTCCGGCAGGACCCCGACATCATCCAGGTCGGCGAGATCCGCGACGAGGAGACGATGGACATCGCGCTCAAGGCCGCCGAGACCGGGCACATGGTGCTCTCGACGCTGCACACCCCCGACGTCGCGCGCACGGTCGGGCGCGTCGTCGCGCTCTCCCCGAGCGGCGAGGTGCAAGAGACCCGCGAGCGCTTCGCCGACAACCTCCGCGCGATCATCGCGCAGCGCCTGGTGCCCGCCGCCGAAGGACGCGGCCTGGTGCTCGCCGCCGAGATCTTGGTCGTCACCGGCACCGCGCGCGAGACCCTGCGCAAGCCCGAGGGCAACCCGCCGCTCAAGGACGTGATGGAGCGCGGCGTGCACCCCTACCAGATGCAGACCTTCGAGATGCACCTGCGCGAGCTGGTCAAGCAAGGCCTGGTCACCGTCGAAGACGCCCGCGCCGCGCTAGCGTGAGCTTCGAGGCCGCTGTGGCCTTTCTTTGCTGCGCTCGGCTTTCGCTGCGCTCGGCTTTCGCTGCGCTCGGCTTCTTCGCTGCGCTCGGCTTTCGCTGCTTGGCTTTCGCTGCGCTTGGCTTCTTCGCTGCGCTTGGCTTTTGAAAACCAGTCCGCTGCGCGGGGCGAGTAATTGTCCCGCGGTGGTGGGAGGGGTCGCGGAGAGCGGGGCCGGGGTGGGGGTTCCTCCCTCGGTCAGCATCGGAACTCGAACACCCTTTCGCGAGCTTCCCGACCTCGTAGGTCGTTCCGACGCGTTCTACTCGGAACCCCCACCCCGGCCCCTTGCTGCAC